>JBGOVO010000229.1:0-6397 GCA_041478145.1 Methylomirabilia bacterium
AGCATGCTCGAGCGCGTGAAGCGCGCGATGATGCCCATCGGGGCCAGCGCGAGCGTGACCGTCGGCAGCACCCAGTCCTGCGGCGAGTTCCACCCCCCAGTCGGGAAGATGGGCAGGACGAAAGAGAAGAGGACGATCAGGAACACGGCCAGCACGAAGTTCGGCACGCTGACGCCGAGGGTCGCCACGCTCACCGAGACGTAGTCCCAGGATCGGTTCTGGTAGACCGCGGCCAGCACCCCGAGGGTGAGGCCGCCCCCCACCGCCAGGGCCAGGGCCATGCTGCCGAGCAGCAGGGAGATCGGGAACGTCTCCACCATGATCTCGGCCACCGTGCGAGTCTTGTAGACGAAGGACGTCCCGAAGTCACCGCGCAGCGCCTTTGTCAAGAAGATGCCGAACTGCACGTAGAGCGGCTTGTCGAGGCCGTAGACCGCGGCGAGGTTCTTCTGCGCCTCGGGCGATAGCGGGTTGGCCCCCTCCGCGACCGGGTCGAGGGGGCTGCCCGGGGTGGCGTGCATCACCAGGAAGGTGACGAGCGCCATCGCGAGGAGCGTCGGAACCAACCAGAGGAGGCGATAGACGAGGTAGCGGAGCAACACACCCCCCGAAGCAGTGCCCGCCGAAGCCCTGTGACGGGTTGGGCTACTATCGGCATAGCCCCGCGGAAAGTCAAGGAAGAAGTGGTATCCTGCGCCCGAATGGCCATCCCGCTGACCATCCTGCCCGGCCCTCACGTCCTGGACACGAAGCCCGGCACGACCATCCTGAAAGCGGCGCAGGCCGGCGCCATCGACATCACCGCCACCTGCGGCGGGCGCGGACGGTGCACCTCGTGCCGGGTGAAGCTGGTCGCGGGCACCGCGCCGCCGCCCACGATCATGGACGAGCTGCAGCTCGGCGACGCGCTCGTGCGCGAGGGCTACCGGCTCTCCTGTCAATGGCCCGTCACCGAGCCGGTCACCGTCCAGATCGCGCCCCCGCTCGACGACACCACCTTCCAGATCCTGGGCGGCGAGCGGCCGGCCGGGGCCCCCGCGCCGGTCTCGATCGACGCGGGAATCCGCAAGCGGGTGGTGACCGTCGCGCTCTCGAAGGACGAGCACCTCCAGACGTCGGATCTGGAGAGCCTGCTCGCCGCCGCGGGCCAGACGGGGCAGGACGTCCCGGTCACGGTGCTCAAGAGCCTGCCCGCCACGCTGCGCGAGCGGGACGGCGAGGTCACCGTGACCACCTTCGGCCGCCAGGTGCTGGCGGTGGAGGCGGGCGACACCGCCCTCCTGAAGTTCGGCCTCGCCATCGACATCGGCACCACCAGCGTGGTGACGACGCTCATGGAGCTCGAGTCGGGCGAGCAGCTCGCGGCGGTGTCGAGCCTGAACCCGCAGGCGGTGTTCGGGGGCGACCTGATGTCTCGCATCGCCTTCGCCCAGTTCGACGCGGGCAACCTGCGCAAGCTCCAGAGCCGGATCATCGGCCTGCTCAACCAGCACATCGAGCAGATCACGCGCGAGTCGGGCGTGCTCGCCAAGTGGATCTACAAGGTCGTGATCGTGGGCAACACCTGCATGCACCACCTCCTCCTCGGCATCGATCCCTCCTACGTGGGGCTCGCCCCCTACGCGCCGGTCATGCGGCATCCGCTCACGCTCCCCGCGCGCGATCTGTTTCTCAAGCTGCCCCCCGAGGCGCGGGTCTGCCTGCTGCCTCTGGTGGCGGGCTTCGTGGGCGCCGACGCGGTAGCGGTGACGCTCGCCACGCGGCTCGACGAGTCCCCCACGCTTCGCATCGCGGTCGACATCGGCACGAATGGCGAAGTCGTGCTGGGCTCGCGCGAGCGCCTGTGGGCCTGCTCCGCTCCCGCGGGCCCCGCGCTGGAGGGCGCGCAGATCCGTCACGGCATGCGCGCGGCCATCGGCGCCATCGACCGGGTCAGCGTCGAGGACGGCGGGCTCCGCCTGCACACCATCGGCGACGGCCCCGCGCAGGGCCTCTGCGGCTCCGGCCTCGTGGACGCGGTGGCGGCGCTGCTCGACCTCGGCGTGGTGGACTGGACCGGTCTCATCGACCTGGAGGCCCGCGACCGGCTGCCCGCGCCCATCCGCGCGCGCGTCGAGATGCGCGGGGAGGAGCGGCTCGTCGTGCTCGCGCGCCTCGGCGAGCACGGCGCCGAGCGGGAGATCACGCTCACCCAGGACGACATCCGGCAGGTGCAGCTCTGCAAGGGCGCCATCGCCTCCGGGGTGGCGATGCTCCAGCACGTGGCCGGTGTCCCCACCGAGCGGGTGGACGAGCTGATGCTGGCGGGCGGCTTCGGCAACTACCTCTCCGTCCGGAGCGCGCTCCGCATCGGCCTCATCCCACCCGGGCTGCCCGAGGAGAAGATCCGCTACGTCGGGAACGCGGCGGCGCTCGGCGCGCAGCTCGCACTCGTCTCCGAGGCCGAGCGGGCCCACGCGGAGGTGATCGCCCGGCGCATCGAGCACGTCTCCCTCGCCGCGCATCCCGATTTCGAGGCCATCTTCGTGGACTGCATGAACTTCCCGCGCACTCCCCCTCTCCCCCCTGGGGAGAGGGCAGGGTGAGGGGGCGCTTGCCCATGCGCATCCCCGCCTCCGTGGTCGGCATCACGGTGGGCCCGCGCGAGCAGGAGATCGACGCCCGCTGGCTGATGGCCTACGCGGCCCCCCTCGGGGAGAGCGCGCCCGAATATTTCGACACCACGCGGCCGGGCGGCATCCTCGCCCACCCGCTCTTCCCGGTCTGCTACGAGTGGCCGCTCGCGCTCGACGTCCGCGCCAAGGCGCTGCCGGACGACATCGCGGTGCGCGGCGTGCACGCCACCCATCGCCTCACCCTGCACCGGCCGCTCCGACCGGGCGATCGGCTCCGCACCACCGCTACCGTCGCGATGCTCGAGAGACGCACGCCCGGCGCCTACATGGTCCTGCGCATGGAAACGGCGGACGCGGCGGGCCGCCCCGTGACGACGACCGAGTACGGCTCTCTCTACCTGGGCGTGGACTGCGAGTCCCAGGACGCACCACCCGACACCCTCTCCCCTCAGGGGAGAGGGCCGGGTGAGGGGTCTGGTGCCGAGGGGTGGTCTGGTACCGAGGGATCCAGTGCCGAGGGGTGGTCCGCCGAAGTGCCCATCGCCCCCACCCTCGCCCACGTCTACACGGAGTGCGCGCGGATCTGGAATCCCATCCACACCGACCGCGCCGTCGCCCTCGGCGCCGGCCTGCCCGACATCATCCTGCACGGCACCGCCACGCTGGCGCTCGCGATCTCGCAGGCGCTGCGCCGGCTCGAGCACGGGTCCGCCGCGGCGGTGCGCGGGGTCGGCTGTCGCTTCGGCGCCATGGTGCGGCTGCCCTCGCGCCTCGTGGTGCGCGGCCGGGCCCCGGAGCGGTCGCCCGAGGGCCCCGTGGTACGCTTCGAGGCGCTCGCGGACGACGGGCGGCCCGCGGTACGGGACGGGTACATCATCCTGGAGGCGCCATGACCAAGTTCGAGCGCGTGCAGGCGGCGCTGAAGCGGCAGCCCACCGATCGGCCGCCCTACGCCTTCTGGCGCCACTTCCCGGACGTGGACGAGAACCCGGCGGCCCTGGCCCAGTCCACGCTGCGCTTCCACGAGCGCTACCAGTCCGACTTTCTCAAGGTGACGCCGACGGGCGGCTACGCGGTCGAGGACTGGGGGTGCGTCGAGAGCCGGGAGGTCCGGCCGGACGGCCACCGGCCCTGCGCGCGTCACGCCGTCAACGCGCCCGCGGACTGGAAGAAGATCCGCCCCGTGAAGATGGAGTCGACCGCGTGGGCCTCGCACCTCGAGACGATCATCCGCTGCGTGGTGGACAAGCGGGCCGACTGCTCGACGATGCCGACGGTGTTCAGCCCGCTGTCACTCGCGCGCAAGCTCTCGGGCGACCGGCTCAACTACGATCTCACGGAGAACCCGCAGGCGGTCACCGACGCGCTCGAGGCCATCACCGAGACCATCCTGGCCTTCGCGGAGGCCTGCTTCCGGGAGGCCGCGGAGGGCTTCTTCTACTCCATCCAGGCCGCCAGCACCGACTTCCACACCGATGAGGAGTACCGGCGCTTCGGCGAGCCCTATGACCGGCGGATCCTGGAAGCCGTGCGGCCCAAGTCGAAGCTGACCGTCCTGCATTGCCACGGCGAGCATCTGCTCTTCGACCGGCTGGCGAGTCTGCCCGCCGATGCGTGGAACTGGGACGACCGCCGCGCGGGCCCGGCGCTCCGGAACGGACAGGCGCGCGTGCCGGGCGCGATCATCGGCGGTCTCGATCAATGGACCGTGCTCAAGGACGGCGATCCGGAGGCCGCCTCGGCGCAGGCCCAGGACGCGCTCACCCAGACGGGTGGCCGCGGCATCATCCTGGGGGCCGGGTGCGTGCTGCCGAATGGCGTATCGGACGCGGTCCTCGTGGGTGTGATCAAGTCCCTCGGGGGCGCGCCCCACCTCGGCTTCATCCGGCCGCAGCAGTAGACGACGGCCGTCGCATCGATGGACCGCGTGCTCGAGCCCGAGCTGATGACCGATGCGGACCAGGCGGAGGCCTACGCGGCGGCGGACTTCGCGTCCGTCAACCAGGGCTTCGTGGACCGCTTCCGCGCGCGCTTCCCCGACTTCGATCGCGGGCGGCTCGCGGACCTGGGCTGCGGGCCGGCCGACATCCCGATCCGCTTCTGCCGCACGCTGCCCGGCGTCACGGTGACCGCGGTGGACGGCTCGGAAGCCATGCTCGCCCCCGGACGGAAGGCCCTCGCCGCCGCCGGCCTCGAGTCGCGCGTGCGCCTCGTGTGCGCGCGACTGCCGGGACTCGAGCGGCCCCCCGGCGGCTTCGACGGCATCGTGTCCAACAGCCTGCTGCACCACCTGCCGCGCCCGGACGTGTTCTGGTCTGAGGTCGCGCGCCTCGGCCGCGAGGGCGCCGCGGTGCTGGTGATGGACCTGCACCGGCCGGAATCACTCGAGCGGGCCGGCGAGATCGTGGAGACGCACGCGGGCGGCGAGCCGGAGGTGCTCAAGCGCGACTTCTTCCACTCGCTCTGTGCCGCCTTCACGCTCGCGGACGTGAGGGCTCAGTTGAAGCGGGCGGGGCTCGACGCGCTGCGCGGCGAGATGGTCAGCGACCGCCATTGGGCGGTGTCGGGGGTGCTGCGGGGGGAGTTGGCGCGGAAACGGTGACTTCTTTACTTATTCGCTCGGCTCGCCTTCGGCTGCGCCTCGCCAAGCCACTGCGCCTCGCCTGGCAAGTACCGCGCGCGCTTATTTCGCGACGTTGAAGCGGAAGTGGCAGATCTCGCCGTTCTGCACCTCGTAGTCCTTGCCCTCCAGGCGTAGCCGGCCGCGCTCGCGCGCGGCCGCCATCGAGCCCTCGACGGCCAACAGCTCGTCGTAGCCCACCACCTCGGCGCGAATGAAGCCCCGGGCGATGTCGGAGTGGATCGCGCCGGCGGCGTCCTGCGCGCGGGTACCGCGCGGGATGGACCAGGCCCGCACCTCGTCCTCGCCCACCGTGAAGAACGAGATGAGCCCCAGCAGCGCGTAGCAGTCCTCGAGCACGCGGCGAATGGCGGGCTCGGTCAGGCCGAGCTCGGCGAGGAACGCGGCCTGCTCGGGCCCGTCGAGCTGCGCGACCTCCGCCTCGATCACCGCGGACACCCACCCGAGCCGCGTGGCCGGCCGCTCGGACACCGCCTGGAGGCCGAAGCCCTCGGCGAGGCGCAGGCCGCGCGCGATCTCTTTCTCGGCGAGGTTCAGGCAATGGAGGATCGGCTTCTGCGAGAGGAAGGTGAAGCCGCGAATGGCCCGCGTCTCGTCGTCGGGGAGTCCCATCGCCCGGATCGGCCGCCCCGACTCGAGCCCGGGCTTGAGCTTGAGCAGGACCGCCTGCTCGTGGGCGTCGGCGTCGGTGCGCTTCTTCTTGAGCTGGGCCTCGAGCCGCTCCAGCCGACGCTCCACCACCTCGAGGTCGGCCAGGATCAGCTCGGTCTCCAGATCGTCGATGTCGCCGGCGGGATCCGCCGCCGCGCCGGTCGCGTCCGGAAAGGCGCGCACCACGTGCAGCAGCGCGTCGGCGTTGCGGAACTCCTTGGCCTCGAGCCCCTGCCGCTCGCCCTTGGCGATGCCGGCCAGGTCCACCACCTCGAACGTGGCGAAGGTCGTCTTCTTCGGCTTGAAGAGCGTGGTGAGCCGGTCCACGCGCGCGTCGGGCACGCGCGCCACCCCCGCGTGCATCTCGCCGCGCGCGGTGCCGAAGGACGACGTGGCGACGCTCGAGCCGGTGAGCAGGTTGAAGAGCGACGTCTTTCCACTCTTGGGCAGCCCGACGAGACCGATCTTCATGGAAGGCCATGCTACCATA
>JBGOVO010000246.1:0-6020 GCA_041478145.1 Methylomirabilia bacterium
AGATAGCTCAATGACGCTTCGATGAGAATGGCCTGCGACAGGGCCACCGTGCCCTGGACCACGAACGGGGACATGACGTTGGGTAGCACGTGCTTGAGCGCCACCACCCAGCGGGTGGCCCCGAGCGAGCGGATGGCCTCGACGTACTCCTTCTCGCGCTCGGCGAGCACGGGGCCGCGCATCACGCGCGCGAAGAGCGGGACGTAGACGACCGCGATGGCGATGACCGCGCTGTTCACCCCGGGGCCGCGCATGGCCGCGACGCCGACGGACAGGAGCAGCCCCGGGATGCTGAAGAAGACGTCGAGCACGCGGTTGATCACGTTGTCCCACGCGCCGCCCTGGTAGCCGCCCGCGAGGCCGAGCGCGCCGCCCGCCGCCATCGCGACCACGATGGACGTGACCGCCACGTAGAGCGAGATGCGGGTGCCGTGGATCACGCGGCTCAGCACGTCGCGCCCGAAGCGGTCGGTGCCGAAGAGCGCCTTGGCGCCCGGCCGGGCCTCGACCAGGTCGAAGTTCTGCTCATCGGGCTCCTGGGGCGCGATCCAGCCGGCGAAGACCGCCACCAACACGATGAGGGCCACGCACAGCGCGCCCGCGACGACCACGACGCTGTGGGTGACGCGGCGGACCTGGCGGCTCCATCGAAGTCGGTGTGGCACGACGACCGTCGAGCCGACCACCCCTTCGGACCTGACTTCCACGGGGGAACACTAGGCTGGACGCTTCCACCTGTCAAGCGCGCGGCCGGGAAACATTGGCGGGGGGGAAATCGTTACGGCTTATGATCGGTGTGATGCACGGCAAGCTCGCGGCGGCGATCGTGTGCGCGGTCCTGACGTCGACGGTGGGCGCCTCGGCCCAGGCTCCCGACACCGTGTCGCTGGAGGAGCTGACGTGGACGGAAGTGCGCGACGCCATCCGGGCGGGGAAGACCACGATCATCATCCCCGCGGGGGGCACCGAGCAGAACGGCCCGCACATGGCCCTGGGCAAGCACAACGCGCGGGTGAAGATCCTCGCGGACCGGATCGCGCGGGCGCTCGGGGATGCCCTGGTGGCGCCGGTGATCGCCTACGTCCCGGAGGGCGGGGTCGCCCCTCCGACCGGCCACATGCGCTTCCCGGGCACGATCACCACGCCCGAGGACGCCTTCCAGAAGGTGATCGAGGCCGCGGCGCAGAGCTTCAAGCTCCACGGCTTCCGTAATATCGTCTTGCTCGGCGATCACGGGTCCACCCAGGCGGGCCAGAAGGCGGTGGCGGCGCGGCTCAATCGCGCGTGGGCGGCGACCCCGGCGCGGGTCCACGCGATCGAGGAATACTATCGGGCCAGCGAGGTCGAGGTGTCCCAGCTCCTGAAGGGCCGGGGCTATCGCGACGCCGAGCTGGGCCGCCACGCCGGGCTCACGGATACCGCCCTGATGCTGGCGACCGACGCGCGGCTGGTGCGGACCGACCGCCTGCGCCCCGGCCGCGAGGGCGATGGCGTGGACGGCGACCCGACCCGCGCCACCGCCGAGCTGGGACGGGCCGGCGCCGAGCTGATCGTCACCCGGACGGTCGAGGCCATCCGGAAATCCATCACGCAGCGTTGAGGAGATGACTCGTATGGCGGCCAGGTCGCGCTCGATCGCTCTCATGATTTGCCTCTGGGCCGGCGTCGCGGCCGCCCAGCCCGTCACGCGTCCCGTCGAGACGGTTCCCGGCATGCCGCCGGTGGTGGATCCCGCCAACCTCTACAGCGAGATCCGCCCGGACAAGCTGAGCCCCGCGGTGGCGGGCGCGCTGCCGCGCGTCTACGTGCCGAATCGTCAGGGCAACGACGTCTCGGTGATCGACCCCGCCACCATGAAGGTGGTCGATCGCTTCCCGGTGGGCGTGAATCCCCAGCACGTCGTCCCCTCGTGGGACCTCAAGACGCTCTGGGTGACCAACAACGCGGAGGGGCGCACCGACGGAAGCCTCACGCCCATCGATCCCACCACCGGCAAGCCGGGCAAGACGATCGCGGTGGACGATCCGTACAACATGTACTTCACCCCGGACGGGCGGTCCGCCATCGTGGTGGCGGAGGCTCTCAAGCGGCTCGACTTCCGCGATCCGCAGACGATGGCGCTCCAGGGCTCTCTCGCGGTGGACCAGTGCAAGGGGATCAACCACGCCGACTTCTCCATCGACGGCCGCGTCGTCATCTTCACCTGCGAGTTCCACGGCGGCCTGGTCCGGATCGATCTCGTGGGGCGCAAGGTCCTGGGCTATCTCAAGCTCTCGCGGGGCGGCATGCCGCAGGACATCCGCGTCTCTCCCGACGGCAAGCTCTTCTTCGTGGCGGACATGAAGGCGGGCGGAATCTTCGTGGTCGACGGCGCGTCGTTCACCGAGACCGGCTTCATCAAGACGGGCATCGGCGCGCACGGCCTCTACCCGAGCCGCGACGGCACCCGCCTCTACGTGGCCAACCGGGGCTCCGCGCACGTGTACGGCCCCCCGCGCGGCAAGGGCAGCGTCTCCGTCATCGACTTCGCCACGCGCCAGATCGTGGCCACGTGGCCGATCCCGGGCGGCGGCAGCCCCGACATGGGCAACGTGAGCGTGGACGGCAAGGTGCTCTGGCTCTCCGGCCGCTTCGACAACGTGGTGTACGCCATCGACACCACCACCGGCGAGGTGCGCAGCATCCCGGTCGGGAAGGAGCCGCACGGCCTCACCGTCTGGCCGCAGCCCGGCCGCTACTCGCTCGGCCACACCGGCAACATGCGCTAGCGCGTCGTCAGGGCCGGCCACCTCGGGTGCTCCAGATGAAGAGCCCCCAGCTCACGAGGACGACGATCGGGGCCGCCCCGAACGGCACCGTGTAGGAGCCGGTGAGGTCGTAGAGGAAGCCCGCGGCCGCGGGCCCGATCGCGGCCCCGAGGCGCCAGCCGAGCGTCAGCATGCCCATGATGGCGCCGATCGCCCTGAGGCCGAACACCTCCGGGATCACCTTCGCGATCATCGTGTCGGAGGCGGCGAAGCCGGCGCCGAACGCCACCAGCGAGGCCAGCAGGGCCGCGCGCGACGGGAACCACAGGAGCGCGAGCAGCGCGACGATCTCGAGCAGGTAGGCCGTTCCGATCGTGACCCGCGTGCCCAGGCGATCCGACACCGCGCCCGAGATCAGTCGCCCCACCACGGACCCGATCCCGTAGGCGGTGAGGGCCAGCGAGGCGCCGGCCAGGCTCACCCCCTGATCCCGGGCGAAGGGGACGGCGTGCACCGAGATCATGATCGCCAGTCCGCCGAGCAGGAGCCACGAGACGTTCAGCGCCCACTGGCGCGGATCGGCGAGGGATTGGCGCAGCGTGGTGCCGGAGGCGGCGGCGGCGCGCGTCGGCGCGGGCCGGTGCAGCGCGGCCCGCTCGGCGCGCCGGGGCAGGCGCACGGTCAGGGCCGCGCAGGTCGTCATGAGCCCGCAGCCGCTGCCGAGCACGTAGTACGCGGCCCGCCACCCGAGCTTGGTGATGAGCCAGGCCGTGAGGGGGCCGCCGGTGATGTAGCCGAGGTTGAAGCCCACCAGGACCAGCGCGAGCGCGAGGCCGCGGCGCTCGTCGAACCAGTGCGTCACCGTCGCGGTGGTCAGGAGGTAGAAGCTCGACATGCCCACGCCGCCCATGAGCCCCACGAGGAGATAGAGCTGCCAGAGGGCGTTCACCGCGGAGACGAGGGCGAAGGCGATGCCGGCCAGCGCCACCGTGGTCGCGAGCAGGGCGCGCGGGCCGTGCCGGTCCGCCAGCGTGCCGACCACGAACCCGGCCAGCCCGCCCACCAGCAGGTTGACGGACAGGGCGGCGGAGATGGCGCCGCGGCTCCAGCCGAAGTGCTCCGCGAGCACGGGCAGGAAGACGCCGTAGGCCGCGAGCGGTGTGGAGACGCCGTAGGTGACCACGAAGAGGGCCGCGACGATCAGCCAGCGGCGGGCCTCCGGGCGGCGCCGGGCGAGACGGGGCCGCGCGCGGGCGGGCCGGACGCCCGGGCTCACCGGCTTGGGCCAGGAGGCGGTGGACAAGAGCGAGTGATCAGGCCGGCGACTTCCGCCGGAGCAGGTACCGGTGCTCGCCCTCCATCACGAGGTCGCCCGCCTGGTTGTGCACGGTGGCGCGCATGACCACGACACCGGTGGTGCGCCCGGGCTCGAGCCGCGTGATCTCGAGCCGCGGATAGACCGTGTCGCCCGCGTAGACGGGCTTGAGGAAGCGCGAGGATTGCTCGAGGAACGCGACGAGGGAGTCTCCGATCACGTGCGGGAACAGGCCCGCCCCCGCCGCCGCCTGCGCGGTCACGAGGAGGCCGTGGGCGAGGAGATCGCGATGGCCGTGGCGGTGGCAGTACTCGCGGTCGTAGTGGATCGGGTGGTTGTCGGCGGAGGCGAGCTGGAACGCGGCGAAGAGCGCCTCCGTCATCGTGCGCGAGGGGATGTAGAAGCGCTCGCCCACCTGGAGGTCGTCGAACCAGCGCGTCTCCGCGAACCGGTGCCCCTCCGGAGTGAAGGCCGGATCGACCATGCGGCCCCGGGGCCCGGCCGCGCTAGCGCGCCGGCGCCGGCGCGGAGGCCGGGGCGGTCGTGGGGAGGCGCCCGGGCAGCAGCGAGACGAACAGCGTGGTGGAGGCGGAGATGCCGGCCATGACCAGCAGCAGCGTGGTGAAGCCGGCCGCCTTGACGGTGGGCCCCAGCAGGTAGACGGCGAGGGCGCTCACCCCGAAGGAGACGGCCAGGCGCATGCCGGCCACGCGGGAGCGCATGCGGTCGTCCACGTACTGCACGATCATGGCGTCGATGAACGGGATGGCGCCGAAGACGAACACCATGAAGACGAGGACGATTGCGTAGAGCACCCAGCCCTGCGCGTTCGCGGCCAGCACGAAGAGGGGCACCTGGGCGGCCACGATCGGCAGGTAGACCGACTTGAGCGGGTAGCGGTCGATGAGACGGCCCACCACGATCTGCGCGAAGGAGGCGACGGTGTAGACCAGGGCCAGGAGCACGCCGAGCCGGGCCGGATCCTCGACCAGCCCGCGCAGCCGCTCGGCGAGGAGCTGGTTGTTGCCGTTGGTGGTGAAGTTGAAGATCATGCTGCCCGAGACCGCGGCCAGCGTCATGACGGAGAAGACGCGCATCAGGACGGGGGCGGGCAGGTCCACCGAGCGCTTGGGCTTCCGCGCCGGCGCCATCTCCTCACGCGGGACTATGACGGCGAAGAGAACTCCACAGGCGATGGCGAGCAGGGCGGGGACCGCGAAGGCCATCCGCCAGCCCACCCGCTGCACCAGGAAGCCGGTCAGGACCGCGGCCAGCGCGATGCCCAGGTTGCCGGCCAGGCCGTTGAGCCCGATGGTGAAGCCGGGGCGCGTCGAGTTCTGCACGATCATCGGGATGCCCACCGGGTGGTAGATGGCGGCGAAGGCGCCCATCACGGTGAGCGCGGCCGCGAGCTGCCACGGGCTCCGCGCCGCGGCCACCAGGAGGCCCGCTGCGCCGAGCCCGAGGAAGAAGATGACCATCATGGCCCGGCGGCCCCAGAGGTCGCCCAGCCGCCCGGCGGGCAGCGAGCCCAGCCCGAACAGCACGAAGGCGCCGACGGTATAGGGCATGAGGTCCTGCCACACCATGCCCCACTCCGCCGCGATGGCGGAGACCGCGGTGGCGAAGATGAGCAGGAAGAGATGGTCCATCGCGTGACCCGCGTTCAGCAGCAGCGCGGTGGGGCTGGTGTTGGACATGAGCGGTGATCTCCGGTGATCGCGCCCGCTACCGTGCGGGCTTGGCCCAGATCCCGCGGTCGTGCATGAGGCGGATCTGGCGCTTGATGACCTTCTCGCGGTACTCCTTGTGCTTCATGGGCGCGCGCTTGAGATAGAGGTTCTTGGGATAGATGGGCTTCTCGTAGAGCATACCGTAGAGCTCGGTGCGCAGGTCCTTCATCCAGTTGTCCCACTGGGCGCGGGCCCGGTGGTCCCGGAGGGCCTCGATGTCGATCA
>JBGOVO010000462.1:0-2514 GCA_041478145.1 Methylomirabilia bacterium
CGAAGGCCTTGTAGCGCTTCACCATCTCCTGGGTCAGGTCGGCCACGCCCGGCTTGAGGTTCTTCGGGTCGATGAGCTGGGAGGCGGGCGGGTCCGCGGTGTGGAAGCCCTCCACCTCGTTGCCGAAGGCTTCCTTCAGCTTGTCGAGCTGACTGTGCCCGGCCCCGTGGCCCAGGTAGGCCTTCACGCGCAGGCCCTGCTCCTTGGCCTGGCGGAGGAACAGGTTGATGTCCGGGTTGTAGCCGGTGTGGAACAGGACGTCGGGCCGGTTCGCCCGCAGCTTGGTCACCAGCGAGGAGAGATCCGCGGCCTGCGCCGAGTAGCCTTCCTTCAGCACGACCTGCATGCCCAGCTTCTTGCCCTCGGCTTCGTTGGCGGCGGCCACGCCGGCGCCATACGGCCCGTCCTCGTAGATGATGGCGATGCGCACGTCCTTGGGGGCCTTCTTCAACCGATCCTGCGCGTAGGCCGCGATGTAGTCCACGCTGCCGGTGCCGAAGAGGCTGCCGTTGGGCTGGGGCCGGAAGGTGTACTGGAGGTTCCGGTCCTTCAGGACCGCGTCCGCGATGGCGGTGGTGATCCACAGGAACTTCTTCTGCTTGTCCACCCGCTCCGCGATCGGGACGGCGTGGGCGCTCGAGTAGACGCCGGCCAGGATGTCCACCTTCTCGACGTTGAGCAGCCGCTCGGCCTCGTTGATGGCCACGTCCGCCTTGGACTGGCTGTCGCCGTCCACCTGGACGATCTTGTACTTGCCGAGGACGCCACCCTTCTCGTTGATGTAGTCGATCATCATCTTGGCGCCGCGCCAGCAGTTGAGCGATCCGGCGGCGGAGAAGGGGCCGGAGTGGTCGTAGAGCGTGCCGATCTTGATGGTCTGGGCCTGCGCGTCAGCCGGCGCCGCGGATGCGCCGAGCAGCGCGAGGGCGCCGATCACGGTCAGGACCGCCAGGATGCGCGGAGACCTCATGGTCTGCCTCCTCATGTGGTTGCGGGTTGCTCCGAGGGTCGGGGCGAGAAAAGTGCCCAAACCTAGCACACGCTCTCGCGGCCGGTCAACGTCAGGATGGGTCGCGCCGGGCGAGGACGAGCCACTCGAGCCCTTGGCGCCGCTCGACCGAGCGGGCCGGCGGTCCGGCCTCGAGCACGGTGAAGTGCCCGGCGAGCGCGCGGTCGATGTCGGCGCGGGAGACCGGGAAGGGCGGGCCGTCGCCGCCCTCGCGCAGCGGGTAGAAGCAGGCGAGCAGGAGCCCGCCCGGCCGCAGGATGGTGTGGAGGACGCGGGCGTACTCCTCGCGGCGGGCCGGATCGATGGCGCAGAAGCAGGTGTACTCCCAGACGCCGTCGAAGGCCCCGACGAAGTCGCGGCCGAGGGTGAAGATGTCCCGCCGCTCGACGGCCACCGCGACGCCGTCGGCGGCCGCGAGGCGGCGGGCCTCGGTCACCGCCGCCGCCGCGAAGTCGAAGGCCGAGACGCGATAGCCCCGACGCGCCAGGAGCCGCGCGTCATGACCTCTCCCGGAGCCGGGCACCGCCACGCGAGGGGCGGGCCCGGCCTCGAAGGCGCCGCCCGCGTTCAGCCAGTCCTCGAGCGCCGGCGCGTGCGTGCCGAGCTCCCAGCCGTCGTTGCCGCCGGCGTAGAGGCCGTCCCAGAAGCCGGCCGTGCTCACGGCCGGGCGATGCGGCTCCACGCGAGTCCCTGGAAGTCGGGGATGGTCCGCTCCGCGCCGGCGGCCCGTAGCTCGGTGTCGGTGTGCGCGGTGGTGACGCCGATGGCGCGCATGCCGGCGGCGCGCGCGGCGTGCAGGCCCACCGGCGCGTCCTCGAAGACCACGCAGTGGCCGGGGGTGACCTTCAACCGGCGCGCGGCCTGGGTCCACACCTCCGGGTCGGGCTTGCCCAGCATGACGTCGTCGGCGGTGACGACGACGTCGAAATAGCGCAGCAGGCCCAGATCGTCGAGGAGCCGTTCCGCGTCCCAGCGCGAGGCGGAGGTGCCAACCGCCCGCGGGACGTCGACGCGCGCCAGCGACTCCAGGAACGAGAGCACGCCCGGCACTGGCTCGAGGCCGGCCTGGGCGCGCTCCTGGTAGAGGTCGCGCTTGCGGCGGGCGAGGCGGCGCGCCTCGGCGCCGCTCACCCGCCGGCCCAGCAGGAGCGGGATCGCCTCCTCGCTGGGGCGACCGATGGTCAGGCGCCAGTGCTCGGGGTCGGCGGGCTCGGCGCCCAGCTCGGCCAGCAGCGCCCGCCACGCGTGCCGATGGTGCGCGCCACTGTCGATCAGCACCCCATCCATATCGAAGATTGCGGCAGAAGTCACGGAGAGCGAACGGTCGGGGAATACGAGCGCCAACCGGTTGTCCGCAAGCTGGGGGAGTGCGGGGGCCATCTCTGGGCCCCCGCAGCTGAAGAGCCTGAAGAAGTAAACGAGTGTCCGCGGGCTTCCCCCTCACCCTGGCCCTCTCCCCGGAGGGGAGAGGGAAGCAGGAGGTGGATCACCGCAAGCGATACAGC
>JBGOVO010000233.1:0-6343 GCA_041478145.1 Methylomirabilia bacterium
CATCTCGAGGTTCTCGAGGATGGTCATGCGGGGGAACACGCGCCGCCCCTCGGGCACCGGGGCGATCCCGCGCTTGACGATCTCGCTCGTGCGCAGGGCGTGGATCGGCTCGCCGCGGAAGCTGACCGTGCCCTCGCTCGGCCGCACCAGCCCCAGCACCGTCTTCATGGTGGTGGACTTGCCGGAGGCGTTGCCCCCGAGCAGCGAGACGATCTCCCCCTCGCGGATCTCGTAGGTCACGCCCTTGAGCACGTGGAGCGAGCCGTAGTGGGTATGGACGTCGCGGAAGTCGAGCAGGACCCCGCCCGCCGCCCTCACGCCGCGCGCCGCCGGCGGCCCAGGTAGGCCTCGATGACGCGCTCGTCGCCGCGGACCTGGGCCGGCGCGCCCTCCGCGATCTTCACCCCGTGGTCGAGCACGACGACGCGGTCGGAGATGTCCATGACCACGTCGAGCTTGTGCTCGATCAGGACCACGGTGACGCCGAACCCGCGGACGGCCCGGATCAGGTCCATCAGCTCGAGCGTCTCCGCCGGATTCATCCCCGCCGCCGGCTCGTCCAGCAGCAGGAGCTTGGGCCGGGTCATGATCGCGCGCCCGATCTCGGTGCGGCGCCGGTTGGCATAGGAGAGCCCGTACGCGGGGTGATCGAGGCGGGGCCGCAGGCGGTTGCCGAAGATCTCCACGACCTCCAGCGCGCTCTTCACGGCCCGCTCCTCCTCCGCGCGCACCCAGGGCGGCCGGAAGATCGCGCCCAGCACCCCGGCCTGCAGGCGCGTGTGCTCGCCCACCAGGAGGTTCTCGAGCACGCTCAGGTTGTTGAACAGACGGATGTTCTGGAAGGTCCGCGCCACCCCGCGCGCCACGATCTCGTGGGACGGCCGGCCCCCGATCTCGACCCCTTCGAAGCGGATGCTGCCGTCGTCCGGCGCGATGAGCCCGGTGATCAGGTTGAAGAGCGTGGTCTTGCCGGATCCGTTCGGGCCGATGACGCTCACCAGCTCTCCGGCGTGGACGGTGAGCGTGATGTCGTCGGCCGCGGTGACCCCTCCGAAGCTCTTCCGCAGGCTCTCGATCTCCAGCAGCGGGCGCCCGGGGCCGACGGCGCCGGGCGCGGCACGCGCCCACGAGAGCTCCACGGCGGCCCCGCGGGCGGGTGCCACCGACTGCTGCTCGAGGGTGAGCGCCGACACGCGCCGGACCGCCGGCCACAGACCCTCGCGGCGGAAGATCATCATCACGACCAGGATGAGCCCGAAGATCAGCTCGAGCGAGGTGATCAGCTCGACCCGCTGCAGGAAGTCGTTCCCCACCAGGCGCCCGAGCGCGTGCACGTACTCGGTCAGCTCCTGGAGGATCACCGACTGGAGGAAGGCGAGGAAGAGCGCGGCCAGGACCACGCCGCGGATCGACCCGAGCCCGCCGAGCACCACCATCACCAGCACCATGACCGAGACCGGGAAGGTGAACATGTCCGGGGTGGCGGTGGTCAGCTTGGCCACGTAGAAGGTGCCGCCCAGCCCGCCCACCGCCGCGCCCATCGCGAAGGCGAGCAGCTTGTAGTGGACGTGGTTCACCCCCATCGCGCCCGCGGCCAGCTCGTCCTCGCGGATGGCCATCCAGGCGCGGCCCAGGCGCGACTCCTGGAGCCGGATCGAGATCCAGACCGCGACCGCGACGAGCCCGAGCCCGAGGAAGTAGTAGGGATACGGCGAGAAGCCGAAGTCGAAGCCGAAGAGCTTCGGGGTGCGGATGCCGCCCAGCCCCTGCGCCCCGTTGGTGAGCCCCTCCCAGTTGCGGGCGACCACCGGCACGATCTCGCCGAAGCCCAGGGTCACGATGGCGAGGTAGTCGCCGCGGAGCCGGAGCGTCGGCGCGCCGAAGAGCATGCCGAAGATGGCGCAGATGATCGCGCTGATGGCCAGCATGGGCCAGAACGAGAAGTGGAACTGGACGATCTCGGACTGGCCGGGCACCGCGAGGCGACTCACCTGCCCCGCCCATTCGAGCGGCGCCCACAGGCTCGACCACTCCGGCTTGAGCTGCCCGGAGGCCGCGATACCGTAACCGTAGGCACCGATGGCGAAGAACGCGGCGTAGCCCAGATCGAGCAGCCCCGCGAAGCCCACCACGATGTTGAGCCCCAGGGCCAGGAGCACGTAGGTGTAGGCGTTGGCGGCGGCGTCCACGTTCCCCGCGTTCGACGTCACGAAGGGGAAGGCGAGACCGATGGACAGGAGCACCGGGGCGAGGATCTGCCGCCGCCGGGCGATGGGAAGCGCGCGCCAGCGCGCGAGCCCCAGCCGCTCCCCGAGCCGCGCGGCGAGGGCGCTCACCGTCAGGCCTTCTGCGGGGTCCGGGCGCCGAGGAGCCCGCTGGGCCGGAAGACCATCACCACGATCAGGATCGAGAAGATGATCACGTCGGTCCACTTCACGCCGAGGAGCTGGCCTCCGAGCGATTGGGTGAGGCCGATGAAGAGGCCGCCCAGCACCGCACCGGGAATGCTCCCGATCCCCCCGAGCACCGCCGAGGTGAAGGCGCGCAGGCCGGTGGTGTAGCCGATGTAGTACCCGGTGAAGCCGTAGTAGAGGCCGAAGAACAGGCTGCCCGCCCCGGCCAGGGCCGACCCCAGGAAAAACGTCAGCACGATCACCCGGTCGACGTCGATGCCCATCATCCGGGCCGCGTCGGCGTCCTGGGCGGTGGCCCGCATCGCCTTGCCGAGCGTGGTGCGCCGCACCACGTGGGACAGCGCGATCATCAGGAGCAGGCCGACCACGAAGAGCACGAGCTGCTTGAACGTGACCTCGGCGCCTCCCAGCTCCCAGCGCCAGTTCGGGAGGAGCTGGGGGAACCGCTGGGCCTGCGGGCCAAAGATGAGCAGCATGGCATTGATCAGGATGAAGGCCACCCCGATGGTGGTGATCATCGGCGCGGTCCCCGAGACGTTGCGCAGGGAGCGCAGGCAGACCCGCTCGATCAGGACCCCGAGCAGGCCGGTGATGGCCATGGTGACCAGGAAGAGCGCGATCAGCACGCCGACCAGGGCGAGCCCGGTGAGGGACTTGGAGGTCGCGGTGACCCCCATCAGGCTCAGCACCACGAGACCCACGAACGTCCCGGTCATGAAGACGCTGAAGTGGGCGAAGTTGATCAGCTCGATGATGCCGTAGACCATGGTGAAGCCGAGTGCGAGCAGGGCGTACATCATGCCGAGCGCGAGCCCGTTGACAACCTGCTGGAGGAGAACGTCCAGCGTGCTCATGGCGAGAATGGCCCGGCCGGCGCGCCGAGCACGCCGGCCGGGACGGAGGATCTCCGCCTACTTTTCGGGGGCCACTCCCACGTACTTGATCTCGCCGTCCCGCCACTGGTAGATCGAGACCGTCCGGGTCAGGATGTCGCCGTTGGCGTCGAACGCGATCGGGCCCTGGATCGAGCCGAGCTTCGTGGCCTGGATCGCGTCACGGAGATTCGAGCGCGTCAGCGGCTTGCTGGCCGCGACCGTCCGCTCGACCGCGTCCGCCACGACGAGCACCGCGTTGTACGAGGTGATCGCGTAGTTCGTGGGGTCGCGCTTCATGTCCGTCTTGAACTTCGTCACCCACGCCTCGAGCTTCTGCGAGGTGACCAGCTCCGGGGAGGCCTGCGAGCAGAACCAGCCCTCGACCGCCTCCTTGCCCGATTGCTTCGGCCACGACAGGTCGTAGACTCCGTCTGAGCCAGCCTTGATCACGCGGGGCATCACCTCGTAGCCCTGGGGCGCGAGCTTGGCGGCGGCCTGCATGACGCCGCCGTAGTAGAGCGCGTCCGGGTTGAGCCCCTTGATCTTGGTGAGGATCGTCTTGTAGTCGGCCTCCTTCGGATCGAGCCGATCCCGCCCGACGATCTTCACGCCCAGCTCGCCCACGCGCTTCTGGAAGCTGTCCGCGATGCCCACCCCGAAGGCGCCGCCGTCGTCCAGGATGTAGACGGTCTTGATCTTCTGCGCGTGAAAGAGGTAGTTCGCCATGTTCGGGCCCTGGTAGGCGTCGGTGGTCACGGTGCGGAAGTAGACCGCCTTGCCCTTGGGCCGGTACTGGGCCTGGAACTTCGGATCGGTGATGTCGGGGTTGGTCGAGCTGGGGGTGATGGTGGCCATGTCGGCCTCGGACAGGATCGGCGAGATCGCCTTGCCCTCGCCGCTCATGACCGGCCCGACCGCCGCCATCACGAGGCTGTCCGCGATGAACTTCTTGTAGTTGGTGGCGGCCTGCGCCGGATCGTACTGGCCGGCCGCCGGGGTGGCGCTGTCGTAGACCAGCGCCTCGAGCTTGTAGCCCTTCACGCCGCCCTTGGCGTTGATCTCGGCGACGGCCATCTGGGCGCCCTTCATGATCGCGTCGGCGCCGTCGGCGTCCGCGCCGGTGAGCGGCAGGGAGAGGCCGATCTTGACGACCTTGCCCTGCGCGGTCAGGCCTCCGGGGAGGCCCGCGAGGAGCGCCACGAGGGAAACGAGGGCTAGCCCGGCTACGAGAACGCGTCGATTCATGGTCGGTCCTCCCGATCGGTGGTGTAGGGTCGTGTCGGGCAACCCGCCCCTGGTCGCAACGCGGCGTTGCGAGCGGACCATGCGGAGAGACGAACCTAAGTGAGCGCCGTTGGCTGGGCCGATGAGTACACCCGGCTCGCAGGCCTTGTCAAGGCCCCGGCCTCTCTTGAAGCGGCCCGACGCGGGAAGCTATGATCCGGTCGATGACCGCGCGCCGACTGGGCCACCGTCTCGCGATCCGGCTGGTCCTCGTCGCGGCGCTGCTGGCGCCCGCCACCGCGGGAGCCGAGATCCTCCTGTCCCCGGGCTTCACGGTCCGTGTCTACGTGACCGGCGACGGGTTCGGAGGCCCGGACGGCCCGCGCGGGCGCGGCATTCCCTCGACGGCCACCCTGGCGGTGGACCACACCGGCGCCCTCTACATGGCTCGCACCGGCCGGCGATACAGCGGCGGCGAGTACGAGTACCTCTCGGCCATCTACCGGGTCCCCGCGGGCGGAGCGCGATTCACGCCCCAGACCGAGGCGCGCTACTTCCACGGCCCGCCTCTCACCAATGCGCAGGTGAGCGGGGGACGGGGCGGGCGCGAGCTGTTCGTGACCACCTTCGACCGCGATCGCCGCGTGGGCGTCCTGTACCGGCTCGCCGAGGGGCGCACGCAGTTCTTCGCGGGGGGCTCGCCGCCGGAGCCCGGCCAGCCGCCGCTCCTGATCCAGCCGGAGTGGACGGCGGTCACCGCCGCCGGATCGGTCTATGTCGCCGATCGCGACCGCGGGGTGGTCCTGCGCCTCGACGCGAGCGGGCACGTGCTCGATCCCAGTTTCGTCCGCGTCACGCGCCCGCGCGCGCTCGCGGTGGACGGGACCGACCACCTGTGGATCGGCAGCGATGGCAGCGCCGAGGCGCCCTGGCAGGCGGGCCCGGGCGCGATCTGGCGGGTGGGCCCCGACGGGGAGCGGCGCCTCGTGCTCGAGGGACCGGTGATCCAGGCCCTCGCCCCGGGCCCGGGCGGGGCCGTCTTCGTCTCCGACCGCCAGAACGGCGAGGTGTTCGCGGTCAACCCCGACGGAAGCCGGATGAGCCTCGCGCGGTTCACCGACGGCGACGCGCCCCGCGGCCTCGCCTTCGTGCCGATCACCGCCGCGACGCGCGCGGCCGGGCTTGCCGGCGATCTCCTCGTCGCGGTCATCCGGGGCGGGACGTTTCAGCTCAACGAGATCGTGCGCATCTCCGGACCGTTCTCCGACCTGACCCCGCGCCGCTAGGTCGGCCCCCCAGCCCGCGATCGAGACGGTGTCCCAGCGCACCACGTCGTAGATGCCGAAGAACGTGTTCGGGTTCTGCCCCCGCACCTTGTTGTACTAGGCGTCGTAGATCTTCTCGTACGCGACGGGGATCAACGGGGGGTCATTCTCGAGGATGGCCTCCGCCTGGCGCACCATCGTCTTGCGCTTGCCCTCGTCGACTTCCCGCTCGATCTGGCGCGCCAATCCGTGGAAGTGCTCGTTGGTCCAGTAAGGAGTAGTTCTGCGGGCCGTCCTTGCCGTACCAGGCGGTGAAGTAGTCGGAGGGATCCATGAGCGTCGAGACGACCGCGCTGATCGTGATGTCGAAGTTGCCGGCGGCCGCCTCCTCGAACCACTGGGAGATCTGCACGGTCCGCAGGTTCATGTCGATGTTGAGCGTCTCCTTGAGCATGGACTGGATGGCCAACGACAAGTGGCGGAAGCTGATGATGTCGCGCACGAGGAACGTGAGGTTCTTGATCCCGTTCGCGTACCCGGCTTCCGCCATGAGCCGCTTGGCCTC
>JBGOVO010000028.1:0-19821 GCA_041478145.1 Methylomirabilia bacterium
CAGCGACGGCCTCCCCCAGATCGTAGGCCTTCCGGCGGACCGACTCGCTCAGCTCACCCCCGCTCGCCCCCATCACACCGACCGTCAGCTTCATGCCGGCGAACCAGTCTGTGCGCCAGGCACCGACCCGACGCGCAGGAGCAGCTCAACGCGCGAAAGCGCCGGCCAGTTCCAGGGCGTCGCGCGACAGCGGGCCACGGTCAGCGCCGCGGGGTTGTCGGCGCGGCGCAGGTCGCGGTTCCGCTGTCGCCTGCGGCGCACACCGCCCCGTCTCCTTCGGAAGGCAGGGCCAGGGGCCGGTTCCAGGGCATCTTCATGAGCAGGAGCGCCATGCCGCAGGTTCCGGTCGCGCCGGCAAAGGTCAGCCCGGCACCGAAGAAGGCCGCCATGGCCAGGAACCAGGGGTTTACCAGCGTCCCGAGAGCCACGCCCGTGAGCACCATGAGCCCCGCGATCAGTTGCACCTGGCGATCGACGGGCAGGCGCTTGCGGCCTTCGCGCATCGGAAGCCGGGCCCGACGCCAGGCGTTCATACCACCCTCGAGGACGCGCGCTCGGCGGCCGGCGCGCGCCAGCGCCTCGGCCGCGATCGTGGCCCGGACGCCCGTGCGGCACACGACGACGACCTCCATCTGCTCGGAGATCTCGTCCAGGCGGGCATCGAGCTCGTCCAGAGGGATGAGCCGTGCCCCCTCGATCCGCTCGCCCTCGAACTCGAGCGGACTGCGCACGTCGAGGAGGAACGGCGGCGGCCCCTGCTCGCGCAGTGTCTGGAGGTCCCGCGGAGTGATCGTGGCGACGTCGGTCTCGCCCAGGTTGTGGCGCAGGATCGCCGCCATGTTGGCCGGAGGGGGGGCCGTCACCGAGAGCCGCGACACGAAGGCCGCCCGGTTGCGCTCGCGGAGCAAGGGGTTCTGCGCCTTCTCCTCAGCGATCGTGGTCACCGCCCGGCCGACATAGTCGTGGCCGGGGTGTACGACTGTGTCGCCCGGAAGGGCTTCGAAGGCGCGGAACGTGTCGTACAGGGCCGAGGCGCTCCCACCCATGAAGTCGGTGCGCCCGGCGCCGCCAGCGAACAACGCATCGCCCGTGAACAGGTGACCGTCCACAAGAAGCGCGAGAGAGTCGGGCGTGTGACCCGCGGCGTCCAGGACCTTGATGGTCCTCGTGCCCACCTCGAAGGTCTCACCACCCCGGATGCGCCGGGCCGGGCTTCTGAGCTTCGAGGCCGCGTGCGCGAGCACGGTCGCGCCCGTCCGCTGGGCGAGCCGGCCGACGCCGGAGAGATGGTCGGCGTGCGTGTGGGTGTCAAGCGCGTGCGCCAAGCGCAGCTCGCGGGTCGTCAGCACCGCGAGCAACCGGTCGACCTGGTCCAGTCGCGGGTCGATCGCGAGTGCAGTGTGGCTGGCCTCGTCCACCACGACGTAGGCCAGGCAGCCGTCGTTCTGGGCGCGGAAGGTCTCCACTGTGAGGGCTACCGCCGGGCTGATGAGCGCTGACATATGAGTTCCCCCCTACACGGACAGGGTGCAATCAGGCTGCCAGGAGATTTCTGCGGCGCAGGTGCCATGCAACGATGTGAATCGGCAACGCTCTCGGATGTCTCCCCGGTCATACCGGGCAGCGTAACTACGTTGCAGTTGAGGCGCCCCGGCCCCACCAGTTGCCCTGGAGCCTCATTCTCGTTTTGACCTCAATCGCGAGGGGCGCGTCGATGAGGGCATCGCTGCGGCACCGGCTCGCTTCCGGTACGGTCCGTATGAGCATCCACACTTATCGTCGCCATCGCCGCGATCGCTGGCATGCAGACGACGGCGGCAACAAATCGGTGACGTCGCATACCTCCTCCTCGTGCGAGCCCGTCTCCCAGCGAGAGGCGGTGTCCTTCGCGAACCGACACCGTGCCGCACACCCCTTGCTCGCTCTCGCCGCTTCTTGTCAGTGCCGCTTGGCCGGATCCATCCGAGGGGGCGTGGGATCGACGGCTGCGGGCGCCGTCGTTGCGGACCCCGGGGCGCTCTGACCTCCCCCCGTGCTCGGTTCGTTCACGGTGATCCCGTCTCGCGCAAGCTCCGCATCGCTCGCCTTGAGCGCCACGGTGCCTGGGGCAGGCTGATACCAGCCGGGATCGTCGTCGTAGCTCTTCAAGCGATCCCGCACCTTGACGATCGTGAACAGGCCGCCCATCGAGATATAGTCGCCAAATGGTCCGGTGGCGCCTTTCATGGAGATCGTGTTCCGAGGGTAAGGCATGACTTCGGCCATCTTGCCCATGTCCATGCCGGTGTGGCCATGGGTCATGTAGGCCGGAAGCAGAGGCCGGATCTTCTCGTCCAGATCTCCGCGCTTCATCCCCACCATGTTGGGGAACTCATGTCCCATCTGGTTCATGACGTGGTGGGTCATGTGACAGTGAAAAGCCCAGTCACCGGGAGCATCCGTGACGAGCTCGACATTGCGCGTCTGCCCCACCGCAACTAGGACGGTGGTCTCCGGCCACTGGGCCGAAAGGGGGATATCTTCACCGTCCGTGGCCGCGACGCGGAAGTGATGCCCGTGGATGTGCATTGGATGGTGGTCCGTGGCGCCCAGGTTGCCGAGGCGCAGCCGGACCCTGTCTCCGGTCTTGCACACCAGCGGCGCGGTCGAGGGAAACACCTTGCCGTTGATCGTCAGGACGTTGAAGTCGCTCATGTCCACGGTGTTCGGGCGGGCGGTTCCCGCCTTGACCGACCATTCACTGACCATGAGCGAGAAGTCGCGATCGACGTGATACTCGGGTGATGGGTTTCTCGGGTGGACGATGAACATGCCGATCAGCCCCATACCCATCTGGGTCATCTCGTCGTGGTGGGAATGGAACATGAAGCTCCCGTATTGTCGCAGGGTCCATTCGTATTTGGCGGTCTCTCCGGCCTTGATGTACGGCTGAGTCAGGCCCCCCACGCCGTCCATCCCATTGGGGAGATACAAGCCGTGCCAGTGGACCGAGGTCGCCACCGGCAACCGGTTCGTCACATAGATCCGTATCCGCTCGCCCTCCACCGCCTCGATCACGGTGCTGTTCACGCGACCGTTGTATCCCCAGCAGTTTGCGCGCAGGCCGGAGTCAAAGCCGTGGTCGACTTCCTCAGCAACCAGATGAAAGACTTTCGCCCCATCAACCACCTTGAAGGGGAGAGCGGCGCCGTTCGGTACGATCACCGGCTTGTAATGGTCTCCCGGCAACCCCGGCGGCAACGGCGCTACATCAATAGGGCCTCCGCTGTAGGTCTTTTGCCAGTACGGCCGGCCCCCCTGAGACTTCGCCTGTGCCCCAGCGGGTTGGTATTGCGCCGAGCCGCCATGACGGTTCGCGTGGCCTGCCTTTGGCCAAACGACACCGCCTGCGAGTGAGGCGGCTCCAATGGCCAGTATTTGCCGCCGCGAGAGCCTATTCGCCATTCCTGCCCTCCTTCATATTTCTTTTCACGCCCATCCCGTCCACCCGGAATCCATTCGAGATCGGTAGCCGGCCGCTCGAGAGTTGCGCCAGGTCCGCCCGCGCCAACCAGTATTCACGAAGTGCATCGACGTAGGCGACGCCAGTTTCGATCTGCTTTTCGCGATCACGCAATAGTTGAACAACCCCGATCTGCATCGCGTTGTATTGCAATTGAGCTTCGTTGACGATGCGCTCCTGCAAGGGCAACAGAATGTCGCGGTAGTACAACGCCCGGTCTTGCGCCCCTCGCATTCGCTCCTGAACCGCTCGGGCGGTCGCGCGAATTCGCACACCCAACGCGTAGTATTCTTGCTGCGCGCGCCGCAGTTCCGCCACCGCTCGGCCGACCCGCGCTTCCCCCTGATCGAATAGTGGGATGGGAACAGACAGCACCGGCCCCACTCGCCAACCTTCCACCGGCTCCCTCTCTGCGAAGGCCCCGAAGTCCATCGACGGGATCAAGGCTGTCGCCCTGTCATATCCTAGCTGCTGGCCCGCGACGATGATGCGTTGCCGGGCATCCGACAGGTCGATGCTTCGGGTCAGTGCAGTCCGCTCGATCCCGTCCGTCTGCAACGGCTCAGAGGGAATCTCGGGCAAACGCCCTTCGATCTCCCACGTCGTATCCTCGCCCCAGGCTCCCATCAAGCTATTCAGCTGCTCCCGGCTCTGGCGTACGGCGACCTCGGCGGACCTGAGCGCCAATTTCGACCCTTCCATCAGGGCGCGGTCCCGCGCCAGATCAAGATCCCTGATGTTTCCCGCTTCGTGAAGCCGCCGGCTCACTTCAAACGACGCGGTGAGCGCTTGCACGATCGACTGGCGCAGCTCGAGCATTTGCTCGTTCGCCTGATACTCATAGAAGGCTGCCCGAACCTGCACCGCGAAGTCGAATACGGCCCCGGTTACGCGGAGTTTGGCGTCCTCGAACTTGGCGGCGGCCACCCGCTTCCGGAGCGGTACGTAGAGAGCGTCCAGGAAACTGATGACCACGCTGAGCTGGAGATCCGGTCGGACTCCCGACAGCGGAAACAACACGGCGGCGTCGAGGATCGGATTCCTGAACAACCCGGCCTGCACCAGATCGGCGTGCGCCACCCCCAGCTCGGTATAGACGGCCTGCAGATCCCGATTGTTGAGCATCGCGATCTGTACTGCGTCATCGGCGGTCAACTTCCTTTGCAACAACGACCGTAGCTTCTCTGCGGCTTCCTTGTCCAGCTCGGTGCCTTTGTTCCACACGATCTTCGTCGCGTAGCGCTCCTCGACCGCCGCGCTAACTTCGGGAAACCCGGCGCTCAGGTTCACCGACGCACAGCCGCTGAGGTTAAAGAAGAGAAGAAGCACCGAGCCGATCGTTCGTATCCTCATCCTTAGCCCCCTACCTCAGCTTCTCGATCTCGGTGATCGTCCGTTTCTGAACGTCGATCGTAAAACGAACCTTGTCTCCGGGCTTCAACCCCACGAGAAGAGAAAGTGGATCGATGCGATAGCCCATCGTCATCGCTTCCATGAAACCCCTGATCTCTCCGTGCTCGAGAATGATCTGGCTCGCATTCGGTACCGTGGCGACGACTTCTCCTTCGCCGACAACGGTCTGTGAGCCTCCCTCTTCGGTCTGCCGTGCCCGATGCTCTCCATGCTGGGCTGCAGCCACGGGCGACACCGGCTGGACTGACGGGATATCTGAGCGCGTGTAGGCAAGCGTCTGGGAAGGAGGCCGCTCAGGCGCAGCGGTTCCCTCCGGATGCGCCGGGTGGCTGGTGGCCAGCGGCTCGAGCTGATAACCTGCACATCCCGCCAGCATCAGCGACACGACAACCAGTACTGCACGGACCCGCCGAGATGGCATGTGGATCGTCCTTGTTCGCATCAGTCCGGCAGCTTGTCGATCTTGGTGATCGCGCGCGCGGCGGTGTCGATGGTGAAGCGAACCTTGTCCCCTGGCTTGACACTGCTCAGCAGCGAGGTGGGATTGGCCTTGTAGCCCATCGTCATGGCCTCCATGAAGCCCTTGATCTCCCCATGCTCCAAAACGATTTCCTGCTTCTCCGGACGCAAGGCGACGACGGTTCCCTCCCCAATGACGAACTTGGGCTTGGGCTTCAGCTCTGGATGCTCGCTGGCAACGTGCGGCCCGCGATGGCCCGACAGCGTGTGGGCATACGCGATCACGGCCCAGCGGTCGTTCATCGACAGCTCACCCTTCCAGGCCGGCATCACGGACCCCTTCGACTTGAACGGCTCGACGAGGCCGCCCTCGCTGACGCGCCACACCCAGAAGTTGTCCGCCATCTCCGCCACCATCTTCCCGTCGGTGAGATCTGCCGGCTTGAGCGGGAGATTCACCGCACCGGGCCCCTTCCCGTCCCCCTTCTCGCCGTGGCAGAGCGCACACTTGGCGGTAAAAATCTCCTTGCCCTTGGCGATCATCTTGGGGTCCGTCCAGACTCGCGTCGGAATATGGGCATTGGCATACGCGGCAGGGATCGATGGATGCACATGGTCTCCATGCGCAGCCTTGGGCGGACTAGCCTGCGGCGGCTGCGCCTGCGCGCTGCGGAGCGCGATTCCTGCAAGCCAGGCGGTGGAAACCGCCAGCCCGACCATGACGACGGCGGTGGACACTCGTGTACGAATCACCGACCCCTCCTGTCCCGTGGACGGATTGCGCCCGGAATCAGACTTCGGCCGTAGGCGTAAAGCGCGACTAGGGAACGGGAGCGACTAGATCAGGAGGGATGCGTACAGCAGAAACAGCGGCGGTCGAACCGAAAACTTCGCAGCATCTTCGAAAGACCGAGCAACCATCCGAACGGGTGCGCGATCGATGGCGGAGAGCGCCATCGACACTCCGAGGTTCGCACCCGCCTGGGAATAGCTCGGGCCCGACGCAGCGGCGGCGGCATCACACGAGATCAGATGCTCATCGCCATGACCATCGGCCGAGTGGTGGCTTCCCTCAGCCGTGCGGGACGAACCGACAAGATCAGCGTACGCCGGCAACTCACAGGCGTGACCCAGGACAAGAAGCAGGGCGAGAATGGGAAACAGCCAGCGGCGCGTGGACGAGACTCCGACAAAGTCGACCATCGAGGGACGAGCTTACTGGTCAGTCGACGCGCTGTCAAGGAAGGCCGCGCGTCTCTCGTATGCTCCGCAGTGGAGGACAAACATGCGACGGATCATCGCGGCACTGCTGACCGCCACCCTCGTCGGCGACGACCGTCTCTATCGCGGCACGCTGCATCCGATCGGAGACGCAGGGTAGTTTTTGCCGGTTTCAGCCGCTTTCATCTTGCAAACCGTCGCCCGACCGCGTATAAGTACGGCCCAGTCATGATCGCCCGCTCACTCCCCGGTCTCCGCGCGATGATGGCGGTTCTTCTGCTCGTGCTCGCGTCCCTGGCGGTCCCGCTAGAGGCGAGCCAGCCCCTCCATCTGCACGAGGGCAGCCGCGCCGGGCTCTACAATGAAGAGCACGTCCTCGCGAGCCTGGACTCCCTCTCGGGCGCTGTGCCCCTTCCCGACGCGCCCTCGGCGGTTTTCATCACGGTCGTCGCCGCCGCGTGCCTCCTGGCCGGCGGCGCGCGACTGTCCGCGCCGGTCCTCAGCCTCACCGATTCCCGCGCCCCACCCCTCGCCTAGCAGCTCCGCTCGGTAACCGCAGTCTCGCTCGAGGAGCACGTCCTCGGGCGATCTCAACTCTCATTCGAGACGGAGGCGTTTATGCGTGCATTGGTCGGCATCTGCCTGCTGGCCGCCAGCGCGGTGGTACCGGGCCCAGCCGCGGCCCAGGACACCGAGGCGTTGCGGAAAGAGCTGGAGCAGATGCGTAAGCAGTTCGACACGATGAAAGAGGGCTACGAGAAGGCAATCAACCAGATGAGTGATCGGCTCAAGGCGCTGGAGTCCCGGCCCTCACCGCCCGCAGCGACGCCGGCGGCCGCGATGCCGGGGGCCCCGGCGGTCGCGAGCCGCGAGCAGATACTCAGCCAGGCCCAGCCCGGCATCACGATCAACCCGGCCGAGCTGGCGCGGCCGCGCGAGCCCTTCTCGCTCTACGAGCGCCGGGGCGCCGGCCAGCTCCTCTTCGACATGGGAATCGCCGGGGACTTCATCGGCAACGTGACCCAGCGCAACGTGGACAAGGCCAACGCGGGGACCTTCGCGGGGAGAGAGAACCGGTTCTTCCCCCGCGAAGTCGAGATCAGTCTCTTCGGCCAGATCGATCCCTATGCCCGCGCCGAGGTGCGCTTCGAGGCGGGAGAGGCGGACGCGGGCGAGATCGCCGTCCATCTGGCCGAGGCCAACCTCACCCTGATGACGCTCCCCTTCAACACCCAGCTCAAGATGGGCCAGATGCGCAACCGCTTCGGCCTGCTCAACCCGACCCACGAGCACGATCGTCCGTTCATCGATCAGCCGAACGTCCTCACCCGGTTCCTCGGCGACGAGGGCCTGGTCGAGCGCGGCGCCGAGCTGACCTGGGTGGCCCCGCTGCCCTTCTTCCTCGAGGCGCTGGTGGGCGTCTTCAACGGCGACAACGAAACGTCGTTCGGCTACGGCAAGATCTCCCAGCCCCTCGTGACCGGACGGCTGCGTACTTTCTTCGAGCTGGGTGACTCGAGCGCGATCCAGCTCGGCGCCTCGGTGGCCAACGGCGACACGCCCGAGCGGCGCCGCAACACCCTGCTCGGCTTCGACGCCAAGTACAAGTACCGGCCTGAAGGATGGCAGCACCCGCTGCTAACCCTGCTCGGCGAGATGATCTACCAGAATCGGCGGGTGAACGTGCTGGGCGAGGACACCAACGGCGACGGCGTGCAGGACACCCCGAACGAGACCCGAACCCGGAACCGCTGGGGCTGGTACGCGGGCGGCGAGGTCCAGCCCTTCCGCGTCGGCCAGCTGGCCCGGTGGGCGGCCGGCTTCCGCTACGACTGGACCGAGTTCCCGATCCAGCGTGGCCACGAGTGGGCCGTCGGCCCGTATGTGACATTCAGTCCCTCGGAGTTTCTCCGCTTTCGGCTCGGCTACAAGTACACCCAGCGCGACAAGCGGGATGGCTTCACGGACAACGAGTCGAGCGCCCGCAGGGTGGACGAGATCCTGTTCCAGGCCACGTTCATCCTGGGCGCCCATCCGGCCCATCCGTTCTAGACTCGAAAAGGAGACTCCGATGCGCGCTCTCACTCGAGCACTTGGCATCAGCCTTTTCGCTCTCGGCCTCCTGGCCGTGGGCACCGAAGCCGCCGACAAGGTCCGCGTGGTGACGACGACCACCGATCTCAAGGCGCTGACCGAGGCGGTCGGGGGCGACCTCATCGAGGTGGACGCCCTCGCCCGCGGCAGCCAGAACCCTCATGATCTCGAGGTCCGACCGAGCCTGATGGTGAAGGTCAGGCGGGCCGATCTCCTGGTCATCAACGGCCTCGAGCTCGATCAGTGGGCCGAAGTCGTCGTCCAGGGCGCCAACAATCCGAAGGTCGTCCCGGGCGCCCCGGGGCGCGTCGACGCCTCCGCCGGGATCCTGGTCCTCGAGGTGCCCCGGACCCGGGTGGACCGCTCCATGGGGGATGTTCACCCGGTGGGCAATCCGCACTACACCGTCGATCCCGGGCTGGCGCCCGACGTCACCGCGAACGTTCTCGAGGGTCTCGTGCGGGTCGCGCCCCAGCACCGGGCCGCGTTCGAGCGCAACCGGGAGCAGTTCCTGGCCCGGCTGGGTCAGGCCATGGCCAAGTGGTCGGCCGAGCTGGCCCCCTACAAGGGAACCAAGGTGATCGTGGACCACAACATGTGGCCGTATTTTCTGACACGGTTCGGGCTCGTCCAGGCGGGATCCGTCGAGGAGCGCCCCGGCATTCCGGCGACGCCCACGCATCTCACCAAGCTGATCGCCTCCATGAAAGAGGACAAGATCAAGGTGATCCTGGCGGTGCCGTGGGCCGACTACAAGCTCGCGGAGCGGGTCGCCCAGGAAGCGGGAGCCAAGGTCGTCCTGGTGGCCAACGGAGTCGGAGCGATCAAGGGCACCGACACGTATCTGGACACCATCGACTACAATGTGCGGGCGGTTGCTCAAGCCCTCAAATAACCATAGGTCGGAGTTGACCATGTCCGTATCGCCATGACCGCCGATCTCCTGGCGCTGATGTGGATGCCGTTCCTGATGTGCCTGGTGCTCACCGGCATCCACGCCTACCTCGGCTTCCACGTCATCGCGCGGGAGGTGGTCTTCGTCGACATCGCGCTGGCCCAGATCGCCGCACTCGGGGCCACCGCGGCCTTCCTCTTCGGCTACGAGCTGGAGACGTGGGAGTCCTACGCTACCGGCCTCGGCTTCACCGTGCTCGGCGCCCTCGTGCTGGCGCTGACCCGCAGCCGCACGCGGCAGGTCTCCCACGAGGCGGTGATCGGCGTGGTCTACGCGGTCTCCTCCGCGGGCGCGGTGTTGCTCGCGGATCGCACCCCCCACGGCGCCGAGCATCTCCGTGGCATGCTCGTGGGCAGCATCCTGAGCGTCCGGGGCGTCGAAGTCCTCAAGGTCGCCGTCCTGTACGCGCTGATCGGCGCCTTCCACTGGCTCTGCCGCCGGCCCTTCTTCCTGATCTCCACGGATCCGGATCGGGCCTATCGCGAGGGCTGGCGGGTGCGCGTCTGGGACTTCTTCTTCTACGCCTCCTTCGGCGTCGTGGTGACCTCGTCGGTGCGGATCGCGGGCGTCTTGCTCGTATTCTCCTATCTGATAGTTCCCGCGCTCGCGGGGATCCTCCTGGCGAAACGGACCGGTGCGCGACTCGCCGTCGGCTGGGCGTTCGGCACCGGCGTGAGCATCATCGCGATGGTCGCCTCCGCGGTGCTGGACCTGCCGACCGGCGCCACCGTGGTGTGCGCCTTCGGCCTGAGCCTCCTGGCCCTCGGGTTCGCGCGGAAGTCCGGCGCGCTCCGGTGAAGCGCCGGGCCTCGCTCGCGCTGGCGCTGCTGGCGGCGGCCGGCTGTGGCCCGGCGGCGCCCCCGGCCAAGCCGCTGGTGGTCGCCACCATCTATCCGCTCTGGGAGTTCTCCCGCCAGGTAGCGGGCGATCGGGCCGAGGTCGTCTCCTTGGTGCCGCCCGGTGTCGAGCCGCACGACTGGGAGCCGTCCGCCCGTGACGTGAGCCAGGTCCAGCGCGCGACGGTATTCGTTCACACCGGGACCAGCCTCGACGCCTGGGCCCAGAAGCTCCTGGCCGACGCCCCGGGCCGGCGCACGGTCGTCGTGGACGCCGGCCGCGGGCTCAGCCTGATCGTCACCGGCGGCGCCACCGATCCGCACGTGTGGCTCGACCCGGCGCTCGCCCGCTCCCAGGTGCAGGCCATCGCGGCCGGGCTCGAGCAGGCCGATCCGGCCGGCGCGGCGATCTATGGCGAGAACGCCAGGGCGTTCGTCGCCAAGCTCGACGCGCTCGACCAGGCCTTCGCCGCCGGCCTCGCCGACTGCGCGCGCCGCGAGATCGTGACCTCGCACGCCGCGTACGCGTACCTCGCCCGCCGCTACCGGCTCACCCAGGTGCCGGTGATGGGGCTCGCGCCCGAGGCGGAGCCGAGCCCGGCGGATCTGGCCGCCATCGTCAAGAAAGCGCGCAGCCTGAAGGTCACGCACATCTTCTTCGAGCCGCTGGTCAGCCCGCGGCTGGCCGAGACGCTGAGCCGCGAGATCGGGGCGACCCCGCTCCTGCTGAACCCCGTCGAGGGCGTCAGCCGGGAGGAGGCCGCGGCCGGCGCCGGCTATCTCGAGCTGATGCGCGCCAACCTGACCAATCTCCGCACCGCCCTCGGCTGCCGCTAGCCATCATTCCGTGACACGCATCTGCTTCGTGACCTGCCAGCCCTGGCCGGAGATCTCGGAGAGCGACCGCCTGGCCCAGCAGGCGCTCGAGGCTCGCGGCGCGGTGGTGGAAGCCCGGCCGTGGAACCTGCCGCACGCGGACTGGGGCGGCTTCGACGCGGTGGTGCTGCGCTCCAACTGGGACTACCACTTCGATCCGGAGGGTTTTCTCGCCTGGCTCGACCGGCTCGAGCGGGCCGGGGCGCGCATCTGGAACCCGCCCGATCTGGTCCGCTGGAACGTGAGCAAGCGCTACCTGCTGGCCTTGCAGGCGGCCGGTGTGCCGACCGTCGCCACTGTGATCCTGGAAGACGAGACCCGGGCGGGGCTCGCGGCGGCGATGGCCGAGCACGGCTGGCGCACCGCGGTCATGAAGCCCGAGATCTCGGCCTCCGCTCACGACACCCGGCTCGTGACGGACGCCACGATGGCCAGTGCGGTGGCCGCGCTCGCCTCCGGGGCCATCCGCCGACCGGTCCTGCTCCAGCCCTTCGTCGAGGAGATCCGGACCCGAGGCGAGTGGTCGCTGGTCTTCATCGACGGCGCCTTGACTCACGCCGTGCTCAAGCGGCCGGCTTCGGGAGACTTCCGGGTGCAGCCGCGTCTCGGCGGCACGGTGGAGGCGCTGCCGGCCCCCGACCGCGTCGCCTCCGCGGCGCGCGGAGCGCTCGCCGCCCTGCCGGTGGCGCCGCTCTACGCGCGGATCGACGGCGTCGAGACGGCCGCCGGCTTCCTGATCATGGAGGTGGAGGTCAACGAGCCCGGCCTCTTCTTTCCGCATGCGCCGGCGGCCGCCGAGCGCTTCGCGGAGGCGATCCTGCGCCGGCTCGAGCCCGACTGCAGCCCGGCTCCGCCCCTTCGAGTATAATTTGAGCGCCATGGACGTATCCACCGTCGCGCGCTGGCGCGTGCTCTGCCTGGTGATGCTGGGCGCCTTCCTGGGATTGAGCGCGGTGGTCTACGCGGTCGGCCTCCTGCCCGGCGACATGGTCCTGCATCGCGAGATCCTGGCCGGCCGCGGCACGTGGGCCCACGCGGTCGGGGGCTGGCTCGACTACGGCGGCAAGTGGGTCGTCCTCGCGCCGGCCATGGTGCTGCTGCTGGCCTGGTCGCGCGCCGCGCGCCACCACTGGTGGCTCTGGTGCGCCTTGCTGCCCGTGGGCGGCGCGGTCGAGCAGCTCTTCAAGTTCCTCGTCGGCCGCCCGCGGCCCCGCGGCTTCCACTGGGGGTTCCCCAGCGGGCACGTCACGGCGGCCGCGACCTTCGCGGTGCTCCTGACGTACCTGCTCTCGCGCGAGCGGCCGTCGCCCGCGGTCCGCGCGACCTTCCTGGTGCTCGCGGTCGCCCTCGTGGGCTCGGTGGGCTTCGCGCGGATCGTCCTCAACGCTCACTGGCCGTCGGACGTGCTGGGCGGCGTGCTGCTCGGTACCGGCTGCGCCGCCGCGGGGGCGTGGTGGGACGCCACGCATCCGGTGGCCGCGGAGCCGCTGCGGCCGCGCGAAGTGGACAGCGCGCTCCGGATCGGGGGGTAGATGCGCTCCTTCGTCGAGCTCGAGGACGTGGACTTCGCGTACGGCGCCGTGCCGGTGCTCGAGTCCATCAACCTGACCGTCGAGCCCGGCGATTTCCTCGGCATCATCGGCCCCAACGGCTCGGGCAAGACCACCCTGCTCCGCATCATGCTGGGGCTCCTGCCGCCGAGCCACGGCGCGGTGCGGCTCTTCGGCCACCCGCCCGCGTCGTTCCGGCAATGGGGCCGGCTCGGGTACGTGCCGCAGAGGGCCACGCTCGATCCGTCGCTCCCGGTGACGGTGCACGAGGTGGTGGCCACCGGGCTCCTGCCCTCGCTCGGCTTCTTCGGGCGGATCGGCGCCGCCGAGCGGAAGCGCATCGCCGAGGTGCTGGGCCAGGTGGGCATGGAGGCGCACGCCCTCGCGCGCATCGGCGCGCTCTCCACCGGCCAGCAGCAGCGCGTGCTGATCGCGCGCGCCCTCGTCTCCAAGCCCGAGCTGCTGATGCTCGACGAGCCGACCGGCGGCGTGGATCCGGAGGCGCAGACGAGCTTCTACGCCCTGCTCCATCATCTGAACCGCGAGCGCGACGTCACCCTGATCCTGGTCAGCCACGACATCGGCGTGGTGGCCAGGGAGGTCACCAAGCTCGCCTGCCTCAACCGGCGGCTGATCTTCCACGGCCGGCCGGGCGACTTCCTGAGCGACGCCGCGCTGACCGCGCTCTACGGACCCGCGGTGCGCGTGGTCAGCCACGACCACTAGCGCGATGCCCGAGTTCCTCCAGTACAGCTTCATGCACCGCGCCTTCGCGGCCGGCGTCGTGACCGCGCTCATCTGCCCCGCCATCGGCGTCTTCCTGATCCCGCGGCGCCTCTCCCTCATCGCGGACACCCTTGCCCACGTGGCGCTGGCGGGCGTGGCCCTGGGCCTGGTGCTGGGGGTCTCGCCGGTGCTGGGCGCGCTCGTGGTGACGCTGGCGGGCGCGGTGGGCATGGAGCGGCTGCGCGCGCGCGGCGCGCTCCAGGGCGACGCGGCGCTCGCCGTCTTCCTCTCCGGCGGCTTCGCCCTCGCGGTGGTGCTCATCAGCCTGGCGCGCGGCTTCAACGCCGACCTGTTCGCGATCCTGTTCGGGAGCATCCTCACCGTCACCACCGCCGACGTCTGGCTCATCCTGGCGCTCGGGACGGTGGTCACCGTCGCGATCGGCGGCTGCTACCGCCAGCTCCTGGCGATCACGCTCAACGAGGACCTCGCCCGCACCAGCGGTGTCCCGGTCGGCGCGCTCAACCTGCTCCTCACCGTGCTGACCGCGCTGACCACGGTGGTGGCGATGCGGATGGTGGGCGTGCTGCTCGTGAGCGCGATGATCGTGATCCCCGCGCTCACCGGCTTCGCCCTCGGCCGGAGCTTTCACACCGCGACCGCCATCGCCATCGGCGTCGCGCTGCTCTCGATGACCGGGGGGCTCGTCGCCGCCTACTACCTGCGGCTGGCCGCGGGCGGCGCCGTCGTGCTGACCGCGCTGCTCATCTTCGCCGCCGCCGCCCTCGCCCGCCGCCGGGCGCGTCCCGCGGCGCGGGAGGCCCACTCATGATCCGTTCGCGAGCCGCCGTCGTGGCGGCGCTGTTCCTGGCCCTCGCGGTCCCCGCCGCCACCGCCCAGAGCTCGGCCCAGAATCCCGAGTGCCCGCGCTGGCGCGAGGCCTTCGCCGGGATGCCGCTGCGCATGGTCAGCGTGCACGCCGGCGCCCGCACCGTCGCCCTCCGCGTGAAGGCGGCCGACACCGGCGAGCGGCAGGCGGGCGGCTTTCAGTGCGCCACGCCCGAGGAGATCAAGCGGCATCTGATCCTCTTCGACTTCGGCAAGGAGATCTTCACCCAGTTCCACATGCAGAACGTGCCGGCCGCGCTCGACATCGCCTTCGTCAAGGACGACGGCCGGATCTTCGCGATCCTCAAGATGGACCCGAGCCCCACCGAGCTGTACGGTCCCCTCGGCCCGTTCCGGTACGCGCTGGAGGCGCACGCCGGTTTCTTCGCGAGCCAGGGCATCCGACAGGGAGAAGCGCGGCTGGTCGTCCCGCCGGCCCGCTGACCACGCGCCCGTGCACAGCCGACACACCCACGGCTCCCGCCACAAGCGCCGCCTGCTGGCCGTGTTCGGCTTGACCGCGTCGTTCCTGGTGGTCGAGGCAGGCGTCGGCCTGTGGACCGGCAGCCTCTCGCTCCTGGCGGACGCCGTCCACATGCTGGTGGACGCGGGCGGCGTCCTGCTGAGCCTGCTCGCGGTGTGGTTCGCCGGGCGCCCGGCCACGCCGGCCAAGACCTACGGCTACTACCGCGTGGAGATCCTGGCCGCGCTGGTCAACGGGGTGGTGCTCTGCGTGATGGCGATCGCGATCCTGGTCGCCACCTACGAGCGGCTGTGGCAGCCGCCGCACGTGCCGGGTGGTCCCATTCTGGCGGTGGCCGCGCTCGGCCTGGCCGTGAACCTGGCCGCCCTCTGGCTCCTGCACCAGGGCGCGGACGAGAGCCTCAACGTGCGGAGCGCGTACCTCGAGGTGCTCGGCGACGCGGTGAGCTCCGGCGTGGTCATCCTGGCCGGCGTGATCATCCTCCTCACCGGCTGGGTGGTCGTGGACCCGATCGCGGGCGCCCTGATCGCGCTGTTCATCCTGCCGCGCACCTGGGCGCTGCTGCGCCAGACCGTCAACGTGCTGCTCGAGGGCGCCCCGCCCCACCTCGACGTCACGGAGATCGAGGACGCGCTCGCGGCGGCTCCCGCGGTGCGGCGCGTCCACGACCTGCACGTGTGGACGCTCACCTCGGGCCGGGAGGCGATGAGCGCGCACGTGGTGGTCGAGGCGGGGGCGCCCAGCGACAAGATCCTCGAGGAGCTCCACCTCGTCCTCCACGCCAGATTCGGGATCGATCACACCACGATCCAGGTCGAGACCGAGCCAGCCCCCCTCATCCAGATCACCCCGCGGGCGGGCTAGGCGGCCGCCCGCAACCCAGGAGAGCCCGACCATGAAGGCCACCCCGACGCTCAGGCGGCTGTCGCTCGCGCCGGCCGCGCTCGCGCTGTGCCTCGCCTCGACGCCGGCCCCCGCGGAGGACACGCGGATCATGGTGATCTTCGCGGATCCCCAGCAGTACACCGACCTCCGCTCGAGCTGCGTCTCGCGCGACGCCGACGCCCGGGGCCTGACGGCGCCGTCCTCCCGCGACCACCTCCGCTACGAGAAGGCGCTGCTCGCGGACTGGCTGCGGCGCGAGCTCGGCCAGCGGGCCGGCTCGTGAGCGGCCCGCGCCGGGGCTGAGGGGGCCGCCGTGCTGCGCAGCGAGACGCGCATCCTCACCACGCACGTCGGCAGCCTCCCCCGCCCGCCCGCGCTGCGCGACCTGCTGGTCCGGCGGGACCGGGGCGAGCCGGTGGACGCGGCCGCGCTGGAGCGGGAGGCGCGCGCCGCGGTCGAGCGCGTGGTGGCCGGCCAGCTCGAGGCGGGCATCGACGTCGGCAACAACGGCGAGCAGCCGCGCGCCGGATTCTCCACCTACGTGGCCGGGCGCATGCGCGGCTTCGGGGGCGCGAGCCGGCGGGAGCTGGCGCGGGACCTGATCGACTTCCCCGACTACGCGGAGATGCTGGCCCGGCGGCGGCGCGACGCGGCCCGCATCGCCGACGCCCCGCAGGCCATCGCGGAGGTGGAGTACGCGGACCTGGGGCCCGCCGCCGCCGAGTGCGACGGCTTCCTCCGCGACACCGACGCGCGACCGCGCAAGTTCGTCGAGCGGTTCATGACCGCGGCCTCCCCGGGCGTGATCGCCACCATCCTGCTCTCCGCCTACTACGACTCCCACGAGCGCTACGTCATGGCCCTCGCCCGCGAGATGCGGAAGGAGTACGAGCTGATCCACGCGCGCGGTCTGCTCCTGCAGGTGGACTGCCCGGACCTCGCGATGGAGCGCGCCCGCTTCTTCCAGCGCGACTCCCTCGACCGCTTCCTGCAGATGGTCGAGCTGCACGTCGACGCCATCAACCAGGCCACCGCGGGGATTCCCCCCGATCGCATCCGCCTCCACCTCTGCTGGGGCAACTACGACGGCCCCCACACCCACGACGTGCCGCTGGAGGCGGTGCTGCCCATCGTCTGCCGCGCGCGGGTGGGCGCGCTCTCGCTGCCGCTCGCCAATCCCCGCCACCAGCACGAGTACCGCGTGCTCAAGAGCCACCTGCTGCCCGAGTCGATGCTGCTCCTGCCCGGGGTGATCGACACCACCACCAACTACGTCGAGCACCCGGAGGTCGTGGCCGACCGCATCCGCGCGGCGGTGGACGCGGTGGGCGACCGCACCCGGGTGATCGCGTCGACGGACTGCGGCTTCGGCACCTTCGCGGGCTCCGAGATGGTCGCCCACCGCGTGGTGTGGGCGAAGCTCGCGGCCCTCACCGAGGGCGCCGCCATCGCCAGCCGGCGCCTCTGGGCCTGAGCCGGCCCGCCGGCGCTAGGCGCCGGCTCCGCGCGCCTCTTCCCGCGCGTGGAAGATCTGGTTGCGATGCACGAGATAGGCGCCCGCGAGCGCCCCGACGTAGATCGTGAGGACGTCGGTGATGGAGGCGGTGTGCACCGACTCGAAGACCTGGGCGGTCTCCAATAGCGCGGCCACCAGGAGCACCAGGATGAGCCGGGGACGAGGCGACGCGTATCGCATCGCGGCGCCGACGGCGGCGCCGAGGATGAGCTTCTTGCCCGCATCGAAGAGCGCCGACTGGGGATCGGCCCCGTAGTAGGAGGCGAGCGGCAGCCACTCGATGTGGAGCGCGCGGGCCCGCAGGGCCGACGCGGAGCCGACGAAGGTGAAGGGCGTCAGCTCCTCGTAGGCGAGGAGCGCCACCGCGCCCCCGGTGAGCCCGGCCGCGGCGTGGCGACGCACCGCGGCCGTGCGGCCGAGGGCGGCCCGGCGTAGGCGAGCAGCTTCTCCACGAGCAGGTCCGGCCAGAAGGCCCGCGCGAAGCTCCCCATCGGTCGCCACTGCCCGCTCTTGAGGTTGTGCCAGACGGTGGAGACGTCGAGCGTGACCGCGAAGGGGTAGAGCGCGTCGGCGGCGAGGACCGCGGCGAACGCGAGCAGGACGAAGAGCACCGGCCGGCGATGGAATGCGGCCGCGAGCCGCGGGCCGAGAGGGCGGCGGGAGCCCGCCAGGAGGCCGTGCATGACGAGCAGACCGGCGAGGCTGCCGATCACCTGGGCGATCACGTCCGCCCGGGAGCTGGTGCGACTCGGCGCGAAGAGCTGGCCCACCTCCACCGCGGAGGCGAGCGCCGCATCCAGCAAAGCCACCCGAGCCAGGCGGGAAGCCAGCGAGGCGCCGGCCAGGCCGCTCCAGACCATCAGCACGCCGAAGGGAATCCCGAGGAGGATGTTCGAGACCACATCGGGGATGGAGAGGCGGCCGGGCGAGCCCTTGAAGGCGCGCGCGAGCGCGTGAGGATCGTACTCGAAGTCGAACGGGAAGAACGACCCGTAGACGACGAACACCACGTACAGCAACAGCAGCACCACCGGGAGGCGGCGAGACGTCACGGGCAGGCAGGGTAGCGTAGCGCGGGACGAGCCACAAGCGGCCGACCTGCGGTATCCTCGGCGCATGACACCCGAGCGCTTCGCCAAGGGAATGACGTTCGACGACTACGTGAAGTTCACCGGCTCGCCGGGAAACCTCGCCCGCGAGGGCTTCGACATCCGGCGCTTCAGCCTGGTCCGCCCGCGCGTGGACTGGAGCGGCTACCTGCGCGAGCGTCACGCGAAGGCCCGGCTCACCGGCGAGCAGACCGCGGCCATCACGTGGCTGGCCGCCCAGCCGGGCGGGCCGGCCAGGATCGCGGTGATCTCCGAGGACTGGTCGTCCGACTGCCGGCGCGACGTGCCGTACCTGGCGCGCCTCGCCGAGGCCGGCGGTCTCGAGCTCCGCATCTTCGCGCGCGACGGTGACGCGATGCTGATGAAGGGGCTGCCCGAGCCCGCGGCGGGGGGCAACGCCGATCTGGTGCTCGAGTACGCGAACGAGAAGAACGGGCAGAAGTGGGCGTCGGTCCCGGTCGCCGTCTTCTTCACGACGGCCTTCGCCGAGCTGTACCGCTACGTCGAGTACCCCGCGATCTACCGCAAGGCGCGCGTGATCGGGCACCTGCGGGCGGCGCGCGCGGGCGAGACGGAGGAGCAGACAAAGGCGCGCGGCGGTCGCGACATCGCGACCCTGCTCGACTCACCCTTCTTCGACGTGTGGGCGCAGGCGGGGATCGCGGAGATCCTCAGCGCGCTCCACGAGCGGCTGGTGACGTCGGCCAAGCCCTGACGAACCGCCCGGCGGGCGGTCAGGGTCGCGTGCGACGCCGAACGAGCACGTGGGCCACCGCCGTCACCCGATCGCCCTCGGCGAGGCCCGCCCAGTTTGCCTCGGACGCGACCACCACCGACCGCGGCTCGCGCGCGAGGACGTCCCGGAGCTCCCGCTCCGATCCGATGCGAATCACCGTCCGGTCGAGGTAGAAGGCCAGCGGCAGCTCGGGAGTTCCCCACGCGGCCACGACCGGGGCGTCGCCGATCAGGGGCTTCATCTGCGCGGCGAGGCGGCCATAGTCGCCCGCGCGATTGTGCCGATGGAGCTCCCAGTGATAGCCTCCGACGAACGCGAGGGCGCAACCCACCCACAGCACGACGAACAGGCGCCGGAGTCGATCGCGCCGGTGTGTCACGATGGCGCTCGCCAGCCACCAGCCGAGCAGGACGGCCATCGGGGGAACGATCGGAACGTAGTAGCGCAGACGCTGCTGGTTGGAGAGGCCGATCAGGGCGGCGGCGACTCCCAGCCAGACGAGCAGGAACCGCAGGGCGTCACGGTCCGCCTTTGGTCCTCCGAACCTGCGCACGGCCAGGATCGCCAGCGG
>JBGOVO010000015.1:0-23402 GCA_041478145.1 Methylomirabilia bacterium
CGCAAACCATGCCCGCTTATTCCCTATGCAGGCCGGTAGTCGGCCGGGCTCCGCATCCCGAGAGCCGGGTGGGGTCCATATAGTCCCGTTTGGCTCAGCACCAGACCCTGATACTCGACGCCGCTGTCCCCAGGACCTCATCACCCGCTGCTACAACCCCGGAATATTCGTTATTCCCGGTGGGTGACGGAAAATCTACAGAAACGTCTGGTCCGGCTCCAGGCCCAGGAGGTAGCGGCCAACGGTCTCGAAGTGCGCCTGGCGCCCCTGGAGCTGCTGGGTCACCGTGTGGATGTCCCGGAACCGCCGCTCGAAGGCGCTGCTGGTGAAGATGGCGCTCGAGCCCGCCGCGTGGTGGACCGTGTCCACCACCTGCTTGGCCTGGTGGATCCCATAGGTCGAGGCCAGCCGGATCTGGATCCGCTGCTCCAGACTGAGGGGGCTGCCCGATCGGCTCACAGCGGCCCAGATGCGCTCGAGGGCGTCGTGCAGGAAGACCCGCGCCGAGCCCAGCCGGGCCTCGGCCTCGGCCACCTGGAACTGCACCACCGCGCTGTCGCGCACCAGGCGCTTGGAGGAGCGGGGCTCCTTGTCCCGAGCCAGCTCGATGAAAGCGTCCAGGCTGCTGCGGGCGATGCCCATCGCCACGCCGGAGAACCCGGCCGCGTAGAGGCTGCCGGACGGGAAGCAGTAGAGCGGACCCGGGTGGCGCCGCTCCGCGGGGTCGTCCCGCGACACGGTGTGCTCGCGCGGGACGAACAGGTCGGTGACCGTGAAGGTGTCGCTGCCGGTTCCGCGCAGCCCCGTCACCTGCCAGACGTCGATGATGGCGGCCTGCTCGGCGGGGAACAGCATGGTGCGCCCGTCGGCCGCGCCGTCCGGCCGGCGGCGCGGCGCCCCGCTCGGCTCCCGGATGGCGCAGTAGCCGCCGAGCCAGGTGGCGTGGCGACAGCCGCTGGCGAAGCTCCAGGTGCCGGTGATCCGGTAGCCGCCGTCCACCGCCACCGCCTTGGCGTCGTGGCTCGGCCCCCAGGCCAGGACCGCGCGCGGACCGCCGAAGATGTGGCGCGCCACCTCCGGCCGCAGGTAGGCCGCGGTCATCGAGCAGCCCGCGGCCTGGCAGAGGCACCACACCGCGCTGGCGTCGTGCTTGGCGATCTCCTCGATGACCCGGACGAAGGTGACGGGGTCCACCTCGCCGCCGTCGAGGAAGCGGGGCAGGAGCAGGCGGAAGAGGGCCGCGTCGAAGAGCGCCCGCTGGACCGGCTCGGGCAGCCGGCGCTCCTGTTCGGTTTGCTCGCTCAGGTCCTCGAGCAGGGCCCCGAGCGCGCGGGCCCGCTCGAGCGGGCCGCGCGCGTCGTCGGGATCCATCACTGCACTCCGAAGGCGCGCATCCTCTTCCTCACTGGGCGACGAGACCCGGCTCCACCCCGGCGCCCTGTCGGCCGGCCACCAACCTAGGGTAGTTGGCCAAGCCGGTCAATACCGGGTCGGCGCGTGACCGCGTAGACACACCAACGGCCGACGGCGGGTCGCCCAGGGGTCGGATCCGCCGTCGGCCGCGGTGACGGCGACGGTTCTACGGTCGCCGGCCGACTATTTCCGAGGCGGCGCGGGCGCAGCCGGGGCCGGCTGCGGGCCCTGCAGCTCCTTCGACGCGGGGGTCGACCCTCCCTGCACGCCCAGCCGGCCCCCGGTCCCCAGCCCCCCCTTCACGTTCTGGGCGACGTAGTTCCGGGTGGCCTTGACGAGCTGGTTATACGAGTCCATGAACGCGGCCACGATGATCTTGCCCTCCGGCGTATTGCTGTAGCCCCCGCCGGCCGCTCCGAGTCCGCCACCAAAGGCCGCGCCCACCAAGCCCAGGTCATAGTTCTTCGCGCTACCCTCGGCCGCCGCGAGCTGCACGCTCGAGCGATTGTCGATCATGAGGAGCGTGGTCGACGCCTCGTTGGCCCTGAAGCTGCCCGCGGCGGCACCCAGCACCAGCCCCCCCAGACCCAGGCCGGGGATGCCGATGCCGCCGAGGCCGAGACCACCACCCTGCGTGCCCTTCTGGCTGAACGTGATGCTCGGGCTCATGGTGTAGTCGGCCGTGACCATCTGGCCCGGCGCCATGTTGCTGCCCGGGCGGGTCTCACCGCTGCGTTCCAAGGCGCGCTCCCGCATCATGTTGTTGAACGCCGCACCGCGCTCGACCACGACGAAGCAGTTCGACTGCTGGATCATCATGCGGAGGACCGGCGTGGTGGGGCCCAGCTTGTACTGCTGCAGCCGCCCGTACCACGGCGCGCGCGCGTCCTCGTCGACCGCGATCGTCCCGAGCGGCTCCGCGCACCGTTCCAGTTTCGGGTTGGCGCCTTCCGCCGTCGCCCCACCCGCCGACCCGGTCGCGACCGTGCCGCCACCCCCCATTGACGGGCCGGTCGCGCAGCCAGACGCGACGGCCAGAATCACGGCCAGCGCGGCCACCCGGCCGGCGCACTTCGCGAGAAGATCGTCACGACTTCCCATCGAGCGCATCCTCATTGTCAGTCATCTCCCTTCGTGCCCGTGAACCAAGCGGTGAAATGCGCAGGCACATGGTTGGTGCCCGGGGGGTCCTGGAAGCGCAGCGGTCTGGTCGGAGTAGTCGCTGGTGAACACGGCCACATGTGGTCCCCTCGCCTGCTGTGTTGGGGCCCCCAACATATAGGCTTTCTCGCGATCATTTGTCAACGCTTTCAGGCCCCCGCGACTGTCCCTACTCCTAACCCTTCGTCGCCAGCCAGTCGGGTCACCCACGTCCGCGCCGCGCCAGCGGCCAGGTCGCGGGGAGCATGGCCACCAGCACGGCCAGGCCGTTGAGCGCCATGGCCAAGGGCACGCTGATGCCGCCGGCGAGGAAGCCGCGTGACGGCCGCGGAAGCCTTCCGCCACGTTATAATCCCCGCACTCATCTCGCTTAGGAGGCGGGCCCACGACCTGCGCGCTCTCGTCCTGGCCCTGGTGGCCGTCCTCGTCCTGCTCAACCCCGCCGCCGCGGGGGCCGCGGCGGAGGGCCTGCTCACCTGGGCGGTGCACATCTCGCTCGCGCCGACCTGGTTCGACCCGGCGGAGACGCCGGGCATGATCACGCCCTACCTGGTCCTCTACGCGCTGCACGACGCGCTGATCAAGCCCCTGCCCGGCCAGCCGAAAGCCCCGGGCCTCGCCGAGTCGTGGTCGGTCTCCAAGGACGGCCTCGTCTACGAGTTCGTGCTGCGCAAGGGCGCGCTCTTCCACAACGGCGAGCCGGTGACCGCGGACGACGTGAAGTTCTCCCTGGACCGCTATCGCGGCGCCGCCGCCAAGCCGTTGAAGGAGCGCGTGGCCAGCGTGGAGACGCCCGATCCCCTGCGGGTGCGCATCCGCCTGAAGCAGCCCTGGCCCGATTCCCTAACCTTTTATACCAACGCCACCGGCGCCGGCTGGATCGTGCCGCGCAAGTACGTGGACAAGGTGGGTGAGGAGGGCTTCAAGAAGGCCCCCGTGGGCGCCGGGCCCTACAAGTTCGTCTCGTTCACGCCCGGCGTCGAGCTGGTGCTGGAGACCTTCGAGTCGTACTGGCGCAAGAGCCCGAGCGTGAAGCGGCTGGTGTTCCGGGTGATCCCCGACGAGGCCACGCGGCTGGCCGCGCTCAAGCGCGGCGAGGTGGACATCGCCTACTCGATCCGCGGCGAGCTGGCCGAGGAGCTGCAGAAGACGCCCGGGCTCACGCTCAAGCCGGCGGTCATCCAGTCGCCGTTCTGGCTCTACTTCCCGGAGCAGTGGAACCCGAAGTCGCCGTGGCACGACCGGCGCGTGCGGCTGGCCGCGAGCCTCGCCATCGACCGGCCGTCGATCAACCAGGCGCTCACCCTCGGCCATTCACGGCTGAGCGGGAGCATCATCCCGACCTCGTTCGAGTACTTCTGGCAGCCGACGTGTCCTACGCCAACCTGGGCGAGGCGGTGGCCAATTCCCTGCAGATGGTGGGCATCCGGGTGAAGCTCCGCCCGCTGGAGCGCGCCGCCTTCTTCAGCGGCTACGCCGAGAAGAAGTTCAAGAACATCATCCAGGCCTCGAGCGGCGCCTTCGGCAACGCGGCCACCCGCCTCGAGAGCTTCGTGACGTCGACCGGCGTCTACTCCTACGGCGGCTACCCCGACATCGACGGCCTCTTCCAGGAGCAGGCCGCCGAGGTCGATCTCAAGCGCCGCGAGGCGACGCTCCACCGCATCCAGCAGCTCGTCCACGAGAAGGTCGTGTACGCGCCGATCTGGGAGCTGGCCTTCCTCAACGGCGTCGGCCCCCGCGTGCGCGAGTCGGGCCTCGGCCTGATCGCGGGCCACGCATATTCGGCGCCGTACGAGGACGTCAGCCTGAAGGGAAAGTAGGGGGACGGTCGGCGCCCCGCGACGCGCCGCTCCTCACCGGGTGATCGGAGCGCCGTTGCGGGTCGCCGAGTCCATCACGGTGACGAGTCGCCGCGTCACCGTCTTCAGCTGCAGCTCGCCTCCCCGCGCGAGCCACGTGGTCGTCTCGCTCGGGGAGCCGTTGTCCAGCGTCGTCACCTTGCGGAACTTGCACGCGTCCACGAACGTGCCGGCCGGCACCGTGATGGTCTCGAACCTCACGAACGTGTTCGTCACGCTCACCTTGAAGACTTGCGCCGGCGGCGCGGGCAGGGGCGCGATCTGGACATACGTGTTCGTGTAGCTGTGCGAGAAGGACTGGCCGGGCGCCAGCGCCACCATGAGCAGCGCGGACGGCTCGTAGCTCGTGCGGGACGTGATGTCCTTGCCGGTGCTGGTCCGGCTGGTCCCCTCATTGCCGAAGGTCCGGTACTCGACGCCGTCGTAGCGGGCGTAGAACCGGTGATCGGCCCAGAGCCCCGCCCCGGCCCCGGCGGTGAATCTGACCACCTGCCGGACCGCCACCGCGCTGTTCCCGTTGAAGGTGGCGGGCCCGAGCACCTCGTGATCGATCTCGACCGACTGGTAGAACTTGCCGTCCATCGTGGTGGTCCGATGCTCGACCCACCGCGTGCCGGGGTTGTGGAACGCCGGGTCGAAGCAGACCGAGCTGTTGCCGCTCGCGCCCACCGCGGGGGCCCCCGCGCCGGCCGACAGTGGAGTCGGGGCCGAGGAGGCACCGTACGCCAGGAACGCCGACGCGCAGAACAGCACGAGCGGCAGCCAACCCGCCAAGCCAGTGCCCCTCACGGGACCACCCGCATGCCCACCGAGACGGAGATCGTCGGTCATGGCCAGGGAAAATCGGGCCCGCCCGCCACCGCGGGGGCCTCAGCCGATGATCACCTTCTCCTCCACCACGAAGGTCTTGTTGGAGCCGATGAAGAGCGCCCCGTCGGCGTGGAGGGCCTTCATCTCGGGCGAGGCCAGGGCGCGCTCCATGGACTCGCGGCTCTCGAACCAGAGCTCGGCGATGCCGTCCACCTGCACGGGCGACGTCGGAATATCCGGCCGGCGGAACTCTTCCACGATGTGCGATTGCACGTAGCGGGTGAGGCCCGGAACCGGCCGGGCGAGCGGGGCGTGGATCTCGAGCCAGTGGCGCGTGAACTGCTCCCGCGTCATGCCGTCCTTCCGGGTGAGGAGCGAGACGCGCTTGATCATTTGCCCAGAGCCGGATTGATGCGCTTCAAGACCACCGGGGAGCCCGCGTCGAGGCGCAGGTGCGGGCGCACGCGGCGCGTCCAGGGGTTCGCGTCGCGCACCGTGTTCCAGGGCTGGCTCTCGGGCACGTCGGGCCGCTCGAACTCGTAGACCGTGAGGTACTTGGGCTGCCCCTCGACGGCCATGAAACGGCGGGCGCGGATGACGCCCGGGACCGTCAGGTAGTCCGGGATGTAGACCCAGTTGTACCAGTCGTTGAACTCCTCCTCCATGTGCGCGGGGATATCCATGCGCCCCATCTGCAGATAGGGCGCCGGCCCCATGGTCAGCTCGACCGGGTTCGTCCGCGCCGGGAAGGTCTGGCGGTACCCGTTCAGCAAGTAGTTGCGGCCGATGTGGCCGCCCGAGATCTGCTGACGCCGCGCCGACGGCCGGAAGCGCACCTCGTCGAGGAAGGCCGCGGTGCGGAGCACGCTCGCCTCTTCCAGCTCGTACATCGCGAGGTATTTCGGCCCGCCGCGCAGGGCCTCGTAGCGCGCGGCCGAGAGAAAGCCCGGCACCTTCAGCAGCCGGTCGAGGTGCTCCTCGTCGTACCAGCGATTGAACTCCGCTTCGTACTGGGGGTCCACGTCGGTCCACAGCATGAGCAGGCCGGTGCCGCGCGTCTTCGCCATACCCTCCCTCCGCTGGACAGCGCCCTTGACTGCGCGACCGGCCTCTCTCAGGATTAGCGTCGGTCGACGTGAACCCGTCGACGATACGGCAGCGCGCGGAGGGGCGCAATGGGACTGCTCGACGGCAAGGTGGCGGTGGTGACGGGCGGCGGCACGGGCATCGGGCGCGCGGTCTCGCGCGGGCTGGCCGCGGCGGGCGCCCGGGTGGTGGTGAACGACTACGGGGTCAGCGTGGACGGGATGGACCCGTCCAGCGAGCCCGCGAATCAGGTCGTGGCCGAGATCCGCAAGGCGGGCGGCCGGGCCGTCGCGGCCGCGGACAGCGTGGCGACCATGGCGGGGGGCCGCGCCGTCGTCGAGCTGGCGCTCAAGGAGTTCGGCGACCTGCACGTGGTGGTCTGCTGCGCCGGCATCCTCCGCGAGCGCATGATCTTCAACATGAGCGAGGAGGAGTGGGACACGGTCATCGCGGTGCATCTCAAAGGGCACTTCACGGTGATGCAGCCGGCCACCCGCCACATGCGCGAGCGCAAGACCGGCAGCATCATCACCTTCACCTCCACCGCCGGTCTCGAGGGCAGCCCCGGCCAGCCCAACTACTCGGCGGCGAAGGAAGGCATCGTGGGCCTCACGCGCTCGACCGCGCTCGCGATGGCGAAATACGGCGTCCGCTGCAACGCCATCTCGCCCACCGCCGACACGCGTATGACCCAGCGCCTGCCCGGCGAGCGCCGCGGCGCCGCCACCGCCACCCCGCCCGAGGCCATCGCGCCCGTCGCGACGTTTCTCGCCAGCGATCGCGCCGCTCACATCACCGGTCAGGTGATCGGGGTGCGCGGCAGCGAGGTGACCGTTTTCTCGCACCCGGCGCCGCTCCGTACGGTCAGCGCGGCCGGGGACTGGACCCCGGAGCAGCTCGCGGACCTGTGGGACCGCGCGCTCGGGCAGGATCGCCTGCGCCGGCTCGACGCGATGAAGATCCCCTGGCCGCCTCAGGCGTGACGCGGACCCTCTCCTACCCGCAGCCCGGTTTGCGGAGCCCGATCGCTCAGTGGGCCACGGCCCCGAGGCCGATCCCGGACGACCCGATGAAGAGCCACCCGTAGCTGCCGAACGCGTCGTACAGCCAGCCGCCGGCCACCGGCCCGAGCGCCATGCCCAGGGTAGACGCGAAGCCGGCCGCGCCGAAGGGGGTCCCCATGGTCCGCGCGCCAAAGTATTCCCGCACGAGGATCGCGTGGAGCGGCATCACGCCGCCGTAGGCGAACCCGAACATCACCGCGACCCCGTACAAGTGCGCGAGCTTGCGGGCGACGAGGTAGAAGAACGACCCGACGCCCATGGCGAGGAAGTTGAGGAGCGCGGCCGTCGAGATGCCCGTGCGGGACCAGCCCTCCGCTTCGGACATGGGCTGGAGGAAGACGCCGAGCGAGAACATCGTCCCGAATCCGACGCAGGTCACGACCATCGCCGCCCCGACGATGACCTAGCCGTAGAAGAGCTTCATCGCCTCACGCCCTCAACGGTCAATCGCTTCCAGTCCGCGGTGACGTCGTCGGTCGCGAGGCCGACCATGTGCCGGGCCGGGTCGGCGTTGCGGCCGCGCACCTCACTCTGCGTGCCCGCCCGCGATCGACGGGCCGGAGCCAAGATACGTCAGTTGTTGGTACATGCCGGCTGTCCGGCGGTGGACTGTCGGGGTGCGTCCACCCTGCAGATCGTTCGCCCGTCCCATCAATAGGGGCTTCAATGCGGCGCTTCCTGCCTCGGAGCGGCGCCACCCCCCGTGGCATAGGGGATGCACATCTTTCGAGCCACCGACCCATGAGGTATCCCCCCGCCCTCCCTCGACGCCGTCGCGCCCTCCTGGTACTTCGCCTCGCCCTCTGCGTCATCGCCGCTCTGGCGGCGTTCCTCGCCGCCCGAGCCGAGGCCGGCGGACCGAGCGACACGCTCCGGACCACGTTCGCCGAGGCCAACAAGATCATCGGCGATCCGGCCACCGAGGATCGGCCCCTTGATCGCCTCGTCATGATTCGCGCGCTGTTCAGCAAGGTCTTCGACTCGCGGGGCGCGGCCGAGCGCGCGCTGGGCCGCCAGTGGCAGGCGCGCACCGTGGCCGAGCAGAACGAGTTCACGGCCATCTTCGCCGGCTTCGTCCAGCGCGGCTTCGTCAACTGGCTCGCGGCGGTGGCCGAGATCGACGGCAATGGCGGCGGCATCACGGTCAACTATCTGAGCGAGTCGGTGGAGCGGGATACCGCCACCGTGCGGGTCGCGCTCGCGAGCCGGGGCGGACGCCAGGTCCTGCTCGACCACGAGATGGTCCACCGCGGCAAGCGCTGGATGGTGCGCGACGTCACGATCGAGGGCATCAGCCTCCTCGCGAACTACCGGGCTCAGTTCGATCGGGTGATCCGGACCTCGTCCTATCGCCGGCTGGTCGAGCGGATGCAGGAGCGCACCGTCGAGCTGACGCGCCCGGCCTCGGCCGCCCCGGAGACGTTCGGCGCCGACTCCCTGCGGTCGCGCTCCTCCATCGAAGCGCGCTAGTCCCCGCCCCCAACGCGCCTGGGCCGCCCCCGGCGGATTCAGGCCCCGCCCTGCTGCCAGAGCCGCGAGCGCACGAGGAGACCGGCGAGCACGAGAAGCATGCCCGCGGCCGGATAGACCGCCGCGCCGTGCGGTCCGGTGAGCGCGGACAGATAGCCGATCACGAGCGCGCCGACCGGCGCGCCGCCCATCAAGCCGAGCTGGAAGAGCGAGAGGATACGCGCGCGGTGGCTTTCGGGCGCGGCCGACTGCACGATGGTGCGGGCCTGCGTCATGACCACCCCCGCGCCGAGCCCCCAGACGAGGCAGAGCAGCACGAAGATCGGGAAGGGGCCTGGCCACGCCATGGCAGCGAGGACGCCGGCCCCGAGCCCGAGCGCGAGCACGATGGCCCGGCCCGGTCGGCGCAGCCCGCCCAGCCGGATCTGGATCAGCGTCGCGGTGATGGTGCCGCCCCAGAACCCGAGGCTGACGAGAGAGAGCTCGGCGGACCCCCCACCGTAGCTGTCGCGCACGATGAGGGGCAGGATCACGAGGAAGGCGCCCACGTAGAGCACGCCCACCGCGAGGTTCGCGATCAGCACGGGCGCGAGGATCTCGGAGCGCGCCGCCGCGTGGAGCCCGTCGCGCATGGCGGCCAGACGGCCATGGCCCTCGGGTCCGGCCGCCGGGAGGGCCGGCGGCAATCGGAGCGCGGCGAGGCCGCCGAGCGCCAACAGCCCGGCCTGCAGCGTCAGCAGCACCGGGGCGCCGACCGCGCCGGCGGCCGCGCCCGCGGCAATGCCGCCGAGCTGCGCGGCGAACTGGGTCGCGGTCACGACGGCCACCGCGCGCCCGAGGCCGCCCTCGGCGACGCGCGTCAGCATCGCGTCGCGCGCGGGCATCACGAACGCCCCCATCGTGCCGACGGCGAGGGCGTAGACGATCAGGCCGGCGTAGGCCAGCCGGCCCTGCGCGATGGCCCAGCCCAGGAGGAGCGGCGGCAGGGCCACGAACAGATGGCCGCGCACGAGCAGCCGGCGACAGTCCGCGCGGTCAGCGATGGCGCCGCCCAGGAGCATGAAGAGGATCGAGGGCGCCATGAGCGACATCTGCGCGAGGCCCACCCGGGCCGGCGGCTCATGGAGCACCACCGTGACGAGCCACGGGAACACGATCATCTGCAGGCCGGAGCTCGAGAACCAGGACCCGATACCGGCGAGGTACCAGGGAAACGCGCGGGCCGGCGGTTGCACCGCGGCGACGTTCACACGAGCCGCGTCCGGATATCGATCTCCGAGGTCAGCGTGCGGTGCACCGGGCAGCGATTGGCGATCTCGAGGAGTCGGGCCTGCTGCTCGGCGGTGAGCGGCCCGATCAGGCTGATCTCGCGCTCGATCCGGTCGAGCCGCCCCTCCTTCGTCTCGCACTCCGCGCAGTCCTCGGCGTGGATCCTGGCGTGCTGGAGGCGGACGCTGACGCGCTCCAGCGGCCACTGCTTGCGGCGGGCATACATCGCGACCGTCATCGACGTGCACGCGCCGAGCGCGCCGAGCAGCAGATCGTAGGGGGATGGGCCCGTGTCCGTCCCGCCCGCCGCCGCCGGCTCGTCCGCGGCGATGCGATGCCGCCCCGCCTCGATCTCCTGCGCGAACCCGGACGCATTCCCGCTCACGACCACGATGGCCATTCCGACCTCCTTCGGCAAAGGAGCAGCTGGCCATCACTTTACCGAATCAGAGGCGGCGGGCTCGGCTTTCCGGAGCCTCAGCGCGGAGATGGCGCCGGGGGGGCGCGCGGAGCCCGCCGGATGGACTCCTCCAGCTCGGGCGTGGCGCGCCGCATCTCCTCGGTGATGCGGGCCGCCTCGACCGCCGTCCCCACGACGCGCGGCGTGATCATGAGGACCAGCTCGGTCTTCTCGATCTTCTCCTCCTTGGAGCCGAAGAGCAGGCCGAGAATCGGAATGCGGCTGAGCCCGGGGATGCCGATCCGGATATTCGTGCGCCGGGTCTGGATGAGGCCGCCCAGGACGAGCGTCTGGTTGCTCATCAGCACGACCGACGTCTCGGCCTCGCGCTTGGTGAAGCGCGGCGAGTTGATCGGCGGGGGCTCGGGGGCGCCGACTTCATTGACCTCCTGCCGGACGTCGAGCGCCACCGTGCCCTGCTCGCCGATCCGGGGGGTGACGGTGAGGATGACCCCCGCGTCCTTGTACTCGACGGTCTGGGTGATCGCGTTGCCGGTGATCCCGCCCGTCGCGACGGGCACCTGCTGCGCGGTCACGATGGGGACGGACGTCGACACGTTGATGACCGCCTTCTTGTTCTCGGTGGTCATGATCGAGGGGCTCGAGAGCACGTTGACCTTGTTCTCGCTCGCGAGGGCGTTCAGCGCCGCCAGGAACCGGTCCGCCGCGAAGGTGAAGAGATTCAGCCCGACCGGCACGACCCCGCCGAGGGGGATCAGGCTGCTCGACGGCCGCGACGGCAGCGTGCCCGAGGGGGACGAGCTGACGTCGAAGCGGCCGCTCCGGAGGGCCCACTCCATGCCGAGCTTGGTGTCGTCGGTCAGCGTCACCTCCGCGGCGAGCACCTCGATCAGGACCTGACGCGGCATCCGGTCGAGCTTCTTGATCGTCTCCTCGATCTCCTTCCAGAGCCGCGGGTACGTCGTGACGACGATGGCGTTCGTGACCTCGTCGGCGACGAGGCGGATCTCGGACTGGGGCGGGACCCCCTCGACCGTGACGCCCGACGGCGCCGCCCCGGAGGGCCGCGGCGCGGACACGGGTTGGGCCGGGATGGGCGAGCCCGGCCCCGGCGCTGGTCCCGCGGGGCCGCGGTCGCCCCGGCCGTAGATCGCGTCGAGGGTGACCGCGAGATCGCGCGCCTTCGTGTTCTCGGCGAAGTAGACGAAGACGCGCTGGCCTCCGTAGACGTTCACGTCGAGCTTGTCGACGAGCCGCCGGATCGTCTCCAGCTCCGGTTTCCGGGCGTTGACGAGGAGCGAGTTCGAGCGCCGGTCGGCCACGATGAGCGGCTGACGGTCGCCCGCGGCGCCGGGGTCGAGCGCGGCGGCCGGCGGGCGCGGCGGGGCCCCGGGGACCGGCGGCGCGCCGGGGATCCCGAGCGGTGCGGCGCCCCCCCGGATCCGCCCGCTCGTGAAGAGCTGGAGCAGGACCGGGGCGAGCTGCTGCGCGTCCGCGTGCTTGAGCGGGATGATCTGCGGCTCGTCCATCGCGCCCGCCACGTCCACCGTCTTCAGGATGTCGAGGAGCCGGCGAATATTGGCCGCGGTGTCGGTGAGGATGAGGAGGTTGGTGTCCCGGTGCGCGCTGAGCGCACCCTCCTGGGCGACGAAGGGACGCAGGAGGTTCACCGCCTCCGCCGCGTCGAGGAACTGGAGCGGCACGATCTGGGTCAGGACCTCGTCGGTGGCCGGGCCGGGGGCGGCGTCGCGGCCGACGATGGTGCGGAGCGGTGACTGCTGCGCGCCCTCGCGCGGGATGATCCGGTAGACGCTGCCCGCCTTCACCGCGGCGAGCCCATTGACGTCGAGGATCGTCAGCAGGAGGGGAAAGACCTCATCGCTCCCGATCTTGCCGATGGTCTGGAGCGTCACCTTCCGGCCGCGCACGTTGGGCCCCAGGACATAGTTGAATTTGACGATCTCGGCCGCCGCCTGGATCACGACCTCGACGTCCGCATTGTCGAAGTTCAGCACGATCTGGCGTCCGCGGGCGGGCGGAGCCGGCGCACGCCGCGGCGGCGAGGGGGCCGGCGGCGGCGGGGGCGGCGGGGTCGAAGGCGGCGGCGCCGGGCTGATCGCCAGGACGGGCGGGGGCGGCGCCGGCTCGACAGGCTTGGCCGAGGGCAGCGCCGATTCCGACGTGACCTCGACGCGAGTCGGCGGCGGCTCCAGCGCGGCGGCGGGGGAACTGGGATGCGTTGACTCGGCGCAGGCGGACAGTCCGAGTGCGCTGAACAGCAGCAGCGCGGCCAGAGGTCGCCCGGTCGCGGTCACTGTGAGACCTGCCCCGGGTTGGGCGGGCCCGCGGGTCCGGCACCCGCGGGCGCCGGAGTGGGCAGCGCCGACTGGGCGGCCGACCGCCGCGCTTTCGTCGGTGCGGGGACCGCGGCGGCCGCAGGGGGAGGCGCCTCCGCCTGGGGCTTCGCGGGATCCTGGAGCAAGACCTCGACCATCCCTTCGGGCCGCCGGATCACCACGCGGTCGTCCAGGATCCGCTCGAGCCGGCCGCCGACGACGGAGTCGCCCACCGCGTAGCCGAAGACGCGCTTGGCGACCGGGTCGTCGAGATAGGCGCGGCTCCGGTCGCCGTCGATCACGACCCCGTGCAAGACCGACTTCAGGCCGGCCAGCGCGGGCGCCACCACCGCCGCCACCTCGCCACGTGACGCGGAAAACAGGTTGCGGGCCGCGATGACCGCGTACTGGGCCACGCCTCCTTGCGGTTGACTTTCTGAGCTTTGGGCTGAGCTTTGCGCCGAGCCTTGGGCTGGGGCCGAGGTCGAGTCGTCAACCGCCGGCTGCGGATTGGACTCCGGGAGGACGCGCGCCGTGGGCAGTGACCGGCCCTCGACCGCCTCACGGACCAAACCGATTCCGGCCACGCTGGCGAGGCACGCCAGGACGAGATCGAGCAGGAGCCAGCGCCACCGCCTGGAGATCATGTGTCCTCGCCCGGGGTGGGCCGGGCGACGGGCTTCGGCGCCGGCGCTCCAGGCCGCAGATAGCCTGACACGGTGAGCGTCGTGAGGAGCTCGCGGGGCTGGCCGGGGGCCGCCACCCGGATCTTGAGGTCCGTGACCCTGAGGAGCCGCGGCGTCTGCTCGAGCCGGCCGAGGAGGACGACGACCTGGCGGACCGTGCAGGCGACCGTCAGCTCGATGGGGATCTCGAGGACGCCCTTGAGATCCACCGGGGCCATGACGCGCTCGCTCCGGACGTCGACCTCCGCCGCCGTCGCCAGCTCCTTCACGAGCTTCTGGAGCTCCGAGGCCGCGAGGGGTGCGGTGGGCCCGGAGAGGAGACGCGACGACCCGGCCTCGACCTTCCGGGCCAGTGTCTCCAGCTCGCCGGTCAGCGGCTCGCGCTGGGCGACCATGAGACGCCGGCGCTCCAGGGTCGCCTCACGGATCGGGATCAGCTCCGCCACCTCGCGTTGCCGGGCCAGCATGGGCTCGACCACGTACAGGTAGCCGACGACGGTGAGCAAGCCGGCGACGCCGAGCCCGATCAAGGTGCGCTCGCGACGGCTCAACATGGGCATGCTCATTGCTCCGCTCCATCGGGCGGGCCGGCGCGAGGCGCCGCGGGCTCCTCCCAGCCCGCCCGGATCCGGAACTGCTCCTTGGCCTGAACCTTGGTGACCGGCGCGGTGAACTCCACCCGTTCGAGCGAGGGCGATCCATCGAGGAGCGGGATGAGCTGACTGGCGGCCGTCGCCTGTCCGGTCAGCTCGAGGCCCTGGCGGTCCATGCTCACCGATTGGAGCCACGTGTCCGTCGGGATCAGCTCGGTGAGCTCCTTCAAGACCGGCAGGGGGCGAAGCCCCCCCGCCTCGGCCGAGTGCAGCGTGGCCAGGAGCCCCTTCTGCTGGACGATCTCGGCTCCGAGACGCTCGACGGCCTTGACCTCCGGGTCGAGCCGGCGGATCTCGTCCGACACGCGCGCGAGGTAACGCTCCTGGGCATGCCCATGGGCGAGCAGTAGCCCGAGCCCCAGCACCGCGGTGACCGCGGCCAGCCCGGCCGTGACCCGGTGCGCCCACGAGATCGACAGTGGACGCATCGCGGCGGGAATGAGGTTGAGGCGGGGGCGACGGCGCCCGACGGCCACCGCGAGGGCGAGCAGCCCGGCGCCTCGACCCCGGATGGGCAGCCGGGCGATCAGGCGCGCGCCCGCCCGACCAAACGGAGGCGCGGACACCGGGGCGCCCGGTCCACTGCGCCTCATGGCCACCCGGATCCGCTCCGCGTCGTCGCCCGAGACCCAGATCGCGTCGCACTCCTTCCAGGCGACCAGCGGCAGGCTGCGGGCGATCTCCGCGGTGAGCTCGGTGTCGCTCCCGGTCGGCACGCTCCGGCTCAGGCGAACCGCGCCCTGGTCGACGCAGAGCAGGTCCGTGCGCGCTCCATGGCGGTGGACCCAGACGACCCGGCCCACCGCGCGGCGCTTCGAGAGAAGCGCCGGGAGATCGTGGCAGGCGGCGGTCAGGGATCGGGGCGGGCGCTTGAGCGTGTCGAGGAGGCGCAGGGCGCCGTCGACCGTCCGGCCTTCCGCCGCCATGACGAGGACGCGGCGCACCGATCGGGAGGCGCCGGCGAGCGGGACGCAATCGAACCGGATGTCCTGGGGCGAGAAGGGCACGTGGCGCTCGAGCTCGAAGGCCACCATCGGGCGCAGGCTGCCGCCCGCGGTCCGAGGAAGCTCGAGCGTCTTGACGACGGCGAGGCTCCGGTCGAGACCCACCCGCACGCGTTGCCTCCCGAGCCCGCGCGCATCGAGCTCGGTGGCGAGCCGCGTGGATAGCGTCTCGTCGGACTGGAGGCGGAACTGCTCGAGTCGACCGGGGCCGCGGATGGCGGTGACCACGACGTGCCCTTCATCGAACGTGAGACCGACACGGGATCGCTTCATCGAGCCTCTCCTGCGCGCCACGAGAGCATGACGAGGCCGAGCGCGGTCAGATCGTCCGCCACCGGGCCCGCCGGCGGTCGAATCTGGCGCTGAACGATGGCGACGATGCGGGCCATCCGCGCGCCTGCCACCCAGCCCTCGGCCTCGATGCGGAAGGTGGCACTTCCCACGCCGAGCCCTCGGCCCGCGAACCGTCCGGGCACCACGGTGTACGGCGCGCGGCTCCGCGCCTGGACGACGTCGGAGATCTCGGCGTCCGAAAGTCCGAGCGCCGCCAGCACCGGAGCCGGCGCGGTGTTGACGTTCACCGCCTGCCGGCCGAAGACCGTGGTCAGCTCGGCCAGGCCGGGCCGCTCGTCCGTGCCCAGGTAGAGGTCGCGAGTGATGCCCCGGATCTGGAGCAGCTCGGCCGGATCTTGCAGTGGCGCGTTCCGCGCGCGATAGGGAACGGGAAGCTTGAGGTAGTAGTCCTCGCTCTCCGCGCCGTTGGCGCGGGGCAGATCGTCCGGATCCTTCCAGTCCTGGAGCGAGTCCACCACGACGTCGCGCGCCCGACGGTCGAGCCCGAGCGCCTGGAGCAGGCGCCCCACGCGGTCCGGAGAGGCCGTGTTGAGGTTGAGCCGCGCCTCCTCGTCGGTGAGCCGGTAGCTGAACTCGCCCGAGCCGAAGGGCACCCGGGCTCGGGGCAACGAGGGCAGCCGCACCGGCCGGGTCGAGCCGGGCTCGACACGGTAGAACACGAGCGCGCCGGTCTCGTCCACCGCCTGGATCGGCGCCTGGCTCAGCACTTCGCGCAGCGCCTGTTGCACGGCCGCCTCCGCCAGATGGGAGGCGACCAGCTCCTCCCGGAACGACCGTCCCGCCGACGCCTCGAGGCGCATCGCGACGGCCAGCTCCTGCACCACGACGGTGAGAAGGGCCACCACCAACAGCACGGCCAGGAGAGCAAATCCGCGCTCGCCCTTCACGGCGTGACCACCCGGAGCGGAATGACGAGCGGAGGGTGCTCGGCGAACGTGATCTCGACCGCGGCGGGGAGCGCCTGCTCGGCCGCCGCGTCCCAGCGCTCCGCCCACGTCCGGTCCTCGCCGCGGAGATAGCGGAACTGAAGCCCCGCGACGCTCGGATCGACGAGCACGGGGGCGAGCCGCGCGAAGAGATCTCGGTTCGGGAGCGCCCCTTCGCGAATGGTGAGCCCCGCCTCCTCGTGAGAGAGGGACACCGCGGTGAACGCGATCGGGGCAGCCAGCGGCACCGGGGGCCGAGCGGTCACGAAGGCCAGGCGGTCCCGCTCGCCCTCGAACGCGGGGGGAGCCGGCTCCGCTCCCGCGGCGTCGACGCGATAGGGGTGCGCGCCACCGAGCGCGCGCGCCATGACCTGACTCAGGCTCCGGGCGTGCTGGAGGCGCTCGGCCCGGGCATCACCCTGGCGCCAGGCCGCCATGCCAACCCGGAGACCACCGAAGGTGATCGCGAGCAGCGCGGCGACCAGGCTCAGCGCGATGACGATCTCGATCAACGTGAACCCGGAGGCTCGCCGCCCACTCATCGGCCGGCGTCCGACAGCCGCGGGACCAGCCGCAGGCTCGCCAGCTCGAGCGAGCGGCCAAAACCCCAGCGGACCGTCACGGTCAGGGCTCGGAGCTCCGGGGTGGGGCCACTCGGCGGGCTCAGCTCGTCGGGCGTGCCCAGGAGCGCGACGCGGCGCTCCCACGTCATCGGTCCTTCGCGTCCGGTTTCCACGCCTTCGGCGAGCGGCTCCATCGCCCGGGCGAGCCGATCGGCCAGCAGCGCGGCCTGCTGCTGGTCGCCCGAGAGCTTGACCAGGCGCAGGCCCTGCGAGCTCAACTGGATCAAGGTGACGACGGCGAGCCCCAGGATCAGCATCGCGACGAGAACCTCCAGCAAGGTGAATCCCCTCATGACTCGCCCCGACGGGTCGAGACGCGCCCGGTCAATGGATCCACCGTCACCACGTAGACGACCGCCCCCTGCGCCTCGACTCTGAATCGGCCACCGCTGGAAAGCCCGTAGGCGAAGAAGGTCACGGTGCGGGCCTGAGGCGGATCGGCCTCGAGATGGACGAGGGGGGAAAGGTGCCGGACCGCGCGCACGGCGTCGGCGCCCTTCACCACGAGCGTGCGCCCCTCGGGGTCGAGGCCCACCTCGAGCGAGACGTGCTGCGAGATCGCTCGCTCCCGCGCGGCGCGGAGGAAGGAGGCGACGCCCGCCACCTCCGCGCGGAGCCGGACCGAGTCCAGCCCGCGCCCGATCCCCGGGGCCACGACGGCGGCGGCCAGCGCCAGGACGAGGAGCACGACCACGGTCTCGATCAGGGTGTAGCCGCGCCTCATTTGGTCTCCCACGAGGCGATGTCGGCGTTCTCGCCCTCGCCTCCCGGTGCCCCGTCGGCCCCGAGGGTCCAGATGTCGTAGTCGCCGTGGTCACCCGGACAGCATTTGTACTGGTACGGCTTCCCCCAGGGATCCGACGGGACCGCGTTCTTCTTGAGGTACGGACCGTTCCAGTTCGGCGCGTTGGGGTTCTGCACGAGCGCCTGGAGGCCCACCGCCGCCGCGGGGTACGCCCCGATGTCGAGGCGGTACTGATCCAGCGCGGCGCCGAGCAGCTCGATCTGCGCCCGGGCGGTCGCCTGCTTGGACTGGCCGACGCGGCCGAAGAGCCGCGGGCCCACGAGCCCCGCGATCAGGCCGAGGATGATGATCACCACGAGCAGCTCGATGAGCGAGAAGCCGCGCTGGCTCCGGAGGGCCGCCGTGACCGTACGTCGGATCGCCGGGGCGCTCACAGCGGAATCTCGCTGATGGAGAAGATCGCCAGCAGCATCGCCACCACGATGAATCCGACCAGGAGGCCCATGACCAGGATGATGCCGGGCTCGGCCAGCGCGATCAGGCGCTTGAGCCGCCGCCGCGTATCCGCCTCGAACGTGGCGCCGACCTTCAGCAGCATGTCCTCGAGCCGCCCGGTCTCCTCGCCGACGCGCACCATGTGGATGGCCAGGGCCGGGAACACGCCGGCCTCGGCCATGGGCTTCGCGAGTCCCGCCCCGCGCTTCACGCCATCGCCGAGCCCGCCCACCGCGCGGGCGAGGTAACGATTCGAGCTCGTCTCCTTGACGAGGGCGAGGGCCGCGACGAGGGAAACCCCGCTGTGGAGCAGTGCCCCCAGCGTGCGCGCGAGCCGCGCGACCTCGTATTCGAGGAGGACCGCGCGAAGCACGGGCAGGCGCAGCAGGAGCCGGTCGGCCTCGAGTCGGCCGCCGGCCGTCGAGAGGACCAGGCGCCCCGCGAGCGCAGCCGTCAGCCCGCCCAGCCCGAGCAGCCACCAGAAGTGCTGGAGCCACCCGCTCACCGCGAGCAGGATCCGGGTCGGCGGCGGGATCGCGCCGCCCAGATCGCGGAAGATGTCGGCGAAGCGCGGGATGACGAAGGTCATGAGAAACACGACCGCGGCGGTGCCGACCGCGGTGAGCAGCGCTGGGTAGATGAGGGCGGAGACGAGCGCGTCGCGAAGCCCCTGGGCCTCCTCCAGGAATTCCGCCATGCGCTTGAGCGTGCTGTCGAGGGCCCCGCTCCGCTCGCCGGCCCGCACCATGTTGACGTAGAGCCGCGAGAAGGGCTGCGGATGGTGCTTCGCGAAGGCATCCGCGAGAGAGGTGCCGCCCCGGACGCTAGCCAGGACGTCGTTCGTGATGGACCGGAGGCGGGCGCTCGGCGCCAGCTCGGCCTGGATGGCCAGGGCCCGGTCGAGGGGGAGCCCGGCTTCGAGCAGCGTCGCGAGCCGCTGGGTGAAGGCGACCAGGTCGCGCCCGGCGACCCGTCGCGCGCCCAGGCCGCTCCAGGCCGGGCGGAGCGTCTGGCTCTTGGCGTCCCGGGGCATTACCTGGATGGGATAGTAGGTATCGCGCTGGAGCTGCTCGATGACCGCGCGCACGTCGGGCGCTTCCATGACGCCGTCGATGGTCTGGCCTCGCCGGTTCGCGGCCCGGTAGACGAACGCCGCCACTACGTGTCCTCCTGGGTCACGCGCAGGATCTCTTCCACCGTCGTGACGCCCGCGCAGGCCTTGGCCCAGCCGTCCTCGCGGAGCGTGACCATTCCGCGCTCGACCGCGTGGCGGCGGATCGCGCCCGTCGGGGCCTTCGTGAGGATGAGGCTCCGCGCGTCCTCGGTGAGCCGGAAGAGCTCGTAGATCCCGGTGCGCCCGCGATAGCCGGTGCCCCGGCAGTCCTCGCAGCCCTTGCCGCGGAACAGCTCCACGCCGGTCGCGTCGGTCACGCCGATGGCCAGGAGGTCCGCCGGGTCGGGGTGATCGGGGGCCCGGCACGCCCGGCAGATGCGGCGGACGAGGCGCTGCGCCAGCACGCCGCTGAGCACCGAGCCCACGAGATAGGGCTCGCACCCCATGTCTTGAAGTCGCGTCACCGCTCCGGGGGCGTCGTTCGTGTGCAGCGTGGAGAAGACGAGATGGCCGGTCAGCGCCGCCTGGATGGAGATCTCGGCCGTCTCGAGATCGCGGATCTCGCCGACCATGATGATGTCCGGGTCCTGGCGCACGATGTGCCGGAGCCCGCTCGCGAAGTCGAGCCCGATCTTCGGCCGGACCGGGATCTGGTTCACGCCCTTGAGCTGGTACTCGACCGGATCCTCCACCGTGATGATCTTCCGGTCCGGCGCATTGATCTTGTCGAGCGCCGCGTAGAGCGTCGTGGTCTTGCCGCAGCCGGTGGGCCCGGTCACGAGCACGATCCCGTGGGGTCGGTGGATCAGGACCTCGAAGGCCTCGGCCACGCGCGGGGTCAAGCCCAGGCGGTCGAAGGGCAGGAAGACGGACGACCGGTCCAGGAGGCGCATGACGATCGACTCCCCGTGGATGGTGGGGACGGTGGAGACGCGGATATCCACGCGGCGGCCTTGCGTGGTGACGCGGATCCGGCCGTCCTGGGGGAGCCGGCGCTCGGCGATGTTCAGCTCGGCCATGATCTTGATGCGCGAGGTCACCGCCGCCTGGAGCCGCCGGGGCGGCGCCTCCTGTTCGTACAGGAGCCCATCGACCCGATAGCGCACCCGGAGCGTGTCTTCGTAGGGCTCGATGTGGACGTCCGAGGCCTCCCCGTCGATCGCGCCTTCGATCAGGAGGTTGACCAGGCGGACCACCGGGGCCTCGAAGGCCATGTCGCGGAGCTGGCTGATATCCGCGTCCCGCTCGGCCTCGGGATCGAGCGCGCCCGGCTCGATGTCGTCGACGATCTTCTGGAGCGCGGTGCCGGCCTCGTAGGTTCGCTCGATCGCCTCGAGGATGGCGCCGGCCGGCGCCACGCAGATCCGGACGGTGGGCCCCAGGTTCTGCCGAAGGTCGTCGAGCAGGAGCGCGTTCGCGGGATCGGCGGTGGCCACGGTGACGATATCGCCGTCGATCGCGATCGGGCACGCCACGTAGTGCCGGAGGTACTTCGGCGAGAGGTTCTTCACGAGCGGCACGGTCGCGGGCAGCTCGGCCGCGGAGAGAAAGGACAGCCCCTGCCGCGCGGCGATCGCGCGGAGGGCGTCGTCGGACAAGGCGGCGCGGGTGGCGACCTGAGCTTCGCCCGCCGGCCGCGCCGCCTTGCCCAATGGACCGCCCCTAGAGCGATCGGAGAAAATTCAAGACATCCTGCTTCTGTTGCTCGGTGAGGCGGTCGAAGGCCGCGACGACTCCATTCGCCTCCGAAGCCGGATACTTCGGGCCCGGCCCGCTGGCGTGAGCCCGGATCGCCTCCAGCAGGTCGCTGGTGCGCCCGTCGTGGAGGAAGAAGAGCCGCTGGCCCAGGCCCCAGAGGGGCGCCGTCCGGAACTCGTCGGGGCCGGCCTGCACCTGGAGGATGTCATCGGCCAGGCCCGACCCCATGTTGTGGAGCAGCAGGTCCGAGTAGAGATTGACCGCCTGGTTGCGCAGGGCCGCCACCGCGGCATTGCCGGTGTTCAGCGCCGGCGTGTGGCAGAGGGCACAGCCCACGCTCTGGAAGACGGCGCGCCCGTTGGCGATCGAGCTGGCCCCGCCCGGCTTGCTCGTCGAGGGTGTCGGGGCCGCCAGGAAGCGCATGAAGTGGGCGAACTTCTCGATCGGGCTGAGGGCTTCCACCGCGTTGGCGGCCTCGGCGTTCGTGATGGTGTTCGGCGTGAGTGCGAACTGGCAGTTCGCCGTCTCATCGCGCTCGGTCTGGAAGAGCTCGTTGCTGATGCCCATCTCCACGTTGTAGGCCTCGCCCGAGAACAGGAGCAGCGACTTGTTCTGGGCCTTCCACCCGAAGCGCGCGATGGTGCCGTCGTTGCCGTTCACGTTGGTCGTGCCGTTGAGCGGGACGCGGTGCGGCCGGCCCCGGATGCCCAGCGTGCCTTTGCGACCGGAGTTCGCGGCCTGATTCGCCACGATCGCGCCGTCGGCGATCTGCTCGATCAGTCCGGCCCCGAACACCGGGGTGGGAATCCGGAAGATCAGATTGCCCGCTCGGGCCTGAACCGCGAAGTCCTCCTGCCGGATGGTGCAGCCGCTCGCGTTGCCGCTCGAGTCGACTCGCCCGCTGACGACGAAGAGGGCGTGCACGCCTCCGTCCCGTGTTCCGTCGGCCTTGTACTTGAATCGCGCCTCCCGCGCCGGGCCGTCGGCCTTCACGAAGAACGGGACCTGGTTGCGGGCGCCGAAGGCGGTAGCGACCGCGACCTGCGGATTCACCGCGGGGCTCGTCCCCCCGACGCCCCCCTGCACGTGGCAGCCGCCACAGCTATTCATGTTGAAGCGCGGCCCAAGGCCGTCGCCCACGCCTTCCTCGTCGTTGAACTCCTGCTGGCCGGCCTCGAAGAAGGCGAGCTGCGCCGCGCTCAGGCCGGGCAGCGGGCCGCCGGCGGCGTCGGGTCCGCCGCGCGGGCCGGGATCACGCGCGCGGAGATGGAGCTGCGCGTAGGGCGCGCTCAACAGGCCCATCACCAGGACGAGCACGACGGCAACCATCCCGAGCACCAGCCGCGTCTTCGACATGTGATCCTCCTCGTGCCGAGGCAATTGCAGAGATCGCGCTCGCGCTTCGGTGCGGCGCCGAGCGGTGGTGATCGGAAACTCTAGGTGGCGGCGAGGAGGAGCGTCAATGTGACATCTACGGCACGTTTACTCCGCGGCGCGCTCCGGGGGCGGAGCGGCCGGTGGTGCGGAGACGCTAGCGGGGTGACGACGGGCGCCCGCGATGACCGGGCACCAGCTCCGCGATCTCGAGCTCACGGATGAGCCGCAGGAGCGAGGTCCGCTCGATCTGGAGCGCGGCGGCGGCCCGGCTCCGGTTACCGGAGAACCGGGCGAGCGCCTCGAGGACGAGCTTGCGCTTGAACGCGCTGATGGCCTCGTGCAGCGGAGTGGGAGCGGTGGGAGCGGGCTCCATGGGCCGGTGGGCCCACGCAAGCGCCATACCAGCTATTCTGAGCTAAACAACGAAGTCCGGCGAGGAGTTGCACCCGCAGCCGCGCGGGGCGCTGTCAGCAACCGATCATTGTCATCGACGCCATGTAAATTCGACATGGCCGGTGTGAAACCAGATGCAGATCGGTAAGAACTTCTCTTGCTAGTCTTTCTTCCCATGGGCCTCCTCGCCCTGGTGCGACGGCACCGCCCCCCGCGGTGACTAGCCGCCGGCCATGGCCCCCACGACCAGAAGAGGCTCGGCCCCCGTCGCGACCGCGTCGGGCAGCGGGGCGTCCGGCGATTCGTGGGACAGATCCTGCTCGCAGGCGAAGAACCGCAAGAACGCCCGGCGCTGGTGCGTGACCTGGTCGCGCATCGTCCCGCGCAGCATCGGATAGCTGGCCTCGAGCGCGTCGAGAACCGCGCGCTGCGTGACCTGACC
>JBGOVO010000381.1:0-3785 GCA_041478145.1 Methylomirabilia bacterium
CCGAAGGCGACCACCCACTTGGGCTCGCACATCTGGTCGTAGATGCGCTTGAGCACCGGTGCCATCTTGTGGCTGATGGTGCCAACCACGAAGAGCACGTCGGCCTGGCGCGGGGAGAAGCGCGGCAGCCCGGCCCCGAAGCGGTCGACGTCGTAGTGCGAGCAGGCGGTGGCCATGTACTCCATGCCGCAGCACGCGGTCACGAACGGGTACTGGAAGATGGAGTACTTGCGGGCCCAGCCGATGGCCTCATCCAGCTTGGAGGTGAAGAACGTGCCTACTCCCATTCGAGCCCTCGCTTCTTCCAGATATAGAGGAAGCCCAGCATCAGGATGCCCAGGAACACGACCATCTCGACGAAGCCGAACCAGCCGAGCTGCCGGTACATGGCGGCCCACGGCCAGACGAACACGAGCTCGATGTCGAACAGGATGAAGAGGATGGCGATGGTCGAGAACTTGATGGCGAAGCGGCCCTCGGGCAGCATCACCGGATCCTTGCCGCACTCGAAGGGCTCCTGCTTCACCGGCGAGGTCCGCCGGGGCGCGATGAGCGCGGGAATGCCGAGCAGGGCGCCCGCCACCGCCGCCGACACCGCGAAGACCATCAGGATCGGGACGTAGTCCATTGATTACTGATCCGTTCGGCTCGCCTTCGGCTGCACCTCGCCCTGCAACTGCAGCTGGCCATGCGCTCCAGCGGCGTCGGTTTGCTTCTTGGCGTGATAGGAGGAGCGGACGAGCGGGCCCGACTCCACGTGGGCGAAGCCCAGCTCCCGGCCCCGCACCGCCAGCTCCGCGAACTCATCGGGGTGGTAGAAGCGCGCTACCGGCAGGTGCTGGGCCGACGGCCGCAGGTACTGGCCGAGCGTGAGGATGTTCACGTCCACCGCCCGCAGATCCGCCATGGTGGCCAGCAGCTCCTCGCGCTCCTCGCCCAAGCCCAGGATGATGCCCGACTTGGTCACGAGCGAGGGGGCGGCCGCGCGCGCCCGGCGGAACAGCTCGATGGTCCGCTCGTAGCGACCACCGTGGCGCGCCACCTTGTAGAGCCGAGGCACCGTCTCGGTGTTGTGGTTCAGTACGTCGGGTCCCGCCGCGATGACCGTCTCGAGCGCGGGCGCGCCGCCCTGGAAATCCGGGATCAAGAGCTCCACCCGGCAGCCGGGCGCATGGCGCCGGATGGCGCGGGTGGTCGCCGCGAAGTGCGCGGCGCCGCCGTCGGCCAGGTCGTCACGGTTCACCGAGGTGATCACCACGTGCTCGAGCCCCAGCTCGCCCACCGCCCGTCCCACCCGCTCCGGCTCCTCGCGGTCCTCCCAGACCGGTCGGCCGTGGGTCACCGCGCAGTAACCGCAATTGCGGGTGCACACGTCGCCCAGGATCATGAAGGTGGCGGTGAGGTCCTCCCAGCACTCCCCGATATTGGGGCACCGCGCCTCCTCGCAGACCGAATGGAGGTTCCACTCCCGCATCAGGCCCTTGAGGCGGATGTACTTCGGTCCACCCGGCGCGCGCACCCGGAGCCAGGGCGGCTTCGGAGAGTCGGCTGGACGCGCAGCGTCGAGAAGTGGCAGGGAAACTCCCATCACTATTGTCCTTTGCCCCCTCGGGCGGCGTCATTATGGCACATCTTTCACAAGCCGCCAACCGAGGGGGCGGGCCCTCAGGAGCCGGGGGGGATCGCGGCGTGGACGGCGTTGCTGATCACGTCGAGCCGGGCGCTGTGCCAGGGGTCCGCGAGGCGGCTATTGGTGAGATAGGCGAACGACACCCCGGAGTCCGGATCGGCCCAGCAATACGACGACCCCACCCCTCCGTGGCCGAAGGTCCGCGGCGACGCGATGCTGCCCAGTCCGCGGATGGTCTCGGTCGTGCCCCGCACATGTGGGCCGAGGCCGCGATGCATGGGTATGCCCATGTAGCCGTCCACCCGCTCGCCGGTGACGTTGCGTGTGACGTACTGGACCATCCGGGCCGAGAGGAGCCGCCGGCCGTCGAGCGTGCCCCCGGCCGCGAGCATCTGGTAGAAAGCGGCCATGGCGCGCGCGGTGCCGTAGCCGCCCCCGCCCGGCGTGCCCGCCCGGCGGAACTCCGGATTGTTCTCCTCGGCCCGCTTCGACTGCCCGGTCGCGGCCGGCTCGTGCATGTCGGTCGCCCGATCCTGCCGCCCATCGGGCAGCCCCACGAACAGGTCGTCCCCCAGCCCGAGCGGCTCGATGACCTGTTCGCGGATGAAGGCGCGGTAGTCCGTCTTGGTGAGGGCCTCGATGAGGACGGCGGCCACCCAGTGGGCGGCCCGGCCGTGGTAGTGCACCCGGGAGCCGGGCGTCCACTCGAGCGTGAACCCCGAGACCACCCGGCGCAGCAGCTCGTGATCCTCCCAGGCGGCCTTGGGAACATCGGCGTTCGGGAAGCCCCCCTGATGGCTCAGGAGCTGGAGGATCGTGATATCGCCCTTGCCGTTCGCCTCGAAGCCGGGCACGTGCTCGGCCACGTGGTCCGTGAAGCGCAGGGCGCCCTGCTCGGCGAGGATCCAAACCGCGCAGGCGGTGAGCACCTTGGTGTTGGAGTAGAGCAGCCAGAGCGAGTCGTCGCGCGCGGCCACCCGGGCGGGATCGAGGCGGGCGTCGCCGAAGGTGCGGAAGAGGGCGAGCTTGCCGTGGCGGGCGACCGCGATCTGGGCCCCCGGGTACCGCCCCTCCGCCAGGTGACGCGTGATCAGCTCCTGGAGCCGCTCGAGCGCACGCAGGTCGAGGCCCAGGGACGAGGGAGTGCCGGCGGAGAGGGGAGTGGCGGGGGAGAGGGGGAAGGACATGGACGCCTCCTTACGAGGTCTGCCGGAGTGAGTTGACCAGGTCGACCACGCGCAGCAGCTCGTGGCCGTCGCGGACCATGTGCCGGTCGCCCGCCTGACCCCAGCGGAGCACCCCGTCGCGGTCGATCACGAACGTGGAGCGGTAGGCGACGTTGCGGTCGGCGTCGAGCACGCCGTAGGCGGAGATCACGGTGCGGTGCACGTCGCTCAGGAGCGGGAACGGAAAGGGATGCGCCTCGAGGAAGGCGGTGTGGCAGAACGGGCTGTCGCCGCTGATCGCGAGGAGCACCGCGCCCCGCTTGGTGAGCTCGGCCGCGGCCTGTCCCAGGCCGGTGAGCTCGGGCGTTCAGATCCCACCGAAGTCGTAGCAGTAGAAGCCGAGGACGACGTCATGTCCCCGGAGCTCCGCGAGCGTGAGGGAACGGCCGGTGGTGCTGGGGAGCTCGAAGTCCGGCGCGGGCTGCCCCCATCTGAGCGTCGTCACGCTCGTTCCGGCCGCCCTTCGGCGCACCCAGCCATGCGCCGGATTCTCGTGGATTGCTCTCGGTGCGTCAAGCACTTCCCGGGTCGAGCGGGGACGCGGGGAAAGCCGGGCGGGGCCAGGACGGCCCCGCCCGGAGTCATCCGAGCTACGAGCGAACGGCTTGAGCCTTCCCGGGTTCCCAGATACTGATATGGCGCGTTTCCGGCATGATGAACAGGCAGATGATGAAGCACACCGCCGGCACCACGATGGGGTAGATCAAGGCATAGCCGACGCTGCCGGTGGACAGGAATGCGGCGGAGGTGATGAAAGGCACCAGGCCCCCGCCCCAGCCGTTGCCGATGTGGTAGGGCACCGAGACGGACGTGTAGCGGATCCGGCTCGGGAAATACTCGGCCAGGAACGCCCCGACCGGGCCGTACACCATGCCCACGTAGGACACCAGGATGAAGATGATGAAGATGGCGACCGGATAGTTCACGGC
>JBGOVO010000309.1:0-4901 GCA_041478145.1 Methylomirabilia bacterium
ATGCCGGACGGCCTGGTGGTGGGCAACGGCGCCATCACCCAGCGCCGCGCGAAGACGCTGGCCTCGCAGCTCGACGCGCTCGGCGTGAAGCCGGCCGACATCACCTACGTCGCGGTCTCCCACACCCACGGCGATCACGTGGGCAACGTCGCGCTCTTCACGTCCTCCACCATCCTGATCCAGGGCGCGGAGTACGACTGGGCCCTGACCCAGCCGGTCAAGCCCGCCTTCGTGCCCACCCAGCGGATCGAGAAGCTCGGCGGGGATCGCGACGTGTTCGGCGACGGCAGCGTCGTCATCTTCTCCACCCCCGGCCACACTCCGGGCCACCAGTCGCTCCTGGTGGTGCTCCCCAAGACCGGCGCCCTCGTGCTCTCCGGCGACGCGGTGCACTTCCGCGACAACTGGGACCACCGCCGGGTGCCGTCGATGAACACGAGCCGCGAGCAGACGCTCGCGTCGCTCGACCGGATCGCCTCCGTGCTCGCCGACCGCCGGGCCCAGCTCTGGATCAATCACGACCAGGCCCAGAGCCGCCAGCTCCGCTACGCGCCTGAGTACTACGAGTAAGCGCGGATGATCGACTACAAGACCCTGGTGCAGGACGATCGCATCCACGCCTCGCTCTACACCGACCCGCAAGTCTTCGACGACGAGATGGAGCGGATCTTCCACCGCGGGTGGGTCTTCGTCGCACACGAGAGCGAGATCCCGCGCCCGGGCGACTACGTCACCCGTCACGTCGGCACCGAGCCGGTCATCATGGTGCGCGGCAACGACGGGAGCCTCTCGGTCCTGATCAACCGCTGCCGGCATCGGGGCACCATGGTCTGCCCGGCCGAGCGGGGCAGCGCCCGGACCCTCACCTGCCCGTATCACGGCTGGACCTACGACCTGCGCGGCGAGCTGCTGGGCGTGCCGTACCCCGGGGGCTACGCCGGCTTCGACAAGAGCGCGAACGGGCTCGCGCGCGCGCCGCGCGTGGCGGCCTATCGGGGCTTCGTCTTCGCCAGCCTGAGCACGGAGGGAATCTCGCTCGCCGAGCACCTGGGGTCCGCCACGCGGCTGATCGACCGCTCCTGCGATCTCTCGCCGGTGGGCGAGGTCGAGCTCACCGCGGGCTGGGTCAAGCATCGCGGCGCGGCCAACTGGAAGATGCTCCCCGAGAACGACAGCGACGGCTACCATCTGGGCTTCGTCCACATGGCGCTGTTCAGGACGATCCGCTCGCAGTACCAGCGCGTGGTGGGCGACGAGAAGACGATCAAGGCGGTGGTGCGGGACTGGGGCCACGGCCACATCGAGATCGACTGGTCCCCCGGCTACGAGGGGCTCTTCGAGTGGCTCGGGGGCGCCTCGGGCCCGGTGGTCGCCGACTTCATGGCCGCGCTCGAGCGCCGGGACGGGCCGGAGACGGCGCGCCAGCGGTTCCGCGAAGGGCCGGCGCACGCCCTCATCTTCCCCAACCTCTTCCTCGGGGAAACGAATATCGCCATCGTGCAGCCGGTGAGCGTCGAGGAGTGCGTGCACTGGCACACGCCGATGTTCTGGAAGGGCGTGCCCGAGTTCAACAGCCGGCTGCTCCGGATGGCCGAGGCCGGCATGGGCCCGGCCTCGTTCCTGATGCCGGACGACCTGATCGTGGCCGGCCGCAACCAGCAGGGCCTCCACGCGCGCACCGCCCCCTGGCTCCTGCTCGGCCGCGGCCTCAACCGCGAGACCGTCGACGGACTGGGCCGCACGGTCTCCCACGTCACCGACGAGACCACCAATCGCGGCTTCTGGCGGCACTTCCGGACGGTGATGACCGCGACCTAGGCCGCCCGCGCCCTCCCCGATGGTCTCCGACGCCGAATACCGGGCCGTGGCCGACTTCCTCTACCAGGAAGCCCGCCTGGCCGACGAGGCCCGCTACGCGGAGTGGCTGGCGCTCTGGACCGACGACGGCGTGTACTGGGTGCCCGCCACCACCGATCCCGTGGTCGACCCGGAGCGGCACCTCTCGCACATCTACGACAACCGCGCGCGGATCGACACGCGGGTCAAGCTCTTGCAGACCGGCGTGCGCCACAGCCAGGAGCCGGCGTCCCTGATGCGGCGGCTCATCTCGAACATCGAGGTGACCGCGGCCGAGCCGGGCGAGCTCGCCGCCGAATCGAACTTCATCCTCGCCGAGCTGGCCGTCCAGGCGAAGCACGAGCTGCACTGGTGGGCCGGGCACACGTCGCATCGCCTGCGCCGCGTGGACGGCCTACTCCGGATGAGCCGGAAGACGGTCGTGCTGGTGAACGCGGCGGAGCCGCTCCCGAACCTCGCCTTCCTGATCTGAGGCCGACACGATGAAGCAGGTCCTGCTCGAGCGGTACGGACAACCGGAAGAGAGCGTGCGCTGCGCCGAGGTGGCCGACGTGGGCGCGCCCGGCCCGGGCGAGGTCGTCTTCGACGTGCTCGCGTTCCCGATCAACCCGGCCGACATCTCGATGTGCCGGGGCACCTATCGCCTGCGGCCGCCGCTGCCCGCGACGCCCGGGGCCGAATGCATCGGCCGGGTCGCGGCGGTCGGCGCCGGCGTGGCGCACGCCAGGCCGGGCGATCTGGTCATCAACCTGCAGCGGGAGAACTGGGCGCAGCGGCGGCGCGTCAAGGGCGACGACGTCATCCCGATCCCGCCCGGCACCGACGTGCTCCAGGGCGCCATGCTTCGCATCAACCCGCCCACCGCGCTCCTGCTGCTCTCCGACATCGTCGCGCTGAAGCCGGGGGACTGGGTCATCCAGAACGTCGCCAACTCCGCGGTCGGCCGCCTGGTGATCCGGCTCGCGCGGGCGCGGGGCATCCGGACGGTGAACGTGGTGCGACGCGAGGCGCTCTTCGCCGAGCTCACCGCGCTGGGGGCGGACGCCTGCGTGGTCGACGGCCCGGACCTCGCCGAGACGGTGAAGGCGCGGACCGGCGGCGCCCCGATCCGCCTCGGCCTCGACGCGGTGTCGGGCCGGGCGACCGCGCGTCTCGCCGCGTGCCTCGGTGACGGCGGGGTCGTCTGCAACTACGGCTCGATGAGCGGCGAGGACCCGGTCATGGCGCGCAGCACGCTGGTCGCCCTCGGGCAGACCCTGGTCGGATTCATCCTCGGCCGCGGCCTGGCCACGCGCACCCTCCCCCAGATCCGGGCGATCTACGCCGATCTCGGCGAGCAGATCCGGACGGGCGCCCTGTCGGCGCCCGTCGAGAAGGTCTATCCGATCGAGGAGATCAAGGCGGCCGTGGCGCACGCGCAGCAAGGCGAGCGCACCGGCAAGATCCTGGTGGCCCCGAACGGGCCATGATCAGACCGAACCTGCTCGCGTGGCAGTGGAGCGACTACGCGGCCAAGCACCGGGACCGCGAGAACCTGCTGCTGCACCTCGCTTCGTTGCCGAGCAGTGGATCACGTTTCCGCGCTTCGTCCTGAGCGGAGCGTGGCGACGCAACTTCAGGGGATCGTCCGCCTGAGCCTTCCCGGCCCCTGGCCCGGCGGCTTCCCAGCTGCTATCATGGTCACGACGACGTGACCATGAGCGGCTGGGGAAGACCATGAAAACGATCGCGGCCGGGGAGTTCAAAGCGCGCTGCCTGCGCGTGATGGAGGAGGTCAAGAAGTACCGGACGGCGGTGGTGATCACCAAGAAGGGCCGGCCGGTGGCCAAGCTCGTCCCGCCCGATGCGCCGCCTACGGACGTCTTCGGCTGCATGGCGGGAACTGCTCGGATCGTGGGTGACATCGAGGGTCCGGTGCTCAGCGCCCGGACGTGGAAGGCGGTCGGCCAGGCGGGCGCGGGCCGACGAGCGCGGCGGTCGAGGGCCCGCCGCGCGTCACGGTGATCGTCCTCGACACGCATGCCTGGCTCTGGCTCTGCCTCGAGCCGCGAAGGCTCTCCGGCGGGGCGGCGGCGGCTATCCGCCGGGCGGCGAAGGGCGACGGGCTCGCCATCGCTTCGATCACCCTCTGGGAGGTCGCGATGATGGTGGCTCGGGGGCGCGTAATCCCCCAGGGCACGCCGGAGGCGTGGCTCGCGGCGCTGGTCGATCGAAGCGGCGTGATCGTCAAGGAGATCACCCCCTCGGTGGCCGCGCTCGCGACGCACTTCGGCGACGACTTCCCGGCCGACCCCGCCGATCGGCTCATCGCCGCCACCGCCCGCGCGGAGGGCGTGGCCCTGGTGAGCCGCGATGCGCGGATCCGGGGGAGCCGAGTCGTCGATACGGTCTGGTAGGCCCGTCAGGCCCGCAGCAGCTTCGCGTACGCGTCGAGCCGCGGCAGCACCGCGTCGCGGGGCTCCGACGGCAGGCCGAAGATCGCGCGCACGACGCCCGCCGCCGCGAGGGCGTCCAGCGCCTCGCGCTTGGGCGGCGCGAAGAAGATGGACACCGGCGCCGACTTCGGATCGCGGCCCGCCGTCTTCAGGCGCTCGCGCAGCGCGGGGATCTTCTCGACCGGGCTCGTGTGGGGCCGCATGATCGGCATCCAGCCGTCGCCGAACTCGACGACGCGGTCGAAGGTGCGCTCCCCGTCGCCGCCGATGAGGATGGGCGGGTGCGGCTTCTGCAGCGGCTTCGGGTCGGCCCAGATCTTGTCGAAGCGCACGAACTCGCCCTGGTAGCTCGCCTCGCGCTCGGTCCAGATCTTCTTCATGGCCAGCACGCGCTCGCGCAGCAGCCGCCAGCGGCCCTTCCACGCGGTGCCGTGGTTCTCCATCTCCTCCGCGTTCCAGCCGCCGCCGACGCCGAGGAGCACGCGGCCGCCCGAGAGCCGGTCCAGCGTGGCGACCTCCTTGGCGGTGACGATCGGATCGCGCTCGATGACGAGGCAGATGCCGGTGCCGAGCTTCAACCGCTTCGTCGCTCCCGCCGCGGCCATCAGC
>JBGOVO010000033.1:0-18082 GCA_041478145.1 Methylomirabilia bacterium
ATGGACCGCCTCGGCATGGAGGAAGGCGAGCCGATCGAGCACAAGCTCGTCACCCGCGCGATCGGCACCGCCCAGAAGCGGGTGGAGACGCGCAACTTCGAGATCCGCAAGCACCTGCTCGAGTACGACGACGTCATGAACAAGCAGCGCGAGATCGTCTACGGCCTCCGGCGCGAGATCCTGGCGGGGGAGAGCCAGGAGGAGACCGTGCTCGAGTGGATCGGCGAGCTCGCGGGCACCCTGGTGGAGCGCTACGCCGCCGCGGCCGCCCATCCGGAGGACTGGGACCTGGTGGGGCTCAACGAAGCCCTGCATCGCCAGTTCGACTTCCGGCTGCCGCAGCTCAAGGTGGACGAGATCTCCGCGCAGCCGGCGCTCGTGGAGGAGGTCACGGAGGCCGCGGAGCGGCACTATCGCGAGCGCGAGCGGGAGATGGGAGGCGAGATGTTCCGCCGGCTCGAGCGCTGGATCGTGCTGGGGCTCGAGTGGGAGGGCGGCGGGTTCCGCGGAATCAACCAGCTCTGGCGCGAGCACCTGCTCAACATGGACCACCTCAAGGAGGGGATCGGCCTCCGGGGCTATGGCCAGCGCGACCCGCTGACGGAGTACAAGAAGGAAGCCTTCGACATGTTCCAGGAGACGATCGGCAGCCTGAAGGAGACGGCCGTCGAGCAGCTCTTCAAGGTGCGCATGACGCAGGAAGACCAGCCCACCTCCCGCGTCGCGTCGCGCACGCCGGACTGGCAGGAGACACGGGGGGGAGACCTGGACGGGGCCGCGCCACGCCCCGCCGCCACCCGGACGGAGCCGCGCGCGGCCGATGGGCAGAAGGTCGGCCGGAACGACCCGTGCCCTTGCGGCTCCGGCAAGAAGTACAAGAAGTGCTGCCTGCTCAAGGGAGCCTAGCCACCCGCGCTTCCGCGGCCCACATCTTGTGCCGCCTTCCGGGCCCGCCCCCCACTCGTGGGGTTTTTTCTTGGTCGATCCGTTGACCACATGATATTAGTAGTTCACGTCCTCTGGGCGTGACGGTTATGCGACTCGAAACGATTCTGATCCACGGCTTCAAGTCGTTCGCGGAAAAGACCGACGTAAAGGTCTTCCCCGGCGTCACCTGCATCGTCGGTCCCAACGGCTGCGGCAAGTCCAACGTGGCCGACGCCATCCGCTGGGCCCTCGGCGAGCAGAGCCCCAAGACCCTCCGCGGGACCAAGATGGAGGACGTCATCTTCCACGGCTCGGCGTCGCGGAAGATGATCGGCATGGCCGAGGTCAGCCTCGTGTTCAACAACGACGGCGGCCTGAACGTGCCGTGGAGCGAGGTGGCGGTCGCCCGGCGCCTCTACCGCACCGGCGACAGCGAGTACCTGCTCAACACCAACGTGTGCCGGCTGCGCGACATCCAGGATCTCTTCGCGGGCACCGGGGTCAATCCCAAGGCCTACGCCCTCATGGACCAGGAGCGGCTCAACCACGTGCTGACCGCCAAGCCGTGGGAGCGCCGCGTGTTCATCGAGGAAGCGGCGGGCATCGCGCGCTACAAGCAGCAGCGCTCCGAGACCCAGGGCAAGCTCGACGCGACCCGCCTGAACCTCCAGCGGCTGCGCGACGTGATGGAAGAGGTGCGCCGGCAGCTCTCCTCCATCGAGCGGCAGGCGCGGAAAGCGCAGCAGTACAAGGCGCTCCACTCCGAGCGCCAGGCGCTCGACCTCGCGCTGGTGGCGGCGGACTACGCGGCCCTGGCCTCTCAGCACGAGGCGGTCACGCGTGAGATGGAGTCGCTGCGCGAGGCCGAGGAGCAGCAACGCGCGCGGGTGGCCACGCTGACGGGCCGGCAGGCCCTCCAGGCCGCCGCGATCCAGGATACCGAGTACCGTCTGGGCGACCTGCGCCAATCGGTACAGAAGATCCAGGGCGAGGCGGAGCGGCTGCTCGAGCGGCGCGAGCAGATGGGGCTGCAGATCCAGGACCTCGTCGCGGAGGAGACGCGCCTCGATGAGGAGATCCGCGGGCTGGGCGAGCGGCGGATCGGGCTGGCGGCCGAGCGCGACGAGAAGAGCCGCGGGCTCGAGGAGGCCCGGCGGCGGCACGCCGAGCAGGACGGGGAGGTGCAGCGCGTCGAGACGCTGATCGAGGCGTGCCGGAGCGCCCTCAGCGAGCGGCGGGAGCGCTTCGAGGCGCTCCGGCTGGAGCAGATCCGCGTGGCGGGCGCCCGCGCCGATCTCACGCGCTCGAGCGGTGAGCTGCGCGAGCGGCGCGCCCAGGTGGACCGGCGCGCGGACCGGCTCGCGGCCGAGCTGGCCGCGGCGGGCGCGGAAGCCGAGTCGCTGGCCGCCACCCGCGCGCGGCTCGAAGCAGCGCGGCAGCGGACCGGCGCCCAGCTCTCGCTGCTGGGCACGGAGCTGCAGGAGATCGAGGCGGCGCGGCGCGCCCGCGAGATCGTCCGCGCGGAGGCCCAGGAGGTGCTGGCCGGGCTCCGCGTGCGGCTGGCCATGCGACAATCGGCGCTCGACGCGCTCGAGCGCCTGGAGCGGGAGCGGGAGGGCTACGGGGCGGGCGTGCGAGCCATGTTCGCACGCACCGGCTCGGGAGACCTGGGCGGAATCGTCGGGACCGTGGCGGATCTGCTGGAAGTCCCGATCGGGCTGGAGGCGGCGGTGGAAGCGGTGCTCGGCGATCGCCTGCAGTGGGTCGTGGTGGAGCGCTTCGAGCACGCCCGGGCCGCCCTCGGCTATCTGGAGCGCGAAGGCGCCGGCGCCGCCACGCTGCTGCCGCTCGAGACGCTACCGGCGCCCGCGGCCCTCCCCGAGGACTCCGGCGAGGTGAGCTGGGCGGCCCGGCTCGTGGGCGGTGCGCGCCCGGCGCTGCTCCACTACCTGCTGGGCCGGGTGGGCGTCGTCTCCCATCTCGATCAGGCCGAGACGCTGTGGCGACGGAACGGGGTCGTCGCCACGTACGTCACGCGCTCCGGGGAGGTGCTCTCGCCGAGCGGCCGCCTCACCGGCGGCCATCGCGACAGCGAGCGGCAGAGCAACGACCATTCGCTGCTCGGCCGCAAGCGGGCCATCCGCCAGCTCGGCGACGAGATCGGCCGGCTCGGGCGCGACGTGGAGGCGGCCACCGCGCGGCTCGAGACCCTCGAGGGCGAGGTGACCGGGCTCCGCACGCGGCTCGAAGGGCTTCAGTCAAACTACCAGGCGCAGGAGACGGCGCGGCTGTCCGGCGAGAAGGACCTGGAGTCGGTCCTGCGCGAAGCGGACCGGGTGGCGCGCCACCTGGAGACGCTGACCGTCGAGAACGAGCAGCTCACCGGGGAGCGCGACGAGACCGCGTCGCAGCTGCTCGAGCTGGAGCGCGCGCTGATGGCCGCCGCCGAGTTGGAGGCGCGCCTGGGCGGCGACATGACCGCGCTGCAGGGCCTGCTCGAGAGCGGGCAGAGCGACGAGGCCGGCCTCACCGAGCGCCTCACCGCGTGCCGCGTCGAGCTGGCCACGGTGGCGGAGCGGGTGGAGGCGCTCGGCCGCGACATCGACCGGATCATGGAGCTGGAGCGCGACTTCGGGCTGCAGCAGCAGCAGTCCGCGGCTCGGCGGGCGCAGACCGCGGAGCGCCGGGGCGATCTGGCCGCCGAGCGCGAGCGGACGGACGCCCAGGCGCGCGACGCGGTGACCGAGCGCGATCGGCTCGAGGCGGAGGTGGCGGTCATCGCGGAGGAGCACCAGCGGCAGCTCGGCGAGCGGCAGGCGCTCGAGAGCGAGCTGCGCGAGGTGCAGCAGCACCTGAACGGTCTCGTGAGCCGGATCCATCAGCTCGACCTCATGGAGACGGAAGGCCGGGTCCGACGCGAGGAGCTCTTGCTGGAGGCGCGGCGCCGCCACGCCACCGAGACGGCCGAGGCCCTGCTGGCCGCTCACGACGGGACGCGCGATCTCGACGAAGTGCGGCAGCGGCACGAGGAGCTCTCGGCCAAGCTCGAGGCCATGGGGCCCGTGAATCTGGTGGCGGACGAGGAGTTCCGCGAGCTGACGGAGCGCCTCGACTTCCTGCGCACCCAGCACGACGACGTGGTGGCGTCGATCAAGGATCTCGAGAAGGCCCTGCGCGGGATGACCCGCACCGCCCAGGAGCGCTTCCAGGAAGCCTTCGACGACATCAACCGCCACTTCGGCAACATCTTCTCGCGGCTGTTCGAAGGGGGACGCGCCGAGCTGCGGATGGTGCCCCCCGAGGAGGGCGAGGAAGATCCGCTGGAGCTGGGCGTGGAGCTGATGGCCCAGCCCCGCGGCAAGCGCCTGCAGGCCGTGACCCTGATGTCGGGCGGGGAGAAGGCGCTCACCGGCCTGGCGTTGCTGTTCGCCATCTTCTACCACCGGCCGAGTCCGTTCTGTGTGCTGGACGAGGTGGACGCGCCGCTCGACGACGCCAACATCCATCGTTTCCTGCGGGTGCTGCGCGAGCTGTGCACGCAGACGCAGTTCGTCGTGATCACCCACAACCGCAAGACCATGGAGGCCGCCGATGTGCTCTACGGCGTCACCATGGAGGAGCCCGGTCTCTCACGGCTTGTTTCAGTTAAGCTGACCGACACGTAACCTGCGCTACACTAGGCCGCATGCAGCCGGCTGAATCCTCGGTGCCGACGTTCGGCTCCTACCTGCGCTCGCTCCGGGAAGCCAAGGGCAGCTCGCTGGAAGACATGGCGCGTTCCACCCGCGTGGGGATCCGCCACCTCGAGGCGCTCGAAGAGGAGCGGCTCGCGGACCTGCCGTCGCCGGTTTTCGTCCGGGGCTTCATCCGCGCCTACTGCGGCTTCCTCCGAGAGGCCCCGGATGGGGCGCTCGGTCACTATCAGGAGCTACTGGGGGAGCGCGCTGCCGCCGAGGCGGCGAGCACTCCACCGCGGCCCCGCACCACCTGGTCGAGCAGCTCGGTGCTGGTGGGACTCTCATTGCTGGCCGTCCTCGGGATCAGCCTCGCCGTGCTCAACCTGACCGTCAAGAAACAACCTGAAACTCCAGTTCCCGCAGCCAAAATCAACCCGCCTTCTCGTGCTCCAGTGCCGCAATCGGTGCCGCAGCCGGTCGCTCCTCCGGCCGCCGCCTCGACCCCGGCGCCTCATTCGCCGGCGCAGCCGTCGCCTCCCGCCACGACCGCCGAGCCGATTCGCCCGGCGAGCCCGCCGCCGGCCGCGTCGCCCGTCGCGGCCAGGGCCCCCGCGGGCTCGCAGCGCCTCGTGATCAGGGCGGTGGAGGCCACGTGGGTCCGCGTCCAGACCGATGAGGGCCGCATCGCCGAGGAGCTTCTGGCCGCGGGCGCGAGCCGCGAGTGGACGGCGGAGCGCCGCTTCCTCCTGACCATCGGCAACGCCGGTGGCGTCGAGCTCACCCTGAACGGAAGGGCCCTGCCGTCCCTCGGAGCGAAGGGCACGGTGATCCAGCGGCTCGAGCTTCCCCAGGCTCCGGCCTCCGGCTCGTGAGCCTGTTCGGCTCCCTCGGGGAGCGCGTCCGGCAAGGACTGCGGCGCACCCGCGAGCTGATGGACGAAGGCCTCGGGGCCATCCTCTCCATCGCACGGCCGGTGGACGAAGCGATGCTGGAGGAGCTGGAGGAGACCCTCATCGCGGCCGACCTCGGCGCGGCGGCGGCGAGCGCGTTCGTCAAGCGCGTGCGCGACGAGGTCAAGCGGGGTCGCGTCGTCTCCACCCAGGACGTTCGTGCCTCGCTCCATCGGTTCCTCGAGGAGTCCCTCGCCGGCGCGGCGGCGCCTCTGTGGCTGGACGCACACCCCGCCGTCATCCTCATGCTGGGCGTCAACGGGGCCGGCAAGACCACCAGCACCGCCAAGCTGGCCGCCTCCCTCAAGGCGGAGGGCAAGACGGTACTGATGGCGGCCGCCGACACCTTCCGGGCCGCGGCGATCGAGCAGCTCCAGGAGTGGGGCCGGCGTATCGAGGTGGACGTCATCCATCAGGCGGCTGGCGCGGATCCGGCCGCGGTGGTCTTCGATGCGGTGAAGGCGGCCACCTCGAGAGGCTCGGACGTGCTGCTGGTGGACACGGCCGGACGCCTTCACACCAAGGCCAACCTGATGGACGAGCTGGCCAAGCTCAAGCGCGTGCTGGGGCGGCAGCTCTCCGGCGCGCCCCACGAATCGCTGATGGTGCTGGAGGCGCCGACCGGGCAGAACGGGCTCCAGCAGGCGCGGATGTTCCACGAGGCGATCGGCCTGACCGGCCTCGTCCTGACCAAGCTCGACGGCACCGCCAAGGGCGGCATCGCCCTCCGCATTCACCAGGAGCTCTCGGTGCCCATCAAGCTCGTCGGGGTGGGCGAGCAGATCGAGGATCTCCAACCCTTCGACCCGAAGACCTTCGTCGACGCCCTCCTCGGGGAGCAGCCGCCAGAGCCCAAGTAAGCGGAGTAGAATGCCTGGCGAGGCGCACCCGGCGAAGTCGAGGAACGAGCCGAGCGGAGACATGGTCGATACCCGGTGGATGGCGCGGGCCCTGGCCCTGGCCGCGCGAGGGCGCGGGCTGACGTCGCCCAACCCGATGGTGGGGGCGATCGTGGTCCGGGACGGGGCCATCCTCGCCGAGGAGTTCCATGAGCGGGCGGGGGCCCCGCACGCGGAGGCGGCCGCGCTCGCATCCGCGGGGGCGCGGGCGCGCGGCGCCACGCTCTACGTTACGCTCGAGCCCTGCAACCACTCGGGGCGCACCCCGCCCTGTGTCGAGGCCATCATCCGGGCGGGGGTGCGGCGGGTCGTGTCGGCCACGCGCGATCCCAACCCGCGCGTGACCGGCGGCGGGGCCGCGGCGCTCGCCGCGGCCGGGGTCGAGGTGACGACGGGCTGCCTCGAGCGCGAAGCCCGCGACCTCAATCGCGTGTTCTTCACCGCGACCGAGCGCCAGCGCCCGCACGTCACGCTGAAGTGGGCCATGACCCTCGACGGCAAGATCGCCGCGTTCGACCGGAAGTCGCGGTGGATCACCGGCGAGGCGGCGCGGCGCGAAGCGCACCGGCTGCGGAGCCAGAGCGACGCCATCGTGACCGGCATCGGCACCGTACTGGCCGACGATCCCGCGCTCACGGTGCGGCTCGATCGGCCCTGGCCCCGCGAGCCATACCGCGTCGTGGTGGACGGACGCGCCCGCCTGCCGCTCGACGGAGCGCTCCTGCGCGCGGGCAGCCGGTCCCGCATTCTCGTCGCGGTGGGGGAGGACGCGCCCGCGCCGCGGGTGGCCGCGCTCGAATCGAGCGGGGTGACCGTGCTGCCGTGCAAGTCGCGCGAGGGCCGGGTGGACGTGGCCGATGTCTGCGCGCGGCTCCACGCGCTCGACGTGACCGGCGTCCTCCTCGAAGCGGGCAGCGAGCTGACCGGCGCCTTCGTGCAGGCCGGCCTCGTGGACCGCGTGGCGGTCTTCGTGGCGCCCAAGGTGCTGGGCGGCGCCGGCGCGCCGACCCCGGCCGGCGGCCCCGGCCTGGCCCTGGGCGACGCCCTCCGGCTGACCGACCTCACCGCCCGGCCCGTCGGCGACGACTGGCTCCTCGAAGGCAACGTCCGGCATGACTAGCTGGGGGAGTGCGGGGGCCATTTCCGGGCCCCCGCATAAGACCAAGCCTACAGACTTAGACCCATGTTCACCGGACTCGTAGAGGAGATCGGCAAGGTCCTCGAGCGCGCCGGCGGCCGCCTGGTCGTCGCGGCCGACCGCGTCCTCGAGGCCAGCGACGTGGGCGCCAGCGTGGCCGTCAACGGGGCCTGCCTCACGGTCGTCGAGCGGACCGCCGGGCGACTGCGCTTCGACGTGGGCCCCGAGACCCTCGCGCGCACCGCGCTCGCCGATCTCGCGGTGGGTGACCCGGTCAACCTGGAGCGGCCGATGCGCCTCGGCGGCATGGTGGGCGGCCATCTGGTGCAGGGGCACGTGGACGGGGTGGGGATCGTGGCGGCCCTCACCCGCCAGGCAGAGACCGCCCGGCTCACGATAGAATGGCGGGACCAGGCGCTGGCCCCCCTGCTGATCCCGCAAGGATCGGTGGCGGTGGACGGCGTGAGCCTCACGGTGGCGCGTCTGAACGCGCGGGATCTCGAGATCATGATCATCCCGCACACCCTGGCCGCGACCACCCTGGGGTCGCTCGCGCCGGGGCGACGCGTGAACCTGGAGATGGATATGATCGGCAAGTACGTGCAGCGCATCCTGCAGTTGCAAGGGGAGCCGCAGCCAGGGCAGGGCGAGGCGAGCCGATGGCGAGCCGAGCGGATTCGACAAACGAGGCGAGCGGATACGAGAGAGGGGTCACCGTGAGCGAAGCCGAGTTCGTCACGATCGAAGAGGGCATCGAGGAGATCCGCGCCGGCCGCCTGCTCATCGTGGTCGACGACGAGGACCGCGAGAACGAGGGCGACCTGCTGATGGCGGCCGAGAAGGCCACCCCGGAGGCGGTCAACTTCATGGCCAAGTACGGCCGCGGGCTCATCTGCATGCCGATGCTCGGCGAGCGCCTCGACGAGCTGCAGATCTCCATGATGGTCTCGGACAACACCGCGCCGCTCGGCACCGCGTTCACGGTCAGCGTGGACGCCCGGCGCGGTGTGACCACCGGCACCTCCGCCTACGATCGGGCCGTCACGATCCGCACCCTCGTGGACCCGGCCACGCGGGCGGAAGACCTCACGCGCCCCGGCCACATCTTCCCGCTGCGCGCCATGCCGGGCGGCGTGCTCCGCCGCGCCGGCCACACCGAGGCCGCGGTGGACCTGGCCCGGCTCGCGAGCTTCGCGCCCGCCGGCGTGATCTGCGAGGTGCTGGATCAGGAAGGCGGCATGGCGCGCCTGCCCGAGCTGATGACGCTGGGACGCGAGTATCGCCTGAAGGCCATCACGATCAAGGCCCTGATCGAGTACCGGATCCACAAGGAGAAGCTGGTCCGGCGCGCGGCCATCACCCGCATGCCGACGGAGCACGGCGAGTATCAGGTCATCGCCTACGAGACCACCGTGGACGATCGCCTGCCGCTGGCCCTCGTGCTGGGTGACGTTAAGACCGACGAGCCGGTGCTCGTCCGCGTGCACTCGGAGTGCCTGACCGGCGACGTGTTCGGCTCGCATCGCTGCGACTGCGGCTCCCAGCTCCACAAGGCGCTCGCCATCATCCAGCACGAGCGGCGCGGGGTCCTCGTCTACATGCGCCAGGAAGGCCGGGGCATCGGCCTGCTGAACAAGCTCCGGGCCTACGAGCTGCAGGATCAGGGCAAGGACACGGTGGAGGCGAACCACGCGCTCGGCTTCCGCGCCGATCTCCGCCACTACGGCATCGGCGCCCAGATCCTGGTCGATCTCGGGGTGAAGAATCTGAAGATCCTCACCAACAATCCGAAGAAGATCGTGGGCATCGAGGGCTACGGGCTCAAGGTCGTCGAGCGGCTGCCCCTCGAGGTGCCGGCCACCGACGCCAACCGGAGCTATCTCCGCACCAAGCGCGAGAAGCTCGGCCATCTCTTCTCGTCCTTCCCGGACTAGTCCATGGCCGGCATCGCTCCGAAGCGCCGAGTCGCCCCTGCCGAGCGTGGCCAGCGCTTCGCGGTGGTGGCCGCGCGCTTCAACGAGCCCATCTCCAAGAAGCTGCTCGACGGCGCGCTCGCCGCGCTCGCGAATCACGCGGTGAGCGGGGACGCGGTCGAGGTCCACTGGGTGCCGGGCTCCTTCGAGCTGGCCCAGGCCGCGTTGACGCTCGCGCGCACGAGGCGCTTCGCGGGGATCGTGTGCGTGGGGGTGGTCATCAAGGGCGCGACACCGCACTTCGAGTACGTCTGCGGCGCGGCGGCCCACGGCATCCTCCGCGCCGGGCTCGACACCGGCGTGCCCGTGACCTTCGGCGTGGTGACCGCGCTCACGGAAGAGCAGGCCTGGGACCGCGCGGGCGGCGCGATCGGCAATCGTGGCGAGGAGGCGGCGCTGGCCGCCCTCGAGATGGCGGGCTGGCTGCGTGCGCTCCCGGCCCGCCGGGGGAGGCGCTGATGGGCCGTCGCCGCAAGGCGCGCGAGCTCGCGCTCCAGCTCCTCTACCAGCTCGACGTGCAGGGCGAGGACGATCCCCAACCGCACCTCGACGACTTCTGGCTCCGCCATCCGGTGGACCCCGAGGCGCGGGACTTCGCGGAGTCGCTGGTGCGCGGCACCAAGATGCACGCGGCCGAGATCGACGAGCTGATCGCCCGCTACGCGGAGAACTGGGAGCTGGACCGCATGGCGGTGGTGGACCGCAACATCCTGCGCCAGGGGATCTTCGAACTCCGGTGGGCGACCGCGGTCCCGCCGAAGGTGGCGATCAACGAGGCCCTCGAGGTGGCGAAGAAGTTCAGCACGCACGAGTCGAGCCGCTTCATCAACGGGATCCTCGACCGCATCCACAAAGAGCAGGCCAAGGCCTCCTGATCGGGAGGCCATCATCCGTTACGCGGTCATCTCCGACGTCCACGCGAATCTGGAAGCCCTCACCGCGGTGCTGGCCGACGCCGCCTCGGAAGGCGCGCTCGGCCTCCTCTGCCTCGGCGACCTGGTCGGCTACGGGGCGGACCCCGTCGCCTGCGTGGAGCGGGTGGGGGAGCGGGCCAGCGCCATGGTGGCGGGTAACCACGAGCACGGGGCGCTCGGCCTGCTCGACCTCCGGTGGTTCAACCCGTGGGCCCGCGCCGCCGCGCGGTGGACCGGCGAGCAGCTCGATCAGGGTCACCGGGACTACTTGACGGGCCTGCGGCTCATCCACACCGTGGAGGACGCCACCCTCGTGCACGCCAGCCCGCGCAACCCGGAGGAGTGGGACTATCTCGTCTCGGCCGAGGACGGCCTGCAGGTCTTCGGCGACTTCGCCACGCGGCTGTGCTTCGTCGGCCACTCGCACGTGCCCGGCGTCTGGTCCGTGGGCAGCGGCGGCCCCGATCACTCGGGCCACCTCGACACGCCCGAGGCGCAGGTGCGTCTCGACGACGGCCGCCGCTATCTCGTCAACGTGGGCAGCGTGGGCCAGCCCCGGGACCGCGACCCGCGCGCCTGCTATGCCATCTGGGACCGCGAGGCGCGCTCGGTGACGATCCGCCGCGTGGCGTACGACCACGTGGCGGCCGCCCGGAAGATCCTCGCGGCGGGACTGCCGCGGAACCTGGCCGAGCGGCTCGCCCATGGAGCGTGAGCCGGGCGCGAGCCGCCGCGCCGCCGTCTTCATGCTCGTCCTCGCCGCCTCCGGCGTGCTGGGCGCGCTGGCCTTCCCCAAGACGGGCTGGGCATTGCTGGCCTGGGTCTGGCTCGTCCCCGCGCTGGTCTCCGGCGCCACCCGCGCGCCCCGCGCCGCGCTCGCCGACGGCTGGCTCGCGGGCACCGCGTTCTACGTCGTGCTGCTGCGCTGGCTCGATCACACCTTCCTCCACTACAGCGCCATCCCGTGGCCGGTCACCTGGCTGCCGATCGTGGCGCTGGCCGCCTACTGCGGTCTCTACGTGGGTCTCGTCGCCGGCGGCGCCGCCTGGCTTCGCGACCGCATCGGAGCGGGTCCGGCCTTGGCGCTCACGCCGGCGCTCTGGGTGGTCGGCGAGTGGCTGCGCGGGCACGTCATGGGCGGATTCCCGTGGGGTCTGCTCGGTTATTCGCAGCAGGCGCAGCTCCCCGTGATCCAGATCGCCGAGCTGGGCGGCGTCTACGCGGTCTCGGGCCTGATCATGTGTGTCAACGCCGCGCTGGCCGGGTTGCTCGCGCTGGGGCCCCGCCGAGCCTGGCCGGGCGCGGCCGCCGCCGCGCTGCTGGTCGCGGGCTCGCTCGGCTTCGGCATCCGCGCGCTGACGACGGAGAGCGGTGCCGCCTCGGTGGACGTGGCGGTGATCCAGCCGTCGATCGAGCAGACGATCAAGTGGGATCCCGCCCGCCACGCCCAGATCCTCGACATCTACGAGCAGCTCACCCGCGAGGCCGCGCGCGCGACGCCCGCGGTCGTGCTGTGGCCGGAGACGGCGACGACCATCTTCCTCCGCGGAGACCCGGCCCTGCTCGACCGGCTCACGCGCCTGTCTGCCGATATCGGAGTCCCGATCCTGGTGGGCTCGATCGACCGGCGGGAAGGCCCACGAGGGCAGTTCCTGAACAGTGCATTTCTCCTGACCCGACAAGGGATTACGGCCAAGTATGATAAGATTCACCTCGTTCCGTTCGGGGAGTACGTCCCGCTCGCGGGTCTCCTCGGGTTCGTCCGAGGCTGGGCCGAGTTCATCTCGGAGTTCGGCGAAGGCGACACCGAGACCGTGTTTCCGCTCCCGGGCGCGCCGTTCGGAACCGTGATCTGTTACGAGGTCATCTTCCCCGAGCTGTTCCGGGGATTCGTGGTCCGCGGAGCGGGGTTCATGGCCAATATCACCAACGACGCGTGGTTCGGGGAGACGAGCGGCCCCTGGCAGCATCTGGGGATGCTACCCCTGCGCGCGGTCGAGCACCGCGTGGCCATCGCGCGCGCCGCCAACACCGGCGTGTCGGCCTTCGTGGAGCCCACCGGCCGCCTCGGTCCCATGCTCCCGCTGCTCGAGCGCGGCGTGCTGCATCGTCGCATCCCGTTGCGCGCCCGCACCACGCTGTACACGCGGCTCGGCGACTGGCTCGTGTACGCGAGCGCCGGCCTGGTCGCGGCGGCGGCCGGCATCGCCTTCTTCCGGAGGTCTCCCGCGTCGTGCTAGGTGAGCTGAAGCGCGACGTGGCGGAGCTGGACAAGCGGCTCGACGACCTCCGAGGCCATCTTTGACCTCCCCAGCAAGGAGACCCGCCTCGGCCTGATCGACGCCGAGATGTCCTCGCCCTCGTTCTGGGAGGACAGTCGCAAGGCGCAGGCCCTCGTGCAGGAGCGCGCCGAGCTGGCCCGCACCGTCACGACCTTCAAGGACCTCGCGGCCCGCGCGGAGGAGACCCGCCTCCTCTGGGAGATGGCCACCGAGGCCGGGGACGAGAGCCTGACCGCCGAGATCCAGGAGAGCCTCGAGCGCCTGAACGAAGAGGTCGAGGCCTTCGAGCTCAAGGTCATCCTCTCGCGGCCCCAGGACCGGAAGAACGCCATCCTGTCGATCCATCCGGGCGCGGGCGGCACCGAGTCCCAGGACTGGGCGCAGATGCTCATGCGGATGTACCTGCGCTGGGCGGAGCGCGCGGGCTTCAAGGCCGAGGTGGTGGACCTGCTCGCGGGCGAGGAGGCGGGCATCAAGTCGGTCACCATCGAGCTGACCGGGGAGTACGCCTACGGCCACCTGAAGGGCGAGACGGGCGTCCACCGGCTGATCCGCATCTCTCCCTTCGATGCTTCGCGGCGCCGCCACACCTCGTTCGCCTCGGTGGCGGTCATTCCGGAGGTCGAGGACGTCGAGGTCGTCGTCCGCGACGAGGACCTCCGGGTGGACGTCTACCGCTCGTCCGGCCCGGGCGGGCAGGGCGTGAACACGGCGGACTCGGCGGTGCGCATCACGCATCTGCCGAGCGGCATCGTGGTGGCCTGCCAGAACGAGCGGTCGCAGCTGCGCAACCGCGACACCGCCATGCGCATCCTGAAGTCGCGGCTCTTCCAGATCTACGAGCAGAAGCAGAAGCAGGAGCTGGCCGATCTGACCGGCGAGAAGAAGGAGATCGCCTTCGGCAGCCAGATCCGCACCTACACCTTCGCGCCGTACCAGATCATCAAGGACCACCGGACCGGGGTCGAGGTGGGCAACGTGGATGGGGTGATGGACGGCGGGCTCGACCCGTTCATCCGCGCCTACCTGACCATGGCCCGGCCGACGCCCTCATCGTGATGGTTGCCGCATGACGACCCCGCCCGGCTTGCCGCCCGACACCAACGAGCTCATGCGCCGCCGCCGGGAGAAGCTCGCGGCCTGGCAGGCGCGCGGCGTCAATCCCTTCGGCGCGCGCTTCCCGGTCACCCACTGGGCGGGCACGCTCCAGGCCCGCTTCAAGGACGCGGCCGAGGCCGAATTGCAGAGCGCGGGGGCGGTCGCGCTCGCGGGCCGCGTGATGGCGATGCGCCATCACGGGAAGACCTGCTTCGCGGTGCTGCGGGACCAGTCGGGCCAGATCCAGCTCTACGCGCGCGCCGACGGGCTCGGCGACGCCTACGCGGCCTTCGTGGATCTGGACGTGGGCGACTTCATCGGCGTCACCGGCGAGCTGTTCCGGACCCGCACCGGCGAGCTGACGGTCGCGGTGAAACAGTTCGACTTCCTCACCAAGGCGCTTCGCCCGCTGCCCGAGAAGTGGCACGGACTCAAGGACGTCGAGACGCGGTACCGCCGACGCTACGTGGACCTGATCGTCAATCCCCAGGTGCGCGAGGCCTTCGTCATGAAGAGCCGCCTCACCGCCACCCTCCGCGCCTTCTTCGACGCCCGCGGCTTCCTCGAGGTGGAGACGCCCATGATGCAGCCGATTCCGGGGGGCGCCGTCGCCAAGCCGTTCGTGACGCACCACAACGCGCTCGACATGCCGCTCTACCTCCGCATCGCGCCCGAGCTGTACCTCAAGCGCCTCGTGGTGGGCGGCCTCGAGCGCGTCTACGAGATCAACCGCAATTTCCGCAACGAGGGCATCTCCACGCAGCACAACCCCGAGTTCACGATGCTGGAGTTCTACCAGGCCTACGCCGACTACAACGACCTGATGCAGCTCACCGAGGAGCTCTTCCTGCACCTGGGCCACAGGCTGCTGGGCCGCGATGAGCTGACCTATCAGGGGGAGACGATCCGCCTGGCCCCGCCGTGGCGGCGGCTGCCCTTCTTCGCCGGGCTGAGCGAGGCGGTGGGAACCCCGGTCACCCCCGACACCGATGCGCGCGAGCTCGGCGAGGCCGCCACGCGTCGCGGCGGCTTCGGGAGCGATCGCAAGACGCAGGCGATTCTCCGCGGCGACGAGGGCGCGGTGGCGCTGTGGAAGGAGATCTTCGACACGGTCGTGGAGCCGACCCTCGTGCAGCCGACCTTCGTGGTGGACTTCCCGATCGAGCTGTCCCCCCTGTCGAAGCAGAAGCAGGGCCAGCCGCGACTGGTGGACCGCTTCGAGCTCTACATCTGCCGGCGGGAGATCGCCAACGCCTACTCCGAGCTCAACGACCCGATCGACCAGCGCCGCCGCTTCGAGGAGCAGGCGGCGGAGCGCGAGCGGGGGGACGAGGAAGCGCACTGGATGGACGAGGACTTCGTCCGCGCGCTGGAGTACGGGCTGCCGCCCACCGCGGGGGAGGGGATCGGCATCGACCGGCTCGCCATGCTGTTCACGGACGCCGCGTCCATCCGGGACGTGATCCTCTTTCCCCACCTGCGGCCCGAGCGGAGCGGAGCCGACGCCGCCGACGAGGGCGGGGAGCCGGCCTCCTGATGCTGCGCGGGCGCGTGCCGTTCGAGCTGTTCCTCGGGCTGCGCTACCTTCGCGCGCGCGGCCACCGGACCAGTCTCTCGCTCTTCGTCTGGATCGGCATCGGGGGCGTCTTCCTCGGAGTGAGCGCCCTCATCGTGGTGCTGGCGGTCATGACCGGCTTCCAGGACGGCATCCGCGACAAGATCATCTCCGCCAATCCGCACGTGCTGATCATGGAGGCGGGCGGCCGCGGCGTCGCCAGCGGTGGCGCCCTCGCCGAGCGGGTGGCCCCGGTGCCCGGCGTGGTCTCGGCCACCCCCTTCGTGTTGCAGCAGGCCCTGTTCACCTCGCCCGGGGGCGGCGCCACCGGCGGGCTGCTGCGGGGCGTCGATCTGGCCTCGCCCGCCGTCCGAAAAGCCCTCGCGGGGCAGATCCGCCACGGCGACATCGCGCCCCTGGTGAGCGGCCCCGAGCCGGCGCTGCTCCTCGGCCGCGAGCTGGCGCGCAGCCTCGGGGTCGTGGCGGGCGACCACATCACGGTGATCTCCCCGCAAGGGGCCATGACCGCGGTCGGTCTCGTGCCCAAGATGCGGCGCTTCCTCGTGGCGGGTTACGTCGAGGTCGGCATGTACGAGTACGACGTCTCGCTCGCCTACACGACGCTGGCGGCGGCCCAGGAATTCGCCGGCCTCGGCGACCGCGTGACCGGCGTGGAGGTGAAGCTCGCCAACCCCTTCGCGGCCAAGAGCGTGGGCGCGGCCATCGCGGGGCGGCTCAACGGCGCCTACTGGATCCGCGACTGGATGGACATGAACCGTAACCTGTTCGCGGCGCTACAGCTCGAGAAGCTGGCCCTCTTCGTGATCGTCACGATCATCGTGCTGGTGGCCGCGTTCGCGATCATCGGGCACCTGGTGCTGCTGGTGGCGGAGAAGCGGAAGGAGATCGGGATCCTCAAGGCGATGGGGGCGGGCGCGGGCAGCATCGGGGCGGTGTTCCTCGTGGCCGGGATGATGATCGGGCTGGTGGGCACCGCGGCGGGCAGCGCCTTCGGGCTGCTGCTGATCTGGGTGCAGAACACCTACCAGATCATCCGGCTGGCCGGTGACGTCTACCAGATCAGCTATCTGCCGATGAAGCTCACCGGCTCCGACTTCGCGATGATCGTGGGCTCGACCCTGGTCATCTCCTTCCTCGCCACCCTGTCGCCGGCCCGCCGGGCGGCCCGCATGGACCCGGTGGAGGTCCTCCGGTATGAGTGAGCCGCTGCTCGTCGCGCAGGAGCTGGAGCGGGAGTACCAGATGGGGCCGGAGACCGTCCGGGTCCTGCGCGGGGTGAGCCTGACCGTCAACGGGGGGGAGAGCGTAGCCATCATCGGCGCCTCCGGGGTCGGGAAGTCCACCCTGCTGCACCTGCTCGGCACGCTCGACCGTCCGACCGCGGGGCGTGTGCTCTTCGACGGCGCGGACGTATCCTCGTGGACGGACGCGGCGCTGGCGCGGCTGCGCCGCACCGAGGTGGGCTTCGTCTTCCAGTTCTACAACCTCCTCGGCGAGATGACCGCGCTGGAGAACGCCATGCTGCCGGCGCTCATCCAGCGGGCGAGCGTGCCCGAAGCGCGTGAGCGCGCGGCGGCGGCGCTCCACGAAGTCGGGCTCGGCGATCGCCAGACGCACCGGCCGGGCGAGCTGTCCGGCGGCGAGCAGCAGCGAGTCGCCATCGCCCGCGCCCTCGTCGGCCGCCCCCGGGTCATCCTCGCCGACGAGCCCACCGGCAACCTGGATCCGAAGACGAGCGAGGTGATCTGGGACCTCTTTCTCCGCCTGCAGGCGGAGCGCGGTCTCGCCTTTGTCATCGCCACCCACAACCACGATCTGGCCCGCAAGGCGGACCGTGGCTACCGGTTGATGGACGGCCGAGCGGTGGCCTGGCCGTGAGATCACCAGTTTCAATGGGTTACGAGACAGTGACGGAGGGCGGCACAAGAAATCCCTAGGCCGGCAGCGCCGGAAGGCATATACTGATCGCAGGTTTAGGGAGCATCAGGGCAGATAGTGCCCCTGGCGAACCACAACCCGAATCCGAAAGGCGCGAGGTCACCCACAGTGTTCGAGCGATTCACCGAGCGGGCGCGTCGGGTCATCATCCTGGCCAGAGAAGAGGCAGGGCGGTTCCGTCATGACTTCGTAGGGACCGAGCACATCCTCCTCGGACTCATCCGCGACGGCGAAGGGATCGCCACCGCCGTGCTGCAGCGGCTGGGGCTGCGCCTGGAGACGGTGAAGGCGGAGGTCGAGCGGGCGCTGGCGGGCTTCCCCAAGACGCTGACCTTCGGTGAAGTGCCGTTCACCCCGCAGGCCAAGCGCGTCCTCGAGCTGTCGATCGAGGAAGCGCGCCAGCTCGGGCACAACTACATCGGGACCGAGCACCTGCTCCTGGGCCTGATGAAGGAAGGCCAGTCCATCGCGGCCAAGATCCTCGAGTCGCTCGGGGCCCGGCTGGACGAGGTGAGGCAGGAGACCCTGGCGCTCCTCGGCGACCAGTACTACCCGCGCCCGAAGAAGCGCTCCCAGACCCCGGTCCTCGACGAATTCGCCCGCGATCTCACCCAGCTGGCGCGGGAGAGCAAGCTCGACCCGGTCATCGGCCGTGAGACCGAGATCGAGCGAGTCATCCAGATCCTCGCGCGCCGGACCAAGAACAACCC
>JBGOVO010000366.1:0-3957 GCA_041478145.1 Methylomirabilia bacterium
CAACACGGGCGCGGGGATCCCGGACGGCATGCGCTGCGACACCGACGGCAATCTCTGGTGCGGGTGGGGCGGCGGCGAGGGGCTCGACGGCGTCGCGGTCTACAACCCCGACGCGCGGCTCATCGGCCGCATCCTGCTCCCCGAGCGGTGCGCCAATCTCTGTTTCGGGGGGGCGAAGCGCAACCGGATCTTCCTCGCCTCGAGCCAGTCGCTCTACTCGATCTTCGTCAACACCCAGGGCGTGGCCGGCGGCTGAGCGGCCGCCGATGGCCCTGCCGACCGGACTGCGCGCGTTTCGCCACGCCGATTTCCGCCGCTTCTTCGCGGCGCAGCTCGTGGCCCAGATCGGCTCGTGGATGCAGACGGTGGCCCAGTCCTGGCTGGTGCTGCAGCTCACCTCCTCGCCGCTCAAGCTGGGACTGATCGGCACGCTCCAGTTCGGCCCGATCCTGCTCTTCTCGATCGTGTCGGGCGCCCTCGCCGACCGCTTGCCCAAGCGGCGGCTGCTCATCGTGACCCAGACCGTCCTGGGCTGCCAGGCCCTCGCGCTCGGCGCGCTCGTGTACTCGGGTCACGTGAAGTACTGGCACGTGGCGGTGCTGGCCACCGGGGTCGGGCTCGCCAACGTCCTCGACGCGCCGGCGCGGCAGTCGTTCGTGGCCGAGATGGTGGGCCGGTCGGATCTGAGCAGCGCGGTCTCCCTCAACTCCGCCTCTTTCAACGCGGCGCGCATCGTGGGGCCGAGCATCGGCGGCCTGCTCATCGCGGCCTTCGGGGTGGCTCCCGCCTTCGTGTGCAACGGCGCCGGCTTCGCCATCGCCATCGCGGTGATGCTGAGCCTTCGCATCCGCGGGCTGCCGCAGCCGCGCACCGGGGCGAGCGTGGTGGAGGAGATCCTCACCGGCATCCGCTACGTGTGGCGCACGCCCGAGATGGTGCTCGCGCTCGGCCTCACCTTCATGGTGAGCTTCTGCGTGTTCAACTTCACGGTCTATGTGCCCCTGGTGGTCCGCGACGTGCTGGGGCTGGGGGCGGAGGGCTTCGGTTTCCTCATGGCCTCGCTGGGGGTGGGCGCGGTGTCCGGCGCGCTCACCCTGGGCACGCTGGGCTCCCGCCGGCCGCCGCGCGCGCTGATGTTCGCGGCGGCCGCCCTGGCCTGCGGAGGGCTGCTCGGCCTCTCGCTCGTCCCGTCGTTCTGGCCGGCGGTGGCCACCCTGTTCGTGACCGGCTTCTTTGGCATCATGCTGGTGGTCTCCTGCAACACCACCATGCAGCTCGCCTCCACCGACGCGCTGCGCGGGCGGGTGATGAGCATCTACACGCTGGTGTGGGGCGGGGTCTTCCCGATCGGCGCGTTCCTGGTCGGCGCGATGTCCGAGCGCTGGGGCGTCCAGCGCGCGCTCATGACGAACGGGAGTATCGGCCTGGCCGGGGTGGGTCTCTTGCTGGGCTGGTGGCGGCTGCGGTCGCGCTGAGCCCGCGGCCGGAGCGACGAAAGGAGCCGGGGATGGCGAGACGGCCGAGCGTGCGGGTGGGCATCGTGGGCGCGGGCTTCGTCGCCCACATCCACGGCGAGGCGTATCGCCACGTCCGCGGCGTGGACGTGGAGCTCCGCTGCGTGACCGCCGCGCGGCCGGAGCGCGCGAAGGCCTACGCGCGCGAGTTCGACGTGGCCCGGACCGCGCCCGATTTCCGCGCCGTGCTCGCCGATCCGGAGGTGGATCTGGTGGATCTCTGCGTGCCCCCGCATCACCACGCGCCCATGGCGATCGAAGCGGCGCGCGCGGGCAAGCACGTGATCGTGGAGAAGCCGCTCACCGGTTTCTTCGGCTCGCCCGCCACCCCGCGCGAGGAGATGCTCCAGACCGCGCTGGCCGCCGCCGACCAGGTGCTGGCCGCGGCGGCGGCCGCGCGCATCCGGCTCTGCTACGCGGAGAACTGGGTCTATGCGCCGCCCATCCAGAAGGCGCGCCGGCTGCTCGCCGCCTCCGGCGGGCCGATCCTGCGTCTGGTGGGCGAGGAGAGCCACTCGGGCACGCACGCCCCGGTCAACAAGCACTGGGTGACGGGCGGGGGCGGCTCGCTGATCGGCAAGGCCTGCCATCCGCTCGGGGGCGCGCTCTACCTCAAGGCCGACGAGGGGCGGCGGCTGCGGGGCGCGCCGGTCCGGCCCGTCGCGGTCACCGCCGAGGTGGCGCACCTCGCGGAGACGGCGACGTTCCGCGCGTCCACCCCGCGCTATCTCAACACCGTCGAGGGCGCCGACGTGGAGGACTGGGGCAGCATGCTCGTCACCTTCGACGACGGTACGGTGGCCCAGATCTCGGCCGCCGACACGGTGCTGGGCGGCATCCGCAACCAGATGGCGATCTACGGGGCCAAGGCCGTCGTGCTGTGCAACATCAACCCCAACGACGTGGTGCGGGCCTACGCGCCCGATCCGGCCGTGTTCGGCGACGAGTACATCGTGGAGAAGATCGAGACCAAGGCGGGCTGGACGTCACCGCAGCCCGACGAGGAGTGGACCACCGGCTATCCGCAGGAGATGCAGGACTTCGTGGAGTGCGTGGCCTTCGACCGCGAGCCGCTCTCGAACGGCCCGCTGGCGCGCGACGTGACCGCGGTCATCTACGGCGCATACCTCTCCGCCGCCTCCGGCCGTCGCGTCGACCTCCGTCCCTACCTCTGAGCCCGCGAGGGGCCTCAGCGGAGGAGGCCGGTCTCGGTGAGGTAGCGGCGCACGCCCGGATGCAGTAGCTCGGGGCGCGCGACGGCGGCGACGGTATTGGCGGCGGTGGTCTCGCGCGCCTGCGCGAGGCGCGCGCCGAGCGCGGATTCGCCCCGGTGCAGCGCGCGGGCCAGCCGGTAGGCCACCTCGTCGGCCAGCGTGGGCCGCGCCATGATGAAGCTCCACGACCCCACCGAGACCAGCTCCGCCGCCTGCCCCGGGTAGGAGCCGGCGGGCACCATCATCAGCTTGAGGAACGGGTGCTTGGTCTGGATGCGGTGGATGCCGTCCAGATCGGGCACCAGGAAGCGCCCGCCCGCGGCCCCGCGCGCCACCGCCGTGAAGCTCGGCCAGCCGATGCCGCCGCCCCACAACGCGGCCACGCGGCCGTCCATCACCATGGCGGGGCCGTCGCCGGCGGCGTCGAGGAGCACGGCCTGGAAGTCGCGATCACGATCGAGCCCGAGGCCGTCGAGCACGTAGCGCGCGAGGATGATCAGGCCGGAGCCGCGCGCGCCGAAGGCGACCGGGCGCCCCTTGAGATCCTCGATCGATCGGTAGGGGGAGTCGGCGCGGACCACGAACATGCCGGGCGTCGAGTACATCGCGGCCAGGATGCGCAGATCGGCGGGCGCGCGGCCGATGCCGGCCAGCGCCTCGTGCGCGACCTCGCCCTGCACGAGGGCCAGGTCCAGCGAGCCCGCTTCGAGCAGCGGCACGTTCTCGGTGGAGCCCTTGGTGCTGCGCGGGCGCACCTCGAGCGTCGCGTCCACCTCGTTGATGGTGTCGGCCACCGCCTGGCCGTAGACCGGGAAGCCTCCGCCGGGCGTCGCGGTGCCGAGCGTCACGGCGGTGCGGCCCGCGGACGGCGTCGTCTCGCTCACGGCGCGTACCGTATCATAGGTGCGTGCGGCGATGCCGGGCCGCGGGCCTGAAGCCGTGCTTCCCGATGATACCCACGCTGTGGCTGGAGGAACCCGCTATGGTCGTGTACGCGTTCGACGTGGATGAGACACTCGAGGTCAGCCAGGGCCCTGTGAAGCTGGTCGATCTCGTCAAGTTGCGCGAGCACGGCCATATCGTCGGCCTGTGTGGGAATTGGGCGATGGTGACCCTGCACTGTCCGGGCTGGCACCACATCTGCTCGTTCGTGGGGCCATGCGGCATCGAGAAGCACGACTTCTTGCGCCAGTTGCGCCAGTACATTCCGGGGCATGACTACGTGATGG
>JBGOVO010000131.1:0-9440 GCA_041478145.1 Methylomirabilia bacterium
GGGCATCGCGATGAAGTCCTTGAACCGGCCGGGCACCGGCTTCCACAGGGAGTGCACCACGCCCAGGGCTCCGTAGCAGTCGCGGACCGTGTTGGTCAGCACGCGCACGGCGGTGAGGTCGTAGATCTCGTCGAACTCCCGGCCGCCCTCGTGCATCTTCTTCCAGATGGAGTAGAAGTGCTTGGGGCGCCCGGCGATCTTGGACCCGATGCCCACCTCGCCCAGCTTCTCGTGCAGGAGGGTGATCAAGTGGTTGATCTCGGCCTCGCGCTCGAGCCGACGCTTGGCCACCCGCCGCATCAGCTCCTGGTAGTCCTCCGGGTGCAGCACGCGGAGGGCCAGGTCTTCCAGCTCGGCCTTGACCTTGGCCATGCCCAGGCGATGGGCGAGCGGGGCATAGATGTCGAGAGTCTCCTGGGCGATCTTCCGGGCCTTCTCGGTGGGCAGGTACTGCAATGTCCGCATGTTGTGCAGCCGGTCGGCCAGCTTGATCATGAGCACGCGGAGGTCGCGCGCCATGGCGACCAGCATCTTCCGGAAGTTCTCGGCCTGCCGCTCCTCCCGGGAGGAGAACGCCAGCTTGCCGATCTTGGTGACCCCGTCGACCAGGTCGGCGATCTCGGTGCCGAACTCCCGCTGGAGATCCCCCTTGGTGGCCTTGGTATCCTCCAGGACGTCGTGCAGCAGGCCGGCCGTCACCGTGGTCACGTCCATCTTGAAGTTGACCAGGAGGCCGGCCACTTCCAGGGGGTGAGACAGGTAGGGCTCACCCGACGCCCGCTGCTGGCCTTGATGGGAGCGCTCGGAAAACCGGTAGGCCCGCTCCAGGATGGCCAAGTCAGCGGCAGGCTGGTACTTGGGAATCTCCTCGATGAGCGTCTGAAGCTGGGTCAACCTCGTACCTCCTCAGGTTGACCACTAATTTTGCCACTAAAATCAAGCTTTTGCTACGGCTTTTTTCCTCCTGGCGAGCCACCGCTCCCGCCAGACCGACCAGTCCACGATCAAGGAGCCGGCGATGTACACGGTCGAGAAGGTGCCGGTCACGACACCGAGCGTCAGGAGGAAGGCCATGTCCTCCAGGACCTTCCCCCCGAAGAAGTAGAGAACGGCCGTGGTGAAGAAGACGGTGAGGGCGGTCAGGACGGTCCGGGAGAGCGTCTGATTGATGGCGTTGTTGATCTGAGTCGCGAAGGTCTCGCCCTTGCGCCGCGAGCCCTTTGTCCGGTTCTCGCGCACCCGGTCGTACGCCACGATGGTGTCGTTGACCGAGTAGCCGATGATCGTGAGCAGCGCGGCCAGGATCGGCAGCGACATCTCCCGGTTGGTCAGCGACATCGCGGACAGGCAGATGAGCACGTCGTGGATGATGGCGGCGACCGAGGCGAACCCGCCCAGCAAGTCGAAGCGAATCGCGACATAGGCCAGGATGCCGGCGATGCTCCAGAGCGCGGCGTAGACTGCCTGGATCTGGAGGTCGCGACCCACCTGCGGGCCCACGAACTCGACCCGGCGGATCTCGGGCTTCCCGAGCTCCGGCTCCTTGGCGAGGGCCTCCTGGGCCCGGCGGGTCACCTCCTCCGAGGACAGCTCCGCCAGCGGCAGCCGGAGCAGGTACTCCCGGGTGTCCCCGAACTCCTGGATCACGCTCTCGCCCATGCGCACGGTCTCGAGCGCGTGCCGGATCCGGTCCACCGGCACCGGCTTCTCGAAGCGCACCTGGATCAGGGTGCCGCCCGAGAAGTCGATCCCGTAGCGCAAGCCCCCCTTGGCCACCATCGACCCGAATCCGGCCAGGATGAAGAGGATCGAGATGATATAGGCCCAGCGCCGCTTGCCGATGAAGTCGTAGTTGGGGTTCTTGAACAGCTCGATCATATCGACAGCGACTCGCGCTTGCGCGGGCCCATGTAGAGCAGGTCGAAGAGCAGGCGGGTGAAGAAGACGGCGGTGAACAGGCTGGCCGCGATGCCGATCATCAGGGTGACCGCGAAGCCCTTGACCGGCCCGGTCCCGAACTGGAAGAGGATGAGGCCCGATACCAGCACCGTCACGTGGGTGTCGACCACGGTCTTGAACGCGCGCGAGAAGCCCGCGTCGATGGCGCCGCGCACCGTCTTGCCCCCGCGCAGCTCCTCGCGGATGCGCTCGAAGATGAGGATGTTGGTGTCCACCGCCATCCCGATGGTGAGCGCGATGCCCGCGATGCCGGGCAGCGTGAGGGTCGCGTGGAAGCCGGCCATGGTCGCCATCAGGAGCAGCAGGTTGAGGCCGAGCGCCACGTCCGCGATGAGCCCGGAGACCTTGTAGTAGATCAGCATGAACAGGAACACCAGCGCGGTGGACCCGAGGATCGCGATGATGCCCTGCCGGATGGAGTCGGCGCCCAGCGACGGCCCGACCGTGCGCTCCTCCAGCACCTGCACCGGCGCGGGCAGCGCGCCCGCCCGCAGGACGATCGCGAGGTCGGTGGCCTCCTCGGTCGTGAAGCCGCCCGTGATCTGGGCCCGCCCGGAGGGGATGCGCTCGCGGATCTGCGGAGCCGAGTGGATGTTGCCGTCGAGGACGATGGCGAGGCGCTTGCCGACGCTGGCGTCGGTGAGATCCGAGAAGGCCCGGGCGCCCGCCGCGTTGAAGTCCACCGAGACGTAGGGCTCGCTCGTGTTCTGATCGATGGAGACGCGCGCGGTGGCCACGTCGCGCCCCGTGACGTAGGCCTTCTTCTGGACGAGGAACGGCACCTTCCGCTCCTGGTGGGTCTCCTTGTCCACCCGGCGCTGGTAGAGCACCTCGGAGCCCTCGGGCACCCCGGTGCGCAGCGCGGTCTCGGGGTCGGTGCGCTCGTCGAGCAGCTTGAACTCGAGCAGCGCGGTCTTGCCGATGAGCGCCTTGGCCCGCGCCGGGTCCTGCACCCCCGGCAGCTGCACCAGGATGCGGTTTTCGCCCTGCTGCTGGATGGAGGGCTCGGCCACGCCGAACTGGTCGATGCGGTTGCGGATCGTCTCGAGCCCTTGCCGCACCGCCAGATCCCGGAGGTTCGTGGCCTCGCGCGGCTTGAGCGCGAGCACGATCCGGCCGGCGGCCTGATCGGCCTCCTTGCGGTCGAACGCGCCGAGCGCCTCGCCCACGGTGGTCAGCGCCGCGTCCCAGCTCTGCGCCGACGCCAGCTGGATCACCAGCTCGGTGGTGCCGCGCCGCTCGATCCGCGCGGCCGCGATCCCTTTCTTCTCCAGCTCGGCCCGCGCGGTGTCCCCCGCCCGCTCCACCTGCGCTTCCAGCGCCTTATCGATGTCCACCCCGAGCACGAGGTGGATGCCGCCCTGCAGGTCCAGCCCCAGATTGATGGCCTTGCCGAGCGGGTAGAGATACCAGGCCGACAGGGCGACGACGACCGCCACGAGGGCGATGCGGATGCGGAGGTTGCGACGCATCCTAGGCGCCCGACTCCTTGTCGCCGGCCACGGGCACGATGCGCCCGATCGCGGAGCGCTCGAACTCGAGCTTCACCTGGTCCGCCACCTTCAGGGTGACGGTGTGCTCCGACAGCCCCACCACGGTCCCGAACAGGCCACTCGACGTCACGACGCGGTCGCCCTTCTTGACCGCGGTGAGCAGCGCCTCGCGGTCCTTCCGCTGTTTCTGCTGGGGTCGGATGATCAGGAAATACATGATGGCGAACATGCCGATCATGAGCGGCAGGATGGACATGATGCCGCTGTTGCCGCCGCCGGCAGGCCCCGGCGCCATCGCGTATGCGAGATCCACCATGAAGGTCAACCCTCCGAATCGTTGGCCGAGTCGGCGGCCGTGTCGGCCGAGCCGCGCAGGGATTCTACCCCATAACGCTCGAGAAACCGAGACCGGAACGGCGCGAACGCCCCCCGCGCGACGGCCCCGCGCATCTCGCGCATGAGCCCCAGATAGAAGGTCAGGTTGTGGAGCGTCAGGAGGCGGTAGGCCAGCAGCTCGCGGGCGACGAAGAGGTGGCGCAGATAGGCGCGCGAGAAACGCCGGCAGGCCTCACAGGGGCAATCGGGGTCGAGCGGCTCGGCGGCGCGGGTGAAGCGCGCGTTGGTGATGTTGAGCGGCCCGTCCGGGGTGAAGGCCTGGCCGTTACGCGCGTTGCGCGTCGGGATCACGCAGTCGAAGAGATCCACTCCGCGCGCCACCGCCTCGACCAGATCCGGCGGCTTGCCCACCCCCATCAGGTAGCGCGGGCGGCCGGCCGGCAGCGATCCCGCCACCAGCTCCGTGATGTCGTACATGACGGGCTTGGGCTCGCCCACGGCCAGGCCGCCGATCGCGTGGCCGGGCAGGTCCAGCGCGCCGACGGCCTCCACCGCGCGCCGCCGCAGCCCTTCGTACGCGCCCCCCTGCACGATCCCGAAGAGGGCCCCCGGCGCTCCCGCGGTCCGGTGGGCAGCGACCGCGCGGTCGAGCCAGCGCAGCGTCAGCCCGAGCGAGCGCTCCGTCTCCGCCGGGGTCGCGGGATGGGCCAGGCACTCGTCGAGCGGATGGAGGACGTCGACGCCGAGCGCGTGCTGCACGGCGACACACGACTCCGGCGAGAGCGTGCGGAGGGAGCCGTCCACGTGGGAGCGGAACTCGACGCCCTCCTCGCCGATCCGCCGGAGCTTCGAGAGGCTGAAGACCTGGAAGCCCCCCGAATCGGTCAGGATCGGTCCGTCCCAGCCCATGAAGCGGTGCAGGCCGCCGAGCTCGCGCACCAGCTCGGGGCCCGGGCGCAGCAGGAGGTGGTACGTGTTGGCCAGCACGATCTGGGCGCCGGCCGCGGTGAGATCCCACGGCGCCAGGCTCTTGACCGAGCCCTGGGTCGCGACCGGCATGAAGGCCGGGGTGTCCACCGCGCCGTGCCCGGTCCGCATCCGGCCGAGGCGCGCGGCCCCGTCCGTCTTGAGCAGCTCGAATCCGAAGCCGCCCATGCGTCAGTGGATCAGCATGGCGTCGCCGTAGGAATAGAAGCGGTAGCCGGACGCGACCGCGTGGCGATAGGCGTCGAGGACGACGTCGAGTCCGGCGAAGGCGGCCACGAGGACGAGCAGGGTCGAGCGCGGCAGGTGGAAGTTGGTGATGAGCGCGTCCACGATCCGGAACCGATGGCCGGGGCGGATGAAGAGATCCGCCTCCCCCGCCCCCGGGCGCAGCCGCCCGTCGGCGGTCGCCGCCCATTCGAGCGCCCGCGTGGTCGTCGTCCCCACCGCGATCACCCGGCGTCCCTCCGCCTTGGCCTCGTGGATCGCCCGCGCGGTGGCTCCGGGAATCTCGAGCGGCTCCGCGTCCATCCGATGCTCCTCCACCCGCTCCGCGCGCAGCGGACGGAACGTGCCCGGCCCCACGTGCAGGGTGAGGTAGTGGACCGCCACCCCGCGCCGCTGGAGACGCGCGAGCAGCTCCGGCGTGAAGTGCAGCCCCGCGGTGGGCGCGGCCACCGAGCCGTCCTCGCGCGCGTACACCGTCTGGTAGCGCTCGCGATCCTCCGGCTTGGGCGCGTCGTGTCGCGCGATGTAGGGCGGCAGCGGCGGCAGCCCATGCCGCTCCAGCAGCTCGCGCACCGGCCACGGCCCCTCGATGGCCACGACGCGCGTCCCCTCGCGCCCCTCCCCCACCACGCGCGCCCGCGCCACGCCGCCCGCCAGCTCGAGCCGCGCCCCCACCCGGCACCGCCGTCCCGGCCGCACCAACGCCTCCCACCGCTCGTCGCCGACCGCGCGCAGCAGCAACAGCTCCACGGGCCCGCCTCCCGGGTCCGCCACCCCGAGCAGTCGGGCGGGAATCACGCGGCTGTGATTGGCGATCAGGCAATCCCCGGATCGCAGGAGCTCGGGCAGCTCGGCGAAGCGACGATCCTCGCGCGGGCCGCGCGCACGATCCAGCACGAGCAGCCGTGAAGCATCACGAGGCTCCGCCGGCTCCTGCGCAATCAGCTCCGGCGGCAGGTGATAGTCGAAAAGCGAGACGTCCATCGCGCATGAAGTGTAGCCCGCATCGATGGCTCCGAGCCAGCGCGGGACCCCGGGTGGCGGGGGGGGGGCGGGGGCGCCCTCGCCCCGCCCCCGCCACCCGGCGCCGAACCGAGGTCAGAACGGAGCTAACCGACGCGAGACCCCGGCGACACATCGACGTCAGGCCGCAGCAGGATCACCTCGCCCGCATCGTTGTACGCCCCCAGCACGAGCACCTCCGACACGAACGGGCCGATCCGCTTCGGGGGAAAGTTCACGACCGCGACGACGCGGCGGCCGACGAGCGCCGCGGGCGCGTAGTGATGGGTGATCTGCGCGCTCGACCGCTTGACTCCGAGCGGCCCGAAGTCGATCTGGAGCTTCAGCGCCGGCCGCCGCGCCTCGGGAAACTCCTGGGCGTCGACCACCACGCCCACGCGCATGTCGACGCGCTCGAAATCCTCCCAGGAGATGGTCACGCCACGCGAGGGCTCAGCGGGCGCCGGAGGAGGCGGGCAGCGTGGAGAGCGAGGCGCCCGGATAGTAGTAGAGCGCGATCTGCTGGGCGCGGTAGCCCTGGTCGGCCATGGTCTTGGCGCTCCACTGGTCGAGGCCGACGCCGTGGCCGTAGCCCCGGCCGACGAAGCGGGCCACCGTCCCCACCACCGCCACCGCGAACAGCGTGCTCTTGAGCGTGTCGTAACCCACGAGGCGCCGCAGGTCGTTGCCCCGCAAGGTCACCGTCCCCGCGGTGCCCCGGACCGCGATGCGCGCCACCCGCAGCGAGGTGCTCCGCTCGAGCACGTCCAGCGCCACCACGCGCCCGACCGAGATCCCGCCTCGCAGCAGCGCGGCGGTCAGCTCGGATAGCGGCACCTCGAGCCGCCAGCGCTGGTACGGCGAGGCGGAGGGGAAGTCGACGCGCACCGGTTTGAGCGCGGGCATGTTGGCGGTCGCGAAGACCACGCGTGGATCCTCGGTGTGCCCGCCGCTGTCGGTGTGGTAGAAGGCGGGGAACAGCTCGCCCTGCCACAGCAGTACCTGGCCGGTCGTCTCCTTGACCGCGGTCCACACCACCGAATCCGGCATCACGCGCCCGACGTACTGCTGGTTGAGCGTAGAGGCCACCAGGTGATACGACTTCTCCGCGTTGAGCCGCCGGTGATAGGCCGCGTAGGTGCGGGCCACGATCGCCTGGGCCTTGAGCATCTCGAGCGGCATCTTGTCCCCGGCCTCGGCCTTGACCGCGCCCGCCAGGTACTCCTCCAGGGGCAGCTCGTTGATCACGGTGAGCCCGTCGCCGCTCCGCACGATCTCGAGCGCGCCCGGGTACTCGCGGTTGTTCACGCGCAGGAACCCCGCATCGGCGGGCGCCAGGCGCAGGCCGTCCACGCGGCGGCCGCCGGTCTCGAGGGCTCCGTTCTTCAGGGTGGCGCGGAGCCAGGTCGGCGAATCGTCCACCACCACGCGCCCCGCGAGATCGCTCACCATCATGGGCCCGCCGCCCACCTCGATGGTGCGGAGACCCTCCGCGATGGCCACCCGGATGTCGGCATCGGCGAGCGCCGGGCCGGCCCAGAGCAGCAGGCCCACCGCGAGCAGGGCGTGGAGCCCCCGGATCAGCGACGGCCGAACAGCGAGAAGAGGAGCGTGAGGACGAGCGAGATGATGAGGCAGGTGGCGAGCGGGAAGTAGAACGACCAGTTCCCGCGCTGGATGTGGATGTCCCACGGCAACCGTGCGAGCCATGGCACCTTTCCCGATAGATTCCCCGCGACGAGCAGGATCAGTCCCAGGAGTACCATCAGGGCGCCGAATCCCAGAAGCATTTTCCCGAGATCGCGCATCGCGACGCATCCCGCCGCCGGCCCTAGAGCGGCAGCTGCCCCTGCCCGCCCGGCGATGACGGCACCGCGTGGCCCAGATGCGCGTACGCCGCCGGCGTCGCCTTGCGCCCGGTCGGGCTGCGGACCACGTAGCCGATCTTGAGCAGGAACGGCTCCACCACCTCGGCGAGCGTCTCGGCTTCGTCGTTGATGGTGGCGGCGATCGCCTCCAGGCCCACCGGTCCCCCCTGGTATTGCTCGATAATGGCGGTGAGGAAGCGCCGGTCGAGCCGGTCGAGCCCGGCCTCGTCCACGCCTTCCTGGTCGAGGGAGCGGACCGCGATCTCGGCGGTCACGGTGCCGTCGGCCTTCACCTGGGCGTAGTCGCGCACCCGCCGCAGCAGCCGGTTGGCGATGCGCGGGGTGCCGCGCGCCCGCCGCGCGATGGCCTCCGCCCCGCCCGGCCCGAGGGGGGCGCCGAGGATGGACGCGGAGCGGCGGATGATCGCGGAGAGCTCCTCGTTGGAATAGAAGTCCAGGTGGTGGAAGATCCCGAAGCGCTCGCGCAGGGGCGAGGAGAGCATGCCGGGGCGGGTGGTCGCTCCCACCATCGTGAAGGGCCGGAGCGGGATACGCATGGTGCGCGCGTTGAGCCCCTTGTCCATCACGAAGTTGACGGAGAAATCCTCCATCGCCGGGTACAGCAGCTCCTCGACCACGCGCGGCAGCCGGTGGATCTCGTCGATGAAGAGCACGTCCCGCTCGGCCAGGTTGGTCAGGATCCCCATGAGATCCGCGCCGCGCTCGAGCGAGGGCCCGGCCGTCGTCACCATGGCGGCTCCCATCTCATTGGCCATGATGGCGGCGAGCGTGGTCTTGCCGAGCCCGGGCGGGCCCGAGAGCAGCACGTGATCGAGCGGCTCGCCCCGCCGGCGCGCCGCCTCCACCGAGACGCGCAGGCTCTCGACCGTCGCGCGCTGGCCCACGTATTCGTGGAGGCGCTGGGGGCGGAGCTGGCGCTCCACCTGGGTTTCCTCGGGCAGCGCGATCCGGCTCATGACGCGCGCCTCGTCGGTCACGGCCGGCTTCCTCCTCGATAGATCTCGTCGAAGAGCTCCTCGGGCGTCGTCACCCCCGGCCGGCGGCTCAGCGCGGTGCTGATGAGCTGCGCCGCCTCGCTCGGGCGATGGCCGAGCTGCTTGACGAGGATCTCGAACACCATGCCCCGGAGCCCTTCCTCGTCGGGCGCGACCGCCGCGGCCGGCTCCGGGCTTCCCGATTCCGGCTTGGCCAGCGCGAACTTGGCCACCTTGGCCTGCAGCTGCGCGACGATGTTCTTCGCCTTCTGCGGGCCGATGCCGGGCAGTCGCCTCAGATATGCCTCGTCCTGGCGCGCGATCGCCGCCGCGATCTCCCCCACCGGCGCGGCCAGCGAGCGGGCCGCCACCATCGGGCCCACGTCCTTCACGGTGATCAGCTTCTCGAAGAACTCCCGGTCGAGCTCCGAGGTGAATCCGATCAGCACCGGACGCGGCTGGTTCTGGGTGGCGTGATAGTGGATCGCCAGCGCCACCTCGTCCGCCGCGTCGCCGTCGGCGGCCTTGGCGTGCACCAGCTCCTGCTGGGTCACCGGCGGCACGAAGACCTCGTA
>JBGOVO010000376.1:0-3838 GCA_041478145.1 Methylomirabilia bacterium
CGGCACCGGCTTCACCTTCGACGCGTTCGCGGTCGACGCCATGCTCGCGGCCGTCCGGCGCGCCGCGTCCGCGTATCGGCAGCCGGCGCTCTGGAAGGCGCTCGTCAAGAACGCGATGGCCCAGGATTTCTCGTGGGAGGCCTCCGCCCGCGAATACGTCACGCTGTACGGCAAGGCGCTCAAAGCTCGAGCCGCTCCATGACGGGAGGTCGCGATGAAAAAAATCGAGGCGGTGATCAAGCCGTTCAAGCTCGACGATGTGAAGGAGGCGCTCAACGAGTTGGGGGTGGTCGGCATGACCGTCACCGAGGTACGCGGGTTCGGCCGCCAGAAGGGGCATACGGAGCTGTACCGGGGCTCGGAGTACACGATCGACTTCCTGCCCAAGGTCAAGGTCGAGGTCGTGGTGCCCGACCACATGGTGGACAAGGTGGTGTCCGTCATCTGCCAGTCGGCCAAGACCGGCTCGATCGGCGACGGCAAGGTGTTCGTGCTGTCGATGAACGAGGCCATCCGCATCCGCACCGGGGAGAAGGGCGAGGCGGCGATCTAGCGGTGTACCCTCTCCCCAGAGGGGAGAGGGCAGGGTGAGGGGCGAGGTGTGAACAGGCACAGTCGCGATGCGGCAGCCGACCCTCACCCCGGCCCTCTCCCTGGGAGGGAGAGGGAGCCGGCCTCGAAGGATCTGCTCGCCGCGGCGCCGGATGACCGGGGGGCGCTGCGTCGGCTCAAGCGGCTGGGCTTCGCCGATCCCGCCGCGGCGCTCCGCAATCTGCACGCCCTGACCCCGACGCCGCGCGAGGCCGAGCTGCTCGCGCCCGCGGTCCCGCGGCTGCTCGCCGAGCTGGGCGCGGCCCCCGATCCCGATATGGCGCTCAACAATCTAGAGCGCCTGGCCGGCCAGGGCGAGCACGCGTCGGTCCTCCGGCTCATCACCGCGCTTCCGGGCGCCATCCCGCTGCTGGCGCGTCTCGGGGGCACGAGCCAGTTCCTGGCCGAGACGCTGCGCCGCCGTCCCACCCTGCTGCCGTGGCTGCTCGAGCCGCGGACCATGCGGGAGTGGCTGGCCGACGAGCTCGCGGAGGATTTGGCCGCCAGCCTCCAGCCGTTCGAGCGCCCCGACGCCCGGCTCAACGCGCTCCGCCGGTTCAAGTACCGCCAGCTCCTGCGCATCGGCTGCCGCGACATCCTGGGCGATGCCGACCTCACCGTCACCACCGAGGAGCTGTCGCGTCTGGCGGACGTCTGCCTGGCCGCGGCCTGGGACTGGGCGCGCGAGCGGCTCGAGCGGCTCTACGGCGCGCCGCGGGACGCCGACGGGGCCCCCACCGGCCTCGTCGTCATCGGCATGGGCAAGCTCGGCGGTCTGGAGCTCAACTACTCCTCGGACATCGACCCCATCTTCGTCTACGGCGACGATGGCTGGACGGCGGGCGGCGAGTCGGGCCGCATCGCCAGCGGGGAGTTCTTCGCCCAGGCGGTGCGGTCCATCGTCGATACGCTGGAGTCGGTCACCGAGGAGGGCCACGTCTTCCGGGTGGACCTGCGTCTCCGGCCCGAGGGGCGCTCGGGCGCGCTCATCCGGTCGGTGGCCGGCTACCGGGCCTACTTCGCCGACCGCGCCGAGCTGTGGGAGCGCCAGGCCCTCATCAAGGCCCGCGCGTCCGCGGGCGACCCGGCGGTGGCGGCGCGCTTCTTCGAGGCGGTGCGCCCCTTCGTCTATCGCCCCGGGCTCGATCCCGCCATCGTGCGCGCGGTCCGCGAGATGAAGCACCAGATCGACCGCGCCCTGCGTGGCAAGGACGCCGAGCACCGCAACGTCAAGCTGGGCCGCGGCGGCATCCGCGAGGTGGAGTTCCTGATCCAGGCGATGCAACTCCTCTACGGCGGGGACGACCCCTGGCTGCGGGAGCGCAACAGCCTGCGCGCCATCTTCCGGCTCACCGAGCGGGGCTATCTGCCGCCCGCGCTGGGGCGGGAGCTGGGCGACGCCCTCGTCTACTTGCGGACCGTCGAGCACCGGCTGCAGATCCTCCACGAGTTCCAGACGCACACCCTGCCCGAGGAGCCGCGCGCCCTCGGCCTCCTGGCCCGCCGCATGGGGATCGGCCTGCCACCCGCCGCGGCGGCGCGGCGCTTCCTCGCCCGGCATCGGCGCGTCACCGCGCTCGTGCACCGCGCCTTCCGCGAGTTCTTCGCGGCGCCTCCCGCGGGGGCGGCGCGCCCGGTGCGCATCCCGAGCTACACCGCGCTCAAGGCGACCGGCTTCACGGATCCCGACCGCGCGCGCCAGAACCTGCGGCTGGTCCTGGAGGGCCGCCCGCTCATCCCGTATCCGGCCGCCGCGGGCCGCGCGGTGGCGCGGCTCTTCCCGACGCTGCTCGACGGGCTCTGGCAGAGCCCGGATCCCGACGAGGCCCTGAGCCAGTTCGAGCGCTTCGTTTCCGCGGCCGGCCCGCGCACCGCGTACCTCGAGCTCCTGGCCGACCGGCCGGAGCTGCTCGCGAACCTCTTGCGTCTCTGCGCGCGCGGCGAGCTGCTCACCCAGCTCCTGATGGCCCAGCCGGAGCTGCTCAACGGCCTCGCGAGCCCGGAGACGTTCGCGGCGCACAAGCGCGCGCGAGAGTTCCGCGTCGAGCTGGCGCCGGTCCTCGCGCCCCGGCTGGATCCGGCCGAGCGGAAGGACGCGCTCCGGCGCCTCAAGCAGGCGCAGGAGCTCGGCATCATCTGGCGCATGCTGCTCGGCGTGACCGACGCGGAGCGCTTCTCCCTCGAGATGACGGCGCTGGCGGAGGCCGCGCTGGCCGTCGCCTGGACGCTCGCGCTGGAGGACGCGGTGGAGCAGCACGGCGTCCCGCGCGATGCGGCCGGGCGGATGATCCCCGCCGCCATCATCGGCCTCGGCAAGTTCGGCGGCCGCGAGCTCACCACCGGCTCCGACCTGGACCTCTTCGTGGTGTACGGCGGGGCCGGGTTCACCGACGGGGCGCGGCGCGTCGAGGCCCACGTCTTCTACGATCGCGCGGTCGAGTCGCTCAGCGGGCTCCTGGGGGACATCACGGCCGCCGGGGTGGCCTTCGCGGTGGACCTGCGCCTGCGGCCCGGCTCGAAAGGGAGCGGCTTCGCCTCCAGTGACGGCGCGCTCGAGCGGTATTATCGCGAGTGGGCGGATCCGTGGGAGCGCCAGACGCTCACGCGCGCCCGGCTGGTGGGCGGCGACCCGCGCCTCGGCCGCGCGGTGCGCCGGCGCATCCGCGCGCTCCTCTACGGCCCCGAGGCGCCGCCGCCCGACCTCAAGGAGATGCGCGGCCTGCGCGACCGCATGGAGCGCGAGCTGGGCAAGGAGACGCCCGGGCGCTTCCACGTCAAGTTCGGGCGGGGCGGGCTGGTGGACGTGGAGTTCATCACCCAGGCGCTCCAGATGCGGCACGGGGCGCGCCACCCCGGGCTGCGGCGCGCGAACACGCTCCAGGCCATCCGGGAGATCGCGGCGGCCGGGCTGCTCCCGGCGGCGGACGGCCAGACCCTCGCCGAGCAGTACCGCTTCCTGCGCCGCGTCTCGCTCGGCCTGCGGCTCTTTGGCACGCGGCCGTTCGACACGCTGGAGCCGGCGGGCCCCAACCCGGCCCGGCTGGCGAAGACGCTCGAATATCCCTCGCGCAAGGACTTCCTCGACGACTACCGCCGGCGTACCACGTGGGTCCGCGCGCTGTATGACCGTGTGGTGTCGACGTGATCGCCAGGCGCTCGCCTCACGGGTGATGCGCGCGCCGAGCGCGCGCAGGCGCTCGGCGATCCGCTCGTAGCCCCGGTCCACCTGGTGCGCGTTCATGATCAC
>JBGOVO010000382.1:0-3756 GCA_041478145.1 Methylomirabilia bacterium
CCCACCTGGATGCGCTCGGCGAGATCGGGTAGCTCGTTGAGGGCAAAGATGCCCCGGTTGGTGCGCGGCAGCAGGCCGTAGTGGATGGTGAGCTCGTCGGAGAGGTAGCGCCCCTCCGCCACCTTGATCGGATCCACCTCGCCGATCAGGTCCGCGATGGTGATGTCGGGGGTGGCGAGCTTCTCGCCGTAGCGGCGGTCGCGCGGGATCCAGGCGATCGCGGCGCGGTCGCCTGCCTCGGCCACGCGCCGGCGGCAGGCCGAGCAGATCGGCGCGAACGGCTCGTCGCTGATCTCGCAGCCGGCGAGCGCGGGCATCTCCTCGTCCAGCAGCTCCACCAGCAGGCGGGCCAGGCGGGTCTTGGCCTGGCCGCGCTCGCCCAGGAAGACGATGTCCTGCCCGCTCAGGACCGCGTTCTCGATCTGGGGGACGACGGTCTGCTCGTAGCCGACGATGCCGGGGAAGAGACGGTCGCCGCGACGGAGGCGGGCGATGAGGTTGTCGCGTAGCTCCTGCTTGACCGACCTTGCGCGATACCCGCTGTCGCGCAGCTCCCGGACCGTGGATGGCTTCGCCATGAGGGCTCCCTTTGATGTCGTGGGCTCACTATGCGGCGGCGCCTGCCCGCTGTCAATCTGACCGCCGCGCTCGCGGCCTACCGGCGCGTGAGGTGCCTTGACATGCGGCGGCGCCGCGCCCACGATGCGCCCATGCGGACCGAGCCGGGGGCGGCGCGCTGGGGCCGGCTGCTGCTGGCCGCCCTGCTCGTGGTCCTGCTTCCGCTGGCCGCCGACCTCGTGGCCGATGGCGCCTGGGTCGCCGACCTCTCCGAGCTGGCCGCGGACGATGACGGGCTCCGCCCGCTCGCTTCGGCGGACCCGGTAGGCTCCGCCGCCGCGCTCCCGGCGCCGACCCGCACCCGGGTGGCGCGCCTGTCCCTCGCCGACGATCCCGTCGCGGAGAGCTGGACCGGACTCACCTCGACCGATCGCGCTCCTCCTCGCGCCTGATCGCGTCCGCGCGGCTCCGTCGTTTCCGTTCCATCTCTCAATGCGAGGAGAACGCTCACATGAAGACCGTGCTGTTGACGATCGCCGCCCTGGCATTTGCCGTGACTCCCGCGCTCGCCCACGAGTGCCCGCTCCTGCACGCGCAGGTGATGGCCGCCGCCGAGGACCGCCTGGACGACGCCTCCTACAAGGCCAAGATGCTGGCCGCCGAGGGGGAGACGCTGCACAAGGCGGGCAAGCACGACGAGTCCGTCGCGAAGTACGAGGAAGCCGCCAACGCGATGGGCATCACGCTGACCCACAAGGCCAAGTAGACGTCGACGATCACGACGCGCCCCGGGGGCCGGCCGGCTCCCGGGGCGTCGTCTTCTGCGGCAGCAGGTAGCCGATCAGCAGCACGTTCAGGTGCAGGAGCAGGAGCTTGTTCCACGCCACCGCCGCGGCCAGCGCCTTCTCCGGGTCGCCCAGCTCGTCGCGGAAGATGCCGGCCAGCGCGGTCTGGGTGAGGCTCATCGCCGCCACCATGAACTGCGGGGGGATCTTGCCGCCCGGCCCGTGCTCGCGGTGGCTGTGGGAGATGCCGATCGCGAGCAGGTAGTAGGCGAAGTCGTGGGTGAGCGCGACCTGGGCCGTCTCCTTGAGCCAGCGCGCCAGGCTGTGCTTGCGGCGCTCGATGCGCGTGCGGTCGGGCGCGCCGTCCGGACCCAGGAAGAAGCGCGCGGTCGCGGGAAACCGGAGGAAGTGCTCGTAGAGCGCGCTGGTGAGCGCGGCCTCGTGCTTCAGGATGGCCGGCGCGCTTTCGCGGATGGCCGCCGCGTCCGCCTCGTCGAGGCCGACGAACTCCGCCAGCTCCCGCACGAATCGCTCCAGATCCGCGCCCGGGGGCACGCGCTCGTCGTCGGGACCGCTCATGGGCTCTCTCCTGTCCGCGTGCGATAATACCGCTCATGCGGCTCCCGGGCGCGGCGATGCTGCTGGCGGTGGCCCTGGCGGCCTGCTCGTCCGTCTCGGCGACGCTCCCGTACAAGCCCGAGGTGCAGCCGGCCGGCGCCTTCATCTCCGCCGCCTATACCATCGTGAGCGACCGCCTCCGGGTCGAGATCGACACCGGCGGCCGGCGGCTCGAGCGGGCCCAGATCGTCAAGCCCGAGGGCGGCGTGTTGGAGGCCCAGACCATCGAGTACGGCACGCCGCCCTCCGCGGGGAGCCCGGTCGGCATCGGCTTCGGCGGCTTCGGGGTGATGGGCCGCGGCGTCGGCACCGGCGTCGGCGTCTCCACCGGCACCACCATGGGCGGCGGATCGGTCAGCGCGACGACCATCGTCTCGTTCCCGATCGCCCAGGCGGGACCGAGCCCCTGGCGCGTGCGGGTCAAGCTCCAGGACGCCGGCTCCGCCGATATCCTGGTGGGCGCGCCGGCGGGGCGGTGACGGGCGGCCGGCGCTCCTCCATCTCCGCGAGCGTGCGGGGCCAGTCCTGGCGCAAGAGGCGCGAGAGCGCGCGGTCCGCGAGCAGACGGCCCCCGGTCTGGCAGCGCGCGCAGTAGTTGGTCTCGTTCTCCGCGTGGACGATGCGCTGCACCGGCGCGCCGCAGTCGGGGCAGGGCTTGCCGTAGCGGCCGTGCACCGCCATGTCCGGGCGGAACGCGGTCACCCCCTCCGGGAACTCGCCCCCGGCCGCGCGGCGAAGCCGCTCGATCCAGTCGACGAGCGTCGCCTTGGCCGCCTCGAAGAGCCGCGCCGTCTCCTCCTCCGAGAGCTGGCGGGCCATCCGCACCGGCGAGAGGCGGGCGCGATGCAGGATCTCGTCGGAGTAGGCGTTGCCGATGCCGCTCAGGATGCGGGGATCGGTCAGCGTCCGCTTGAGCGTGTGGGACTCGCGGGTGAGCGCGGCGCGGAAGGCGGCGAGGTCCGCCGCGAAGAGCTCGAGGCCACCCGGATCGTGCGCGGCGAGGGCGGCCTCGCCCCGCACCAGGTGGATGGTGGCGCGCCGCTTCGATCCAGCCTCGGTGAGGATGAGCGTGCCGGTGGAGAAGTCGAGGGCGGCCAGCCCGATCTTGCCGGGCGGTCGGGCGCCGGCCGCTTTCCAGTGCAGCCGCCCCGCGATCATCAGATGGATGAGGACGGAATGATCGCCCTCGAGCCCGATCACGATCCGCTTGCCGAGCCGCCGGAGGCCCGTCACGGCGCGGCCGGCCACTTCCGCGGGCGATGGATCCACCGAGCGCAGCACGAACGGGTTGGCCAGGCGGATGCGCTCGAGACGGGCCGAGCGGATGCGCGCGTCGAGGGCCTCGAGATAGACGGTGACGTCGGGTAGCTCGGGCATGGCGGTGGTCGCGCCAGTGTAGGGACCGACCGCGCGGCCGCGCAAGCCGGCAGCCCTGTGGTACGGTGCGGGGCATGTCCGCCACCCCCCCGGTCGCCAAGCGGGTGCCGAAGATCGACGTCGTCCACGGCGACACGCGCCACGACGACTACTTCTGGCTGCGGCGGAAGGACGACCCGGAGGTGACTGCGTACCTCACCGCGGAAAACACCTACGCCGACGCGGTGATGAAGCCCACCCAGTCCTTCCAGGACGGGCTCTACGCCGAGATGCTGGCGCGCATCAAGGAGGACGACCAGAGCGTGCCCTACCGGCGGGGCCGCTACCTCTACTACTCGCGCACCGAGAAGGGCAAGCAGTACCCCATCCTCTGCCGCAAGGCGGGGAGCGTGGAGGCGCTCGAGCAGGTGATGCTCGA
>JBGOVO010000014.1:0-23816 GCA_041478145.1 Methylomirabilia bacterium
AAGATCATGGAATTGCCGGAGGGCGAGCGCGCCGCGTACGTGAAGCAGAAGCGCGACGAGTACGCGGAGGACGTCGACATCTACAAGCTCGCGTCCGAGATGCTCGTGGACGGCATCGTGGGCGGCTCCGAGCTGCGCGACGAGCTGATCAAGCGCCTCGCCTACGCCGAGTCCAAGCACCTCGAGTTCCCGCCTCGACGCAATCCGGTCCTGCCCGTCTGAGCGGCCTGGCCGGCGATGCCGTCCCCAGAGCATGGGGTCGCTGATCCTGGCGCTCCGCTTCCTGACCATCGTCCCGGTTCCCGGCCGGGAGGGTCGGGGCGTCTCGGCGCTCGGCCACGCCGCGTGGTGGTTCCCGGTGGTCGGCTTGATGCTGGGGGGGCTGCTCGCGGGAGCCGGGCGTCTCGTCGACGTGTTGTTTCCCCCGCTCGTCGGCGCCGCGCTCCTGGTCACCGCGTGGAAGGCGGCGACGGGCGGCATCCATCTCGACGGCCTCGCCGACGTGCTCGACGGGCTGGCGGGCCGCGATCCGGCGCGGCGTCTGGCGATCATGCGGGACAGTCGCATCGGAGTGTTCGGCGCCGCCGGGCTCGTCTTGTTTCTCCTCCTCTCGGTGACCGCCCTGGCCGGCCTACCCGCCGCTGTCCGCGGCCGCCTTCTCGTGCTGGCGCCCGTGATCGGTCGTGTGACTCCACTCCTCGCGGGCGCCTGGCTGACACCGGCCACGCCGGGGCAGGGGCTCGGCGCCGCGTTCGCGGCCGGCCTGTCGCGCTGGGCGGGGCTCGTGCACGCGGCCGCCGGCTTGGGGCTGGCCGCCTGGATGCTGGGGCCATGGGGCGTGGGGGTCGCTGCCGCGGCCTGGGGCGTGGCCATGCTCGCCGCGAGCTTCGTCGCCGGCCGGCTCGGCGGGCTCACCGGTGACGTGCTGGGCGCGGTGGTGGAGCTGGCGGAGCTCGGAGTCCTCCTGGGGGGCGCCGCCGCCGTTCAGCGGGGACTGATCTGAGCCTCACCACGATCTTCCTCGTGCGCCACGGCAGCGTGGTCGGCGCCGAGACCCGCCGGTTCATCGGACACCTCGACGTGCCGCTCTCCCCGCTGGGCGAGGCCCAGCTCACGGCGCTCGCCCACCGCCTGCGGGGCCGCGCCCTCGACGCGATCTACTGCAGCGATCTCGCGCGCACGCGCCGCAGCGCCGAGATCCTGGCGGCGCCGCGCGGCCTCACCCCGATCGTGGAGCCCGCCCTGCGGGAGTTCGCGATGGGACGCTGGGAGGGATTGACCGCGGACGAGATCCGCGCCCTCGACGCGGCCGCCTTCGCCGCGTGGATGGCCGACGTGAGCCGCTTCCAGTTTCCCGAGGGGGAGAGCCTGCCGGATCTCTACGCGCGCGTATGGCCCGCCTTCGAGGCGTTGGTGGCCCGCCATGCGGGTGGCGCGATCGCGGTGGTGGCTCACGGCGGGAGCAATCGGGCGATCCTCTGCCGGGTGCTCGGGCTCGGGCCGGAGCGACTGCTCGCGCTCGGCCAGGACTACGCCGCGCTCTCCGTCCTCGAACGCCGGGGGGCGGACTGGACGCTGCGGATGCTGAACCACTGCGAGCCTCTGCTATAATCCCGCGCAATCTCTCGTCAGGAGGCGGTCATGGACGACGCGTCGACTGAAGGCGCTGCCCACGCGCTCGGGCGGCGCCGGTTCCTCACGATCACCGCGGGGGCCGCCGTCGCGGCGATCCCGCGCCGGGGGGGCGCGCAGCCGACGAGCCGGGGCGGAGTGCTCAAGGCCATCGGCCTGGAGCCGCCCACCTTCGACATCCACGCCACCGTCTCCTACCAGACGCAGCTCGTATCGTCGTTCGTGCACCGGACCCTCTTCAAGTTCGTGAACGGCGCCAAGTACGGCCCGTCGGACTTCACGCTCGTGCCGGATCTTGCCCTCAAGGCCGACGTGTCGGCCGCCGGCAAGGTCTACACCATCAGGCTGCGTCCCGGCGTCCGCTGGGAAGCGCGGCCGCCCGTCAACGGCCGGGAGCTGGTGGCCGCCGACGTGAAGTACACGATCGAGCGGGCGCTGAAGAAATCGCCTTACGCGAACCTGCTCGGGCCGGTGGAGAAGGTCGAGGCGCCCGACAAGCACACGGTGCGCGTCCACCTGGCCGATGCCTTCGCGCCGTTCCTCCACAACCTGGCGGAGCCGTGGAACGCCGTCCTGCCGCCCGAGGTCGAGGACAAGATGGGTGATTTCAAGGCCGCCGAGTCCCTGATCGGCTGCGGGCCCTTCGTCCTCGAGCGCTACGAGCCGGGTGTCAAGGCGGTCTTCGCCCGCAGTCCGACCTACTACGAGAAGGGGCTGCCGTACCTCGACAAGGTGGAATGGCTCTTCATCAAGGATCGTTCCACCCAGCTCTCCCTGTTTCGGGCCGGGCAGGTGGACATCCCGTTCTACGACGGGCGCATCCCGCGCTCCGACGTGGACTCCTTCAAGAAGTCGAACCCCGGCTACCCGGTCGTGTTCTGGGACTGGCTCGCCGTCCGCACGCTGGCCATGCGCACCGACAAGCCCCCCTTCAACGACGTGCGGGTGCGCCGCGCGCTGAGCCTGGCGGTGGACCGGAAGAAATGGGTGGCCCAGTATCTGGAGGGACAGGGCTACGCGGATCACGGGCCGGTCCCGAGCTCGATGCGGGAATGGAAGCTCCCCGCCAAGGACCTGGGCGAGGGGGCCCGCTATCTCGAGCACGATCCCGCCCTCGCGCGGAAGCTGCTGGCGGAGGCAGGCTTCGCGGGGGGCCTCAAGGTCAAATGCACCAACTGGCCGGGCTACGGCCGCGAGTTCGTCGAGGATCTGGAGCTGCTCGCCTTCAATCTCAAGCAGGTCGGCGTGGAGCTGCAGATCATCAACGAGGAGTACGGGCAGTACATCCGCGGATCGTTCCTCGGCAAGTTCGACGAGGCGAGCTGGGGGCCGTCGTCGATCTTCACGGAAGTGGATGGCTACCTCTACAACTTCTTCCGTAGCGGGCAGCCCAACAACCGCAGCCACGTGGCCGACACGCAGCTCGACGTCATGCTCGAGGCGCAGCGGCGATACACGTCGAAGTCGTCACGCAAGAAGATCATCGACGACATTCAGCGCCACACCGCCACGCAGGTCTACTACGTCTACACCCCGTACCCGAAGAACGTGTCCTCCTGGACGCCGCGCCTGAAGAACTACGGCTCGAAGAACTCCTTCGATCGCGGCGCGCAGCTCGAGGTGGTCTGGCTGGACAAAGCCCAGGAGTGGCTCGGTACGCGCTGAAGCGGCTGCTCCTCCTCGTCCCCCCGCTGTTGCTGGTCGACATCGTCGTCCAGCGCCTGGTGGACGCCTTCATGTGTTTCCCGCTTACCCTCGGTCTCGTGATCGCGGTGCGCGACTCGCGCGTGCTCCGCGGCGCCGTGCTCTCCGTCAAGGCCGACCTGTACGTGGAGGCCGCGCGCGCGCTCGGCGCGGGGCACCGGGCGATGATCCTGCGTCACATCCTGCCCAACATCTTCGCTCCGCTGATCATCCTGGCCACCGTCAACGTCGGCGCGGTCATCCTGATCGAGGCGGCGTTGTCGTTTCTGGGCTTCGGCGTCCCGCCGCCGCGGCCTTCCTGGGGCGGCATGCTCTCCGGATCAGGGCTGGTCCACATGCTGCGCGCGCCGCGGCTCTGCGTCTGGCCCGGCCTCGCCCTGTCACTCGCCGTGTGCGGTGCGAACATGGCCGGTGACGCGCTCAGGGATGTACTGGACCCTCGGCTGCGTGGCGGTTGGTAGGCTGACGCTTCGTGTAGTTCGCCTGTCAAAACTTTGTAGATACCACACGGCGCCGCAAGAACTTCAGCCGCCGACTGGAGTACGACGTAAGCAATTCCGCCTACTTACCCATGATCCGCCGGGTCATCCCCTGTATCGGGCCTGGCACCTGTCTTGCTCTGTACCCGGCCGGAGCCGTGGAGGTCCATACCATGCACGCGTTGAGCCGATTGAAGCCTCATTCCGGTCAGGCCGGGTTCACCCTGGCCGAGATCCTGGTGGCCTGCGCCATCATCTCGGTGGGGATCGTCGCCGTGGCCACCGGCTTCGGCATCGGGGTCGACGGCGTGGAGGCCGGTCGCCAGCAGAGCACGGCCGTGTTCCTGGCCGAGCAGCAGATCGAGCTGGCCAAGGAGCTGGTCGCGCGCCAGCCGAACCTCGCCGCGTTGACTACGGCAAATCTGCCGGCGACCGAAGCTTACGGCAGCATCGCCGGCGCGCCGGCGAGCTATCGCCGTACGACGACGATCACTAGTAACCCGGGTGGTACCACCGGGGCCCGCGTGGACGTGAACGTGTTCTACAAGCCGGTGACCGGGCGGGGCGTGCTCACGACCGAGCGATCGGTTTCTCTGTCCATCTTCCTGGCGAACCGATGAGGCGGGAGGAACCCATGAACAACGAGCGTGGCTTCACCCTGGCCGAGATGATCGTGGTCTGTGCCATCGTGGGGCTGGTGATGGCGAGCCTGCTGGGCCTGGTCATGTCGGGTCAGCAGGCGTACTGGTACGGCACCACCCAGGTGGACGCGCAGCAAACCGTCCGCGTGGCTATCGACCGGATGGCCAAGGAGATCCGGGAGGCCGGGTACTATCCGCAGACCCCGAATACGCTGCCGTCGACCTGCACCGCGGTTCCCTGCTATGGCTTCGACGCGTTGGGAACCGGCCAGACGTCGAGCTCGCTCACGCTGCAGTACGACTGGAACGGCGATGGCGCAGTCGCAAGCGGCAAGGTCAACGATCCGTTCCAGTGCGCGACGGGTACTGCCTGCCGTGGCGAGAAGGTGACGTATGCGTTCTCGAGTGGCCAGCTCACGCGCCAGGAGTTCGGGGTAGACGCGACCCCGGTTGCCATCGCCTCTGGCATCCGCAACTTCGGCTTCAGCTATTTTGCGGAGGACGGCACCACCACGGCCTCGAACTCGGCCGTCCGCACAGTGGCCGTGACCGTCACGGCTCAGACGGCTACCAATGGGGCAAACGTGACCATGCTGGACCGGATCCGCTTGAGGAATCGATGACCGACATCACCGAGGAGGTTGGGATGAACAGATGGTGGAAGCTGCTGCGTAACGAGCGCGGGGTGGCACTTCCCCTCGCGATGATCCTCTTGATGGTCTTGACGATGCTAACCATCACCTTCATGTCGCTGGGCACGGTGGAGCCGCAGATCTCTCGGAACCTGTCTGACGGCGCCCGGGCGCGCCAACTCGCCGAATCTGGCATCGAGTGGGCGATGAGCACCCAGCTCGCTAACAATGATTTCAACAGCACGAGCGCGACGTCGCCGGCTCAGCCCTTGCTGGGGGGCACCATGACGAGTGGCGGAGCATGTGGGACGGGTATCAGCTGTCGCGTCCTGGCGTCGGCGCTGGCGCTTCCCGGCTTGACATCCACGCAGGGGACGTTCGGCGTCACGCTGCGCAATGATCTGAGCACCATCAACGGCGACCAGGCGCTGATCGGCACCGCCAACACCGTCGACACGAGCACGACGGTGGACAGCAACGGGATCGTGATCCTGACCTCGACGGGCACCTTCAACGGCGCCAGCCGGACGATCACCGCAGTGGTCCAGCGCGGCAACCTCAACATCAACGCAGCGCTGAGCCTGCCGGGCGTCCAGACGGACACTTTCAGCAATGACCCCCCGTGTGGCGGGTGCTATTCCATTGACGGCCGGGACTGGAAGCTCGCTGACACCACTACGCCCACCGGACCCACCGCGACCAAGCTCGGGATCTCGACCTATACCGGCATCGAGACCCTTACCGGTCTCACCTATGAAGCCAACGCGGAGGCGGGATTCAACGACTCCGCCAAGCAGGGCTACGTGCAGGGCAAGAACCAGAGCACGGGCGCACTGACCACTGGCCTCACCACCATCGCCCCCGACTCGGGGCTCAATCCCACGCTGATGCAGACGTTTCTGTCCAACCTGGCCGCGAACCCCCAGACCCAGTTCCTCAACAGTACCCAGGCCTGCGCATATCCGTCCGGTTCCGGCCAGCCCCAAGGGCTGCAGATGGCCTCGACCGCTACCGTCAACCAAGTCACGATCAGCAATAACTGCACCGGCGCGAGCCAAGTCAACCAGACCGTGACTCTGGGCACCGCCTCATCCCCGGCCATGGTCTACGTCAAGGGCGAATACGATCCCACCTCAAACTTCACCGGGGTTGCCGTGACCGGCAGCCAGCCGATCACCGGCTACGGCATCCTGGTCATGGAGGAGGCCGACCTGTCCTTCTTCAATTCGAGCCAGTTCACCTGGAACGGTATCGTGATCGTGACGGGCCGCAACATCGGCGTGGGCTTCCGCAGCGGCAGCAACACCGAGATCCGCGGGGCCCTCATCGCCAATGAGACGAACCCGGGGGAGGTGGGCGGCTACTTCGAATTCCTGAACCAGGCCGCCACATTGAAGCTCCGCTACGGCAAGGAGGGCATCGACCTGGCCCTTCGCGGTCTCTACAACACGCGTATCTCCGCCTACCGCGAGAACTAGGGGTGCGTCGGGTCCTCGTCCTCGCCGCGCTCCTGCTGGCCGCGTGCCAGCAGGGGCCGGCGCCTCATCCGCCAAAGGCAAGCGTGCCCTCCCCGGTCGAGCAGCTCCGAGCCGAGGGGGATGCGTTCATGGCCAAGGCCGACTACGTCAACGCGATCGAGAAGTACAACCAGGCGGCCGACCTCGAGCCCGCCGCGATCGGCCCCCGCTTCGCCCTGGGGGCCGCCTACTCGTTCATAGACAAGCGACCCGAGGCGATCGCGCAGTTCCGCTGGGTCCTGGGTCACGCCGGCTCCAGTTCGGCCGAGTACCAGGAGGCCCAGCGCTGGCTGATCCGCGCAGGGGCGCTGGCCGTGCCCACCCCCGTGGCCGATGCGCCGCAGCGGAATACGACCGCCATGGTCGACCCGTCAACCAGTGGCCAGCTCGTCGGGAGGACGGAGTGGCCTGGAGTGACCCCGAAGAAGCGCCTGATCACGGGCATGCTCTCACTGATGGGCGACGAGCCGGTCACCCAGGACGTCAAGCGCACCCGCGCGTTTCGCCTCGGTGATGCGTACGAATTCAAGGACGTGCCAGCCGGCCGCTACCGCGTCGTGGCGGTCATCGACGAGGCGACGATCTGGGATCAGAAGGTCACAGTCGAGGCCGGGAAGGACACGGACCTGACGCTCAGCCAGGCGACCAGCCCCGTTCCGGCCGGCAGATTCTCGCCCCCGCCGGCCACCGCCCGCGCCGAAGGCAGCTCCGACGCCGCACCTCAGCGGTAAGCTGGCCGGCTTACCGCTTCGGGGACAGAGCCGCCCCCGCCGATCGTCGCCACGGCTACGGAGACGACCAGCAGCACCCAGCACGTCCTCGCAGCCGTTCAATCGGGTTGCACGAACAGGTTGAATCGCCGACGGGATCGGCGCTGGGATCCAGCCACCCCTGGCCCGCGTGGTCATCGGGGGATTGGTGTCGTCCACCTCGTTGACACTGCCTGAGCTGCCGGCGATGTACGCCCTCTCATCTCGCCGTCGTGAGCGGAGACGCTCCGCCGGATGCGAGATGAGGACATGGAAACTTGACAGAAGCAACGCGGCCACAAAGTGCTGTCTTCAAGCGCGGCAGGCACCCGCCCACTAGTCTCCCGCCTTACCGTTTCAGGCTCAGAGCTCCCCCGCCGGTCATCGCCACCGTCAGCGTGGCGGTCAGCAGCACCAGCACGTACTCATAGCCGCCCTTGTGGGCCCAGAACCCGTACTTCTGGTGGACGAAGAAGATCGCGCCGAGCATGACCGGCACGTTTGCCAGGGCCGCCCAGCGCGTGAAGAGCCCGAGGACGAGGCAGAGGCCGCCGAGCCCGTGGGCCAGGATCAAGTACCAGGTGCCGATCTCGGGGAAGGGAATACCGTTCTTGACCTGGTAGTCGATCGAGCCGGCGGGCCCGACGAGGACGAGGACCAGGTAGGCGTGCATGATGTAGACGATTCCCAGGATCAGCCGGAGCAGCGTCGCGCCGTAGGATGCCATCGCGCCTCCTCTCCTGGACTAGGGCTTGCGGAAGAGGATCTCCCCGAAGTAGGACTCGGCGGAGGAGTGCGTGTCGTTGGAGTCGATGGAGATCGAGATCGCCCCCACCTCCTCCCCCGGCACCTCCCCGTAGATCTTCTTGTAGTCCTCCAGCACGTTGCGGCTCTCGGTTACCCACTTGCCCAGGTCGGCCGCTCCGGACCTGACGACCACGTAGGTCACGAGGCCGGTCTTCTCGCTCTTGAAGACGGCCCCGGCGGGCGCGGTGGTGTCCCAGATGTAGGAGATGATGCGCGAACGAACCGCGGACGGGAACCGGGGGAACGTGACGTAGACCTGAAGCGCCTGATCGTCCGTCGCCGACTTCCTGGCATCGCCGCCCTTGGGCAGCGCCACCGCCTGCCAGCTCCACTGCAGGATCGGCTGGTCCTTCACGTTGACCTTGGCCTCTTTCGAGATCGTGGAGCTGTCATCGCGGCTCTTCAGATGGAGGACCTTGCGCCCACTCTGGATCTCGATGCGAAAGTCGTACTTGGGGCTCCCCCAGTTCTGTCCCGTCCAGCCGTCGGGGATGCCGGTCTTACCCTCGGACTGCTTGGACCAGTCCTCGACCACGAGGGTCGGTGGATCGGCGGCCGGGACCGGCGAGGCGGCCAGGAGAGCGCCCACCAGCAACGCGGACAACGCAGCCAGCCCGAACATTGCGCGGGTCATGGGCGGCCTCAGTTTCTCACGCCCCCCTGTGCTACGGTAAAAACCTGATGTCGGACGTGCGCATCGACAAGTGGCTGTGGGCGGCGCGATTCTTCAAGAGCCGCACGCTCGCCGCCGCGGCCTGCCATGGCGGGAAGGTCGACGTCAATGGCGACGCGGCCAAGCCCTCCCGGTCGGTGCGGCCCGGCGACCTGCTGCGGATCACGTTGCCGCGAAGTCGCCGCATCGTCCGGGTGGCCACTCTCACGGAGCGGCGCGGCAGCGGCGGCCAGGCGGCGCTCCTGTACGAAGATCTCACCCCGCCGCCCCCACCGCGCGAGGCTCGCGTCGCGCCGCCCGCGTTCCGCCCGCCCGGCACCGGTCGCCCCACCAAGCGCGAGCGCCGCCACATCGACCGTCTGTCTCGCGGGTGACCGGCCGGTCGAAGGCGACTCGCCCTCGGCTTGCCTTCGCTCCCTTGCTCTGCTACGGTCTGCCCCGTCCACGGTGTCCGGGCGGCCCGCCGGGTGCGGGCCCCAGGGAAGGCGGTGTGAATCCGCCGCGACCCCGTCACTGTAATCGGGGACGAAACCCGCGATCGGCCACTGATCCGGCTCGAGCCGGACCGGGAAGGCGCGGGGAGTAGGACGATCCGAGAGCCAGGAGACCTGCCCGACGCCGCCACTCCACACCGGTCTTCGCGGGAGGACCCGGGTGACGGCCGTGCATCACTCACGCTTCGTACTGGGCGGAGCCCGCAGCGGCAAGAGCCGCTTCGCGGTCGAGCAGGCCCGGCAGATCGGCGGCTCCGTCGCGTTCCTCGTCACCGCCCGGGCCCTCGACGGCGACATGGCCGCGCGCATCGCCCGGCACCGGGCCGAGCGCCCCGCCGGCTGGACCACGCTCGAAGAGCCGTACGACGTCGCCGCATCCGGCCGCCGCGCCGCCGCCTCGCACGACCTGCTCGTTCTCGACTGCGTCACCGTCTGGGTCGCCAACCTCATGGAGCGTGGCGACGACGACGCGGCGGTACTGGCGGCGGCCGACGACCTGGCCAAGCTGATGCGGGAGCGGCTCGTCTCGACCATCCTCGTCTCCAACGAGGTGGGTGAAGGGGTGCACCCGCCCACCGAGCTCGGGCGCCGCTTCCGCGATCTGCTGGGCTTCGTCAACCAGCGGCTTGCCGTCGCCGCCGATCACGTGACGCTGATGGTGGCGGGAATTCCGATGACCGTGAAGGACGCTCCGCAGCCCCCGGCCCGCCGTGACTCGACTCACGAAGCTCCTTAGCGTCGTCGCGCGGCCCGATCCGGGCGCCGAGATCGAGGTGCGCCGTCGCCTCGACCAGCTCACCAAGCCGCCGGGTAGCCTCGGACGCCTGGAGGAGCTGGCGGTGCGGCTCGCGGCCATCGCGGGGATCTGCCCGCCGCCACTCCGCGATCCGGTGATCTTCACGCTCGCGGGCGATCACGGCGTTGTGGCGCAGGGCGTGAGTGCGTATCCCCAGATCGTCACAGCGCAGATGGTGGAGAACTTCCTGCGCGGGGGCGCCGCTGTCAACGTGCTCGCCCGGCACGCGGCCGCTCGCGTCGTCGTGGCGGATCTGGGAGTGGCGGCCCCGCTCCCGCGCCATCCCGACCTGCGGGACTGCCGGGTCGGGCCGGGCACCGCGGATATGACGCGCGGGCCCGCGATGACCCGGGAGCAGGCCGTGCAGGCGATCGAGGCCGGCATCGCGCTGGTGGAGACCGAGCGCGCGCGGGGCGCGGATCTGATCGGCACCGGCGAGATGGGCATCGGCAATACCACCGCCGCGAGCGCGCTGGTGGCCGCGCTCACGGGAGCTACCGCCGAGAGCGTGACCGGCCCCGGCACCGGCGTGGACGCGGCGGGCCGGCGCCGAAAGGTCGAGGCCATCCGGCGCGCGCTCGAGGTGAACGACCCGGATCCCGCGGACGGGCTCGACACCCTCGCCAAGGTGGGCGGCTTCGAGATCGCGGGGCTGGTCGGGGTGATCCTGGCCGGCGCCGCCTACCGCGTGCCCGTGGTGCTGGACGGCTTCATCGCGGGGGCGGCGGCCCTCGTCGCGGTCCGGCTCAAGCCGGAGGCGCGCGAGGCGCTGCTGGCCGCGCATCGCTCGGCCGAGCCGGGTCACGGCCGCGTCCTCGAAGCCCTCGGCCTCGAGCCCTATCTCGACCTCGGCATGCGCCTCGGTGAGGGCACGGGCGCGGCGCTCTGCATCAGCCTCGCGCGCGCGGCCTGCGCGGTGCTCACCGAGATGGCGACCTTCAAGTCCGCCGGCGTCACCGATCGCGCCGGTCCTCACGGCTCCGCATGATTCGGCTCCTCGCGGCGGTCGTCCTGGCGCTCGTCCTCGTCCCGCGGCCGGCCCCGGCCCTCACCGTTACCGACCAGACCGGGCGGCAGCTCGTCCTGCCCGCGCCGCCCGCGCGCGTCATCTCGCTCGTGCCCAGCGTGACCGAGATCCTCTTCACGATCGGCGCCCAGGACCGGCTCGTCGGAGTGACCGACTTCTGCGACTACCCCGCCGAGGCGCGCCGGAAGCCGAGCGTGGGCGGCATGCTCGCCCCGAGTCTGGAAGGCATGGTGGCGCTCAAGCCCGATCTCGTGGTCGCCACCACCGCGGGCAATCGCCACGAGACATTCGATCAGCTCGCCCGGCTCAAGATCCCGGTCTTCGTCGTCAACCCGATCACGGTGGCCGACGTGCTCGACCTGCTCTCGCGCCTCGGCCGGCTGACGGATCGGGGCGACGCCGCGGACCGCGCGGTGGCCGCCTTGCGCGAGCGCATTCAGGCCGTCGCCGCGCGCGTGGCCACCCGTCCGCGCCCGCGGGTCCTCTACGTGCTCTGGCCCGATCCGCTCATCGTACCGGCCCGCGGGGCTCTGGTGTCGGAGCTGATCACCCTGGCCGGCGGCGACTCGGTGACCGCGGACGGCGGGTCGGGGTATCCGCGCTACAGCATGGAGGCGGCCCTGGCGCGCAACCCCGAGGTCATCATCCTCGCGAGCCACGGCTCCGAGAAGAGCCCGCTGGTGCGCGCGAAGTGGGAGCGATTCACCCAGGTGCCCGCGATCAGCGCCGGGCGGCTCTACACGATCGACGGGAACCTGATGCATCGCTACGGCCCGCGCATGGTGGACGGCCTGGAGGCGCTCGCGCGCCTGGTCCATCCCGAGGCGTTCGACAAGGCGGCGCTTCGATGAGCCCGCCCGGCTCGGCCTCCGGCGCGCGGCTCGCCGCCCTGCTGGTCGGGCTCGGTCTCCTGGTGGCGTTCGCCGCGGTCGGCGCGCTCTTCCTCGGCAGCGCCCGCGTGCCCCCCGGTGACGTGCTGGCGGTGCTCGCCGGGCGCGTGCGAGGCGTGGATCAGGTCGTGGTGCTGAGCTTGCGGCTGCCGCGGATCCTGGCCGCCTTGCTGGCCGGAGGCGCGCTGGCGGTGGCGGGAGCGGGCTTCCAGGCCCTCGCGCGCAATCCCCTGGCTGAGCCCTCGGTGCTCGGCGTCTCGAGCGGCGCCGCCTTCGGGGTCGTCGTGGCGCAGGTCTTCGGGCTGGGCAGCGGCCTCGTGGAGGCGGTGGGCCTCGCCGCCTGCGCCTTCGCGGGCGCGCTGGTGGCGGGCTTGGCCGTGTACCTGATCGCGGCGCGCGCCGGCGGCCTGCCCGTCCACACCCTGCTCCTGGCCGGCGTCATCGTCAGCATCTTCTTTTCTTCCGCCATCACCGTCCTGGTCTCGGTCCTGGACTTCGACCGCCTGGGGGGCGTGGTGCACTGGCTGCTCGGCAACCTGGGACCCATCGCTCCCGGCAGCCTCGCCGTCTTCGCGGGGGTGGCCGCGGTGGGTTTTTGGCTCGTCGCGGGCCCGGCGCGTCGGCTCAACCTCCTCGCTCTCGGCGAGGAGAGCGCGCAGCAGCTGGGCGTGGACGCGGAGCGGCTCAAGCGCCGGATCTTCGCGGGCGCCGCGCTCCTGACCTCCGCCGCGGTGGCCTTCGTGGGCCCCATCGGCTTCGTGGGGCTGATCGTGCCCCAGGTGATCCGGATGATGCTCGGCCCCGACAACCGCGTGGTGATCCCCACCGCCATGCTGGGCGGCGGGGCCTTCCTGCTGCTGGCGGACACGCTCGCCCGCAACGTGATCGCGCCCGCCGAGCTGTCGGTGGGCGTCATCACCGCGTTCTGCGGGACGCCCTTCTTCGTCTATCTGCTGCGCTCGCGCGCGGCCGACCCTCGGCTATGACGTCGCTCGTGGATTGCCAGCGCGTGACCTTCGCCTACCCGCCCCGCGCCGGGGACGCGGCCGCCTTCGCGATCCGCGACCTGTCCTTCGACGTCAGGCCGGGGGAGACCTTCGGTGTCATCGGCCCCAACGCCTCCGGCAAGACGACTTTGGTCCGGCTCCTGTCCAAGGTGCTCGAGCCCTCGGGCGGCCGCATCTTGCTCGAGGGGACGGACGTCACCCGGCTCTCCCGCGCCGCGCTGGCGCGCGCGGTGGCGGTCGTGCCGCAGGACGTGCCGCGTGGCTTCCCGCACACGGTCGAGGATCTGGTGCTGATGGGCCGTTTCCCGGGCGCCCCGCGCCGCTTCTTCGAGAGCGAGGAGGATCGCGCGGCGGCCCGGCGCGCCATGGAAACGGTCGGGGTGCTTGACCTGCGCGCGGCGCTGCTGGATCGGCTGAGCGGGGGCGAGCGCCAGCGCGTGATGCTTGCCCGCGCCCTGGCCCAGGAGCCGCGCCTGCTCGTGCTCGACGAGCCCACCGCGTACTTGGACCTCCGCTACCAGGCCGAGTGCGCCGGCCTGCTGCGGCGGCTCGGCCGCGAGGCCGGCCTCACCATCGTGCTCGTCTCGCACGACCTGGGCTTTGCGTCGGAGCTGTGCGACCGGCTCCTCCTGCTGGCCGGCGGCGTCGCGGTGCGCGTCGGGCCGCCCGAGGCCGTCATCGACGAGGCGGTGCTGGAGTCCGCCTACGGCTGCCGAGTCCTGGTCGACAAGCACCCGATCAGTCGTCGCCCGACCATCCACATCATCTATCCCAACGGCTGATTGGCCCAACGGCTGACTGGCCCAACGGCTGACTGGCCAACAGCTGATTGGCCCAACGGCTGACTGGAGGTGATAACCACAGGAGCGATGTAGACCCGACCAGATCGCAGTCCAAGGGAAGCCGGTCCCGGCCGCTGCACGGGCCGAAGCCGGCACGGTCCCGCCACTGTGAGTGGGGAGTCACGCCCGATCCCGTTACGGGAGCCACTGGGACGCCGGTATGGCGCGCCTGGGAAGGCCGGGCCACGACGCCGATCCACGAGTCAGGAGACCTGGCTGCGATCCGCGATGCCAACCCTTTCGAGGCAAAAAGGAGTGGTCAATGCGACAGCACCTCGTGTGGCTCCTGGCCCTGTCCCTCTCGGTGCCCCTGGCGGCCCGGGCGCAGGAGCAGAAGAGCGTGGATCCCGTGGTGGTAACCGCGACCAAGGTCGAGACCCCGGCGGAGCAGCTCGGCGCCTCCATCAGCGTGGTGAACGGCCAGGACTTCCAGACCTATCACTACCCGACGGTGGACGAAGCCCTCCGCAACGTACCCGGCGTGGAGATCCGGCGCTCGGGCGCCTACGGCAAGGCCTCGAGCATCACCATCCGCGGCGCCAACGCCAACCAGGTCCAGGTGCTGGTGGACGGGGTGCGGGTGAAGAGTCCCACGCTCGGGCAGGTGGACCTCTCCGACATCTCGCCTGACCTCATCGAGCGGATCGAGATCATCCGGGGCGCGCAGTCCACGCTCTACGGGGCCGACGCCATCGGCGGCGTGGTGAACATCATCACCCGCAAGGGCCAGGGCGGCCCGTTCCAGGGCTCGGTGCAGCAGGAGGTGGGCAACTACGACACGCTCGCCTCGCGGGCCACCGTGAGCGGCGCCTACAAGATCCTGAACTACGCGCTGTCGGCCTCCCACTTCGAGAGCAACGGCCAGTTCCAGAACGACGAGACCGATGCCAACGCGATCAGCGCGCGCATCGGGGCCACGCTGCCCTGGGACTCCTCGCTCGATTTCATCTTCCGCTACAACAAGAACGACATCGGGGTGCCGGTGAAAGGGGTCTTCCTGGGCCCGCAGCCGATCGTGCCGATCATCAACCGCAACGCGCGGCAGCAGTCCGAGACCACCATCTGGAGCCTCGAGGGCAAGACCCGTCCGGTGGAGTGGTGGGAGAGCCGCGCCCGGATCTCGCGTTACGAGAACAGCCAGGGCTTCCAGGACCCGGTGGACCCCGGCGTGGACTTCGATGTCCCCACGTTCTCCCAGGTCAACGTGGAGCGCCGGGAAGCGGAGTGGGTGAACTCGTTCTTCGTCGGCAAGTGGAGCACCAGCACCATCGGGCTCGAGCATCGTCGGGAGGAAGGGGAGAATCGGGGCACTTTCAAGGCCGCCACCGACACCGAGTCCGTGTTCTTCGAGCAGCAGCTTCGCTTCTTCGACCGGCTGTTCGTGACCGGTGGCTTCCGGGTGGAGGACAACAACGCCTACGGCACCACCACCACCCAGCGCGGCTCCCTGGCCTTCCTGATCAAGGAGACGGGCACCCGGCTGCGCGGCAGCGCCGGGACCGGCTTCCGGGGCCCGACCTTCAACGATCTCTTCTTCCCGGGCTTCGGCAATCCGAACCTGCAGCCGGAGGAGAGCCTGGCTTATGACGCAGGAGTGGACCAGAAGCTCTGGAACAACCGCATCCGCCTCGGGCTCACCTATTTCCAGACCAACTTCAAGAACCTGATCACCTGCTGCATCCCGATTCCCACCGCGCCCTTCGGGGGCCCCTTCAACGTGGGGCGGGCCCGCAGCGCGGGCATCGAGTTCACCTCCGAGATGGACGTGCTGCCGAACCTGGTCGCCTCGCTCAACTACACCTACACCGACTCCGAGAACCTGGCCACCGACCGGCCCCTGCCGCGGGAGCCGCGTCACCGCTGGAACATCGGGCTCACCTGGGAGCCGATCGCGCGGCTCTCGCTGTTCACCCAGGTCCACGTGGTGACCGAGCAGTTCGAGCCCTTCGGCGAGGTGTACAACAGCGGCTACACGCGGGTGGACGTCGGCGGGACGTGGCGTATCCTCGACCAGATGGGCTGGCTGCGAAAGCTCGAGCTGACCGCGCGCATCCAGAACCTGCTCAACGAAGGCTACGCGGAGGTGCGCGGGTTCCCCGCGCTCGGCATCAACGCCCTCGTGGGGCTGCGGGCGTCGTTCTAGAGGCCGCCGCGTGATCGCCGGGGTGTCCGTCGAGGCCGGGAGCGAAGCGGTGGTGGTGGCGAGTGCGCGGCCGCTCCGCGTCCTGTCCTCGGCGGTCCACCTCGGCGGCTTCGCGGAGGCCCGCGCCGTCGTCAACCTGCACGTGCGCAAGCACGATCCGTGCGCGGATCCCTCCGCGATGATCGAGGCCTTCGCGCGGCGGGCCCAGGTGCCGACGCCCTGGGTCGGCCTGCTCACGGGCGCCTTGACCGAGCGGGCCGCCGTGGGGGAGGAATCCGCCGCCGGGCTCGCGGCCATCGCGGTGGTCACGGTGGGGCTCAGCAATCCGGTGGCCGCGGGCCACTCGCCGATCGCCACGTGGACGGCGTCGACGATCAACACCATCGTGGTGGTGGACGCCGATCCGGAGCCGGCCGCGCTCGTCAATGCGGTGATCACCGCGACCGAGGTGAAGGGGCTCGCCCTGCGTGGGGCGGGGCTCGTGGTGGAGGACGGCGTGGCCGTATCCGGCACGTCCACCGATGCGGTGGTCATCGCGGCCACCGGCCGCGGGGTCCGGGCCCGCTTCGGCGGCCCGGCCAGCGAGATGGGCTGGGTGGTGGCCCGCGCGGTGCGCGCCGCCCTCGATCGCGGCATTGCCGACTGGCAGGAGCGCAACCGGTGAGTCCCGTCGCCCGGCTCGGCGGGTTGACCCTGTCGGTGCTCGTTCACGTGGGTGTCGGCGCCTCGATCATCGGGTTGTCCTCGGCGGATTGGACGCGCCCGCTCTTCGTGGATCTGCTCGAGCGCGCCGAGCCTCCCGGGACCGCAGCCGGCGGGCCCGCCGCGCCCGCGCCGGGGCCCAACGTCCCGCGGTCCCCGCGGCCTGCCGCGCCGGACCGCGCCGAGGCGCCGCGGTCTGTGGCCCCCGCGCCGAGCCAGCCCGCTGTACCGGTCGCCGAGCCGGTGACGCCCGCCACGCCGCCGGCGCCCATGATCCCGGTCACCCCGATCGCTCCACCGCCCGCCGCGTCAGCGGTTCCCGCGCCGCCGCCGCCCCCGGCTCCTCCGGCCGTCGCGGTGCCGCCGACCGAGCCCGCGCCCACGCCGCCGCCGTCGTCGCCGCCGGCGGCGTCGGCCGCGGCGACCGGCCGAAGCGGCGCCTCCGGGCCGGGGGCGGCTCGCCGGCCCACGGGCCCGACGCGCGGCGACGCCGGATCTCCCGTGCCGGGGCCGGGCGGGTCGGCGCTCGCGCTCGCGACGCCCGGTGCCGGTGCCGGCGCGGTGCCGCCCGAGTACGGGCCGTATCTGGGGCGCTTCCGGCAGCGGGTGCAGGAGGCCCTCGTCTATCCCCTCGCGGCGCGCCGGCAGGGTCTGGGCGGTACCGTGGAGCTGGACGTGTGGCTCGAGGCCACCGGCCGAGTCCGCGACGTGCGCGTCGCGCGCTCGTCCACCCACGACGTCCTGGACGAGGCCGCGCTCGAGACCATCCGCCGGCTCGGCCCGACCCCATTCCCGGATTCGCTGCCGCGGCGGCCCCTGCTGATCCGGATCCCCCTCGTGTTCGAGCTGCGCTGAGGTCCCGGTGCGAGGTCGCCGCCTCCGATGACGGTGCTGGCGCTCGCGGTGGCGCTCGATCTCCTCGTGGGTGAGCCGCCCAACCGCTGGCATCCGGTGGCATGGATCGGCCGCCTCGTCACGCTCGGCCGCCGCCTCGCGCCCCGCGCGCCCGAGGACCTGGCTCTCTACGGAGCCTTTCTCATCCTGGTGGTGACGGGTGCCGCGGCGGGCGGCGCGCTGGCGGCGCACGCGATGCTGGCGCGCCTCCCGGGCATCGCGGCGCCGCTCGCCCTCGGGTGGCTGCTCAAGTGCAGCTTGTCACTCAGCGGGCTCCTGGCCGCGGTGGAGGTGGTGCGGGGTCATCTGATCGCGGGCGATCTGGACGGCGCGCGACGGCAGGTCGCCCGGCATCTCGTGAGCCGGCCGACCTTCGATCTCGACCGCGAGGGCGTCGCCTCGGCCGCGGTCGAATCGCTCGCCGAGAATCTCACCGACGGCCTCGTGGCCCCGGTGTGCTTCTACGTCGTGGGCACGCTGGTCGGCGGGGTCGGCGCCGGGCTCGCCCTGGCCTGGGCCTACCGCGCGGTGAACACGGCCGACGCCATGATCGGCTACCGTCGGGAGGAGCTGGAGCACCTGGGCCGCGCGACCGCGCGCACCGACGACGCGCTCAACTATCTGCCCGCGCGCCTCGCCGCGTGGGCGCTGGTGGCGGGCGCCTGGCTCGCGCGGCAGTCGGCCGCGGGCGCGGCGAGCGCGCGGCGGCGCGACGGCGGGCGCACCGAGAGCCCCAACGCCGGCCAGACCATGGCCGCGATGGCGGGCGCGCTCGGCGTCGCGCTGGAGAAGCGCGACCACTACCGCCTCGGCGACGGGCCGCCACCCGATCCGGAGGCGATCGATCGCGCGATGCGAGTCGAGCGCTGGGCCGCCGCGCTGTGCCTCGCCGCCGCCGCCCTGGCGCTGGCCGCGCGCCCGTGAGCCCCGGCCGCCGCGCCCGCGCGGTCATGCTCCAGGGCACCGGCTCGCACGCGGGGAAGACCGTGCTGGCCGCAGGTCTCTGCCGGCTCCTCGCCCGGCGCGGGCTCCGCGTGATGCCGTTCAAGTCGCAGAACATGTCGCTCAATGCGCACGTCGCGGCGGGCGGCGGGGAGATGGGCTGGGCCCAGGTGATGCAGGCCGAGGCGGCCGGCGTGCCGCCGCGCGTGGAGATGAACCCCATCCTGCTCAAGCCGCGCGCGGAGGCGCGCAGCCAGGTCGTGGTCCTGGGCCGCGTGCGGCAGGAGGTGGACGCGCGGGGATACTATCGGATCGCGGCCACGCTCTGGCCCGCGGTGCGCCGCAGCTACGAGACGCTGGCGCGCGACGCCGACGTCATCGTCATCGAAGGGGCGGGGAGCCCCGCCGAGCCGAATCTCATGCGACGCGACCTGGCCAACATGCGGGTGGCGCGGCTGGCGGGCGCGCCCGTGCTGCTGGTCGGCGACATCGACCGCGGCGGCGTCTTCGCGAGCCTCCTCGGCACCATGACCCTTCTGCCACCCGCCGACCGGCGGCGGGTGCGCGGCTTCGTCATCAACAAGTTCCGCGGCGACGTCTCGCTGCTCGCGCCGGCCGTCCGCGATCTGGTCCGCCGCACGCGGGTCCCCGTCGCCGGGGTCGTGCCGTTCCTCTCGCGCCTGGCCCTGCCCGAGGAGGATTCGGTGGCCCTCGACGGCGGGGCGAGGGCCCCGGGCGACGGGCTGCGGGTCGCGGTGGTCCGGCTGCCCCACATCGCCAACTTCACCGACTTCGCGCCGCTCGAGAGCGAGCCCGGCGTGCGGCTCGTCTACGCGGAGGAGCCGCGCGACCTGGCGGGCGCGGCGCTCGTGATCCTGCCGGGCTCCAAGGACACGATCGACGATCTCCGCGCGCTCAAGGCGCGGGGCTTCACGGCCGCCCTCGGAGAGCACCGCGCCCGGGGCGGTCTCGTGCTGGGTGTCTGCGGCGGCTATCAGATGCTCGGCCGCTCCGTCGCCGATCCGCACGGCGTCGAGAGCGGTGGCGAGGAGGCCGGACTCGGCCTGCTGCCGGTGGCCACGCGGCTGGCGCGTGAGAAGGTCGCGCGACGGGTCCGCGCCCGCTGGCTGCCCGACGGCCCCGGCTTCGAGGGCTACGAGATCCACATGGGCGTGACCGAGGTCGACGACGCGGCGCGCCCGCTGCTCGAGGTAGAAGGGCGCGCGGAGGGCTGCGCGTCCGCCGACGGGCGCGTGTGGGGCACGCTCGTGCACGGGCTCTTCGAGTCCGGCGCGGCCCGCCGCCGCGTGCTCGACTGGGCGCGCGGCGCCGAGGCTCCCGCGTGGTCGGCCCCGTCACCCGATCACCGCGCCACGCGCGAGGCGGCCTACGACCGTCTTGCCGACACGCTCGCGGCCTGCATCGATCCGCGTCTGCTGCGCGAGATCGGCGGCTCGTAAGCGCCGGAAATTTCTTCGCTCCCTCCGCGGGCGGGGGTATCATTCCCTATCGCCGCCGCAGCAGCGGCGATTTGTGTCTTTGACCATCACCGACCATCTCGCGGACGCATTGAGGCACGCGCTGAACGCCGCCGGGTTGCCCGCACCCACGGAGGTGCAGTGGGAGATCCCGCGCGAAGCGCGCCACGGCGACTACGCGACCAACGCGGCCATGGCGCTGGCCCGCGAGGCCCGCCGTCCGCCCCGCAAGATCGCGGAGGCGGTGGTCGCGAACTTCCCGAAGACGGCGGTGGTCGACCGGCTGGAGATCGCGGGCCCCGGATTCCTCAACGTGTTCCTCTCGCCGCGCTGGTGCGCGGACGCCCTCCGCCAGGTGCTGGCCGCGGGCGACGACTACGGCCGGAGTGACGCGGGGAAGGGGGCGCGCGTCCTCCTCGAGTTCGTCTCCGCCAATCCGACCGGACCGCTCGTCATCGTCAATGCGCGCGCGGCCGCGGTGGGCGACGCGCTCGCGCGCATCTTCCGGGCTCAGGGCTACGCGGTCGAGTCGCAGTACTACGTCAACGACGCGGGCAATCAGTTCATGGCGCTCGCGCGCTCGGTGGACGTGCGGCTCCGCCAGGCGCTGGGGGAGGCGGCCGAGCTGCCCGAGAGCGCCTATCCGGGCGAATATCTCGTCGACCTCGTCACCGAGTGGCTCGCGAAGGACCCGGCCGGGATGCGCGCGATCGCGGCCCTCCCCGAGCCGGAGCGGCTCGAGCGCCTGGGCCGCCTGGCCGTCGCCGCCATGGTGGAGAGCCAGCGGCGGGTGCTGGAGGCGTACGGCACCCGTTTCGATCACTGGGCCCACGAGCAGCGGGACGTGCGCGACGCGGGCTGGGCCCGGGCGGCGATCGACGCGCTGGCCGCGGCGGGGCAGACCTACGAGGAGGACGGCGCCCTCTGGTTCCGCTCGACCGCGCTGGGCGACGACAAGGATCGCGTGCTGCGCAAGTCGGACGGCGAGCTGACCTACTTCGCGGTGGACATCGGCTTCCACCACTTCGAGAAGTTCGGCCGGGCCGATCACGTGATCGATTTCCTCGGCCCGGACCATCACGGCCACGTCCCGCGCCTCCGGGCCGCGATGCAGGCCCTCGGGCACCCACCCGAGACCTTCGAGGTGCTGATCGTCCAGCTCGTGACGCTGCTGCGCGACGGCCAGCCCGTGCGCATGTCGAAGCGGCGGGGCGAGTTCGTGCTGATGGAGGAGCTGCTGGAGGAGGTCGGCCGGGACGCGGCGCGCTTCACCTTCCTGACGCGGCGGCACGACAGCCCGCTCGAGTTCGACCTGGCGGTGGCGACGCGGCAGTCCTCCGACAATCCCGTCTTCTACGTGCAGTACGCCCACGCGCGCGTCGCCAGTCTGTTCAAGACCGCGGCCGAGCAGGGCGTGACCGTGCCCCCGTGGGCTCAGGTGGACTTCTCGCCGCTGACCCTCGACGAGGAGCAGGCCCTGATCAAGCGCCTGCTGCAGTATCCGGACCTGGTCGCGGGCGCCGCGCGGGCCCGCGAGCCGCACCGGGTGGCCTATTTCCTCTCCGAGCTGGCCGGGCTCTTCCACCCCTACTACAAGGCCCATCGCGTGATCACGCCCGACCGCCGCGGCACGCTCGCGCGCCTGGGCCTGTGCGCGGCCGTCCGGCAGGTGGTGGCCAACGGCCTGGGGCTGCTCGGGGTCTCCGCTCCGGAGAGCATGAGCCGCGGCGGCGAGCGCGACTAGCGATGGCCACTCCGGCGCGGCGGCGCATCGGGAGCGGGCCCGGCCCAGGCCAGTGGCTGGCGCTCGGCGGCGCCGTGCTGGTGATCCTGGGCCTCACCTTCGCGCTCGGCCTCCTGGTCGGCCGCCAGTGGGCACGCCAGACGGTCTCCATGGTGGTCCCGTCGGTCTCCGAGGCGGCCCGGAAGCCGGTGACGCCCTCCCGCCGGAGCGGCATCGCGGCGGAGGTCATGGCGGATCGGGCGCCCGAGTCGACCGAGAAGCTGACCTTCTACCAGACGCTGACCGAGCCGCTCAGCGGGCCGGGCGCGCCCGCCAAGCCCGAGGCGAAGCCGGTCGCGATCAAGGCGCCGGCCGCCCTGCCTCCGGCGCCCGCCCCCGCGGCGGTCTCGCTGCCGCCCGCCTCGAGCGCCGCGGGCTCTCAGGCCTGGACGATCCAGGTCGGCGCCTACAAGAATCGCCGCCAGGCCGAGGACCTGCGGCAGCATCTGGCCGCGGCCGGGCTCGAGGCCTACGTGGCCACCCTGGCCGCCCAGGACGGGCAGGCCCGCTTCCGGGTCCGGGTCGGCGCCTACCGGACGCGCGAGGAGGCGGCCACCGCGGCCGAGCGAATCCGCGCCCAGCGTTCGCTCACCACCTTCGTCACGCCCAAGTAGGCCGCCGCGGCGGTGGACCGGCACGTCGGCCGCATCCTGATCTCGCGCGACGAGATCGCTGCCCGCGTCGCCGAGCTGGGTGAAGCCATCGGGCGCGACTACGCGGGGCGGACGCCGGTGCTGGTGGGCGTGCTCAAGGGGGCGGTGGTCTTCACCGCCGATCTGCTCCGGGCCATCCCGGTCCCGGCGGCCATGGACTTCATGGCGGTCTCGTCCTACGGCTCCGGCACCCGATCCTCCGGCGTGGTGCGCCTCACCGCCGACCTCTCCATGTCCATCGAGGGCCGGGACGTGATCATCGTCGAGGACGTCATCGACTCGGGCCGGACCATCAGCTACCTCCGGCGGAACCTGGCGACCCGGCATCCGCGCAGCCTGGCCCTGTGCGGGCTCCTGGACAAGATCTCCCGCCGCGAGGTCGACGTGGACGTGGACTATGTGGGGTTCGTGATTCCGGACGAGTTCGTGGTGGGCTACGGGCTCGACTACGACGGCTGGCACCGCAATCTGGCCGATCTCGCCGTCCTGGAGCCGGTCGCGGGGCAGTGATCTCCGTCGGGGCGCCCCCCCCTCGCGCCCTCGCGCCGTATGGTATGATGACCGCAGCATGAATCCGTTCTACAAGAATCTCGCTCTGTGGATGGTGATCGGCCTCATCGTCATCCTCGTCTTCCAGCTCATCCAGCAGAACCAGTCCCCCCGGGGCGAGATCGTCTTCTCCGACTTCTTGAAGAAGGTCGAGTCGGGCGAGGTCCGCGAGGTCACGCTGAAAGGCAACAACGTCTCCGGACGCCTGAGCGACGGTTCCTCCTTCCGCACCTTCACCGCCGATTACCCGGACCTGGTCAAGTCCCTGAAGGACCGGGGGGTGAAGATCGACGTCAAGCCGCCCGACACGAACTCGTGGCTGGCCATCGTGCTGCAGTGGGTGCCCATGCTCCTCTTCATCGGGGTGTGGATCTTCTTCATGCGCCAGATGCAGGGCGGGGGCGCCAAGGCGCTCTCCTTCGGCAAGGCGCGCGCCCGGCTGATCTCGGATAAGCAGAACAAGGTCACGTTCCAGGACGTGGCGGGGGTGGACGAGGCCAAGGAAGAGCTGCGGGAGATCATCGAGTTCCTCAAGGACCCGCCCAAGTTCCAGAAGCTGGGCGGCAAGATCCCCAAGGGGGTGCTCCTGGTCGGGCCTCCCGGGACCGGCAAGACCCTGCTGGCCAAGGCGATCGCGGGCGAGGCCAATGTCCCGTTCTTCTCCATCTCGGGCTCGGACTTCGTGGAGATGTTCGTGGGCGTGGGCGCCTCCCGCGTGCGCGACCTCTTCGAGCAGGGCAAGAAGCACGCCCCCTGCATCATCTTCATGGACGAGATCGACG
>JBGOVO010000429.1:0-3094 GCA_041478145.1 Methylomirabilia bacterium
AGTGAGCTGAGCCTGCCGCTGCAGGCGAAGCTGTTGCGGGTGATTCAGACGCGGGAGTTCGTGAAGGTGGGGGGGAGCAAGCCGACGCGGACGGACATTCGGCTGATCACGGCGAGCAACCGGGATTTGCGGCGGGCGGTGCGGGAGGGGCAGTTTCGGGAGGATTTGTATTATCGGATTGCGGTGGTGATGATCGAGGTGCCGCCGCTGCGGGCGCGGCGGGGGGATATTGGGTTGCTGGTGGAGCATTTCGTGCGGAAGTTTGCGGCGGCGCACCACAAGCGGGTGCCGCGGCTGACGGGGCGGGCGCTGGAGCTGTTGGTGGGGGGGGAGTGGCCGGGCAACGTGCGGCAGTTGGAGAACTGCATCGAGCAGGCGGTGGTGTTGAGCGAGCATGATACGATCGACGTCGATGTGCTGCCCTTGGGGGACGGGGGGGGCAAGCGCGGCACGGAGCCGGCCAAGCCGACCTTGCCGGGGGGGCTGACGCTGCGGGAGCTGGAGCAGCAGTACATACTGCAGACGCTGGAGGGGGTGGGGGGCAACCGCACGCAGGCGGCGCGGCTGCTGGGCATCAGCCTCCGCTGCCTGCAGTACAAGCTCAAGGCCTACCGTCATGCGGAGGCGCTCACGCGGCCTGACGGAAGCACGCCCGAGCCGTCCCGCATCATGCCACCCGGCGCGTCGCGACGCGCCGTCTCATCGCTGAGCGATGCCCTCTCCCTCGGTGACCGCCGCCGGATGCTGATGTCCTGATCCCGGCGGCCCTGCGGGCCGCCGCGGCAGTCTTGTCCCGGCTCCCGCCGCCGGGTATCCTCGGCGGTTGTGACCTCCGCTCCTCGCAGCGCCTCTCACGATCCGGACGACGGTGAGGCATTCGCACGCCGTCACGTCCGCCACAACGTCGTCGCGCTCGGCATCGACTTCGGTCTCTTCCTCGTCGGGCTGTCGTTCGCGTCCCAGAGCACGATCCTGCCGGCGTTCGCCGCGCATCTCGGCGCCTCCAACCTGACCATCGGCGCCATCCCCGCACTCATGACGCTCGGGTGGAACCTGCCCTCGCTGTTCGCCGCCGGCTACACCGAATCGCTCGCGCACAAGCTGCCCTTCGTGCTGCGCTACACGATCTGGGAGCGCCTGCCGTTCCTGCTCCTGGCCGCGATCGCCTTCTTCGTGGCGCGCCCGGCGCCCGGCCTGGCCCTGGCGCTGATGCTGCTCATGTTGCTGCTGATCACGAGCGCGGGCGGCGTGCTCATGCCGGCCTGGATGGACATCGTGGCCCGGGCCGTCCCGGTGGGCCTGCGCGGCCGCTTCTTCGCGATCTCGAGCCTGCTCGGCGGCGCGGCCGGCTTACTCGGCAGCGTGCTGAGCGCGTGGGTGCTCGCCCGCCTGCCCGCGCCCGACGGCTACGGGGTCTGCTTTCTCACCTCCGCCGTGTTCATGGGACTGTCTTACGTGGCGCTCGCGCGGGTGCGCGAGTCCCGCGCCGCCACGGTGGGCGAGGCGCCGCCGCTCGCCGCGTATCTCCGCCGGGCCGGGCGGGTCCTGCGCGAGGATCGGAACCTCGTCTGGTTCCTCCTCTCCCGCGGGCTCACGTTCGTCGGCATGATGGCCTCCGGGTTCTACACGGTGCACGCGCTCCGCCTCTACGCGGCGCCGGACTGGGCGGTGGGCGCGTTCACGGCCGCGCTGCTCGCGGGCCAGATGGGGGGCAACGTCGTGCTGGGCGCGCTCGCGGATCGCTCCGGCCATCTGGTGCCGCTCAGCATCGGCGCGGGCGCTCTCCTGCTCGCCAATCTCGTGGCGCTGGCGGCGCCCTCGCTCGAGGTGTTCGCGCTGGTCTTCGTGCTGCAGGGTATCCATCTGGCGGCGGCCAACGTCTCCGGGCTGAACGTGCTGCTCGAGTTCGCTCCGGGCGCGGCGGCGCGACCCACCTACGTGGGCCTCGGCACCACCTTGCTCACGCCGGTGGCGTTCGGAGCCCCGCTCATCGCCGGGCTGATGGCCGACACCCTGGGATTCCAGGCGGTGTTCGCGATGGCGGCGCTGGGCGCTCTGGCCGCGATCTCCCTGCTGCTGGGCCGCGTGCACGAGCCGCGTCACCGGCCCTCCGGCGCATCCTGATCGGGCGGGGAGCCTTCGTGGTATTTTCGCCGGGCGGGAACCTGCGAGCCTCATGGAGAGTTTGATGCCACGACGTGAGATGCGGCCCTGCCCTGACCGTGCGACCCCGCGCAAACGTTGGATTTATTTCGGGGTGGTCCTCCTGATGCTATCCATGGCGTCGACGGCAGCGGCCCAGAGCCGGGAGCAGATCGCCCGCGGGAAGTACATCTTCGGCGCCGCCGCCGGCTGCGGCTGCCACACCGTACCGAAGCAGTCGCTCAACGCGGGCGGGCGCAAGTACGATGGGCCGTTCGGCACCGTGTACTCGTCCAATATCACGCCGGATCCCGCCACCGGGATCGGCAAGTGGACGGACGAGCAGATCATCACGGCCATCCGCGCGGGCCGGCGCCCAGACGGCGAGCGGCTCATTCCGGTGCATCCCTACACCGTGTTCAACGGCATGGCGGAGCAGGACCTGAAAGACGTGGTCGCGTACCTTCGCTCGGTGCCGTCGGTGAACCAGGCAGCGCCCGCCAAGAAGATCACGGTCCCGATGTTCGAGAGCGTGTTCCTGCCGGCGTGGCTCGCTACCTTCGCCGCGCGCGAGACGCCGCCCACGGCGGTGCCAACCTCGGGGGTCGCGCGCGGGGAATATCTCGCGCGCGCGGTGGCCCACTGCGGGGAGTGCCACACCCCGCGGACCATGACCATGGCGGTGGATAATAGCCGCTTCTTGGCCGGCAACCAGAAGGGCAAGGGGCCGGAAGGGTCCGCGGTGGCCAACATCACGCCGGACCGTGAGACGGGCGTCGGGAGCTGGAGCGAGGAGCAGATCACCGACTATCTCGAGACGGGGAACAAGCCCGACGGCGACGTCGCGGGCGGCCTGATGATGGAAGTCATCCAGGGCACCTCGGCCGGATACAAGGACCTGACCAAGGCCGACCGTCAGGCCATCGCGAAGTACTTGAAGTCGATCCCGCCC
>JBGOVO010000318.1:0-4739 GCA_041478145.1 Methylomirabilia bacterium
CGGCACCGGCGCGCGGGCGGCCCAGCCGGTGCGCGGCCTCGACCTGGCCCAGGTGCCGTTCGGCATGCGCAGCGCCGGGCAAAACTTCGCGCCGACCTTCATGCGCCACATGTACGAGTACGGGACGACGTCCGAGCAGGTGGCCCACGTGCGGGCGGCCCACAGCAAGCACGCCTCGCAGAACCCCAAGGCCTTCCTGAAGGACCGCGTCACGGTGGCGGACGTGCTGGCCTCCCGGTGGATCTGCAAGCCGCTCCACCTGCTCGACTGCTGCCTCGAGACCGACAACGCCACCGCGCTGATCGTGACGAGCGCGGCGCGCGCGCGCGACCTGCGGCGGAAGCCGGTCTACGTCATGGGGGTGGCGGGCCGGGTCAACAAGCCGCGCACCGATTTCCACTGGGCCCACGGCCCGATCACGCGGGTCGCCGGCTATCACGCCAAGGACGTCGTCTTCGGCCAGGCGGGCATCACGCCGGAGGACGTCAACGTCACCGGCTCCTACGACGCCTTCACGTTCACCACCATGCTCCAGCTCGAGGAGTACGGCTTCTGCCCGAAGGGCGAGGGCGGGCGCTACGTCTCGAGCGGGATCATCGAGCTGGGCGGCCGACGGCCCAACAACACCTCGGGCAGCCACCTCTGCGAGGGCTACACCCACGGCATCTCGATGGTGATCGAGAACGTGCGGCAGCTCCGCGGCCAGGTGGACGACTACTGCCCGGGCTGGGAGGACGGCAAGCACAGCTACGACTACTCGCCGGGCAAGTGCCGGCAGGTCCGGGACGCGCGCATCACCATGAATCTCGGCTGGGCGATGCCGCCGACCGGCTCCGCCCTGATCATGAGGAACTAGCGATGGCCTCCGTCGAGTACCGCGGCATGAACCTCGTGATCCCGGAGAACGACTCGGAGTGGCGCGAGCACTTCAAGCTCGCCCGCGCGAATCACCGCCTGATGCTCCGCGCCTGCAAGGCGTGCGGGCTCATGCGCTACCCGCCGAGCCACGGCTGTCCCTGGTGCATGGGTCTCGAGTGGGAGTGGAAGCCGGTGAGCGGACGCGGGCACATCTATTCGTACGAGGTGGTGCACCACGCGATCCAGCCCGGCTTCAAGGAGTGGACGCCCTACGCGGTGGTGCTGGTGGAGCTCGACGAGCAGCGGGGCCAGCCCACCCCGGACGAGGCCCTCCGCATCATTGCGAACCTGGTGACGCCGGAGTTCCGCCCCGAGCCGGAGGCGAACGTGGCGATCGGCAAGCGGGTCCGCGTCGTGTTCCAGGATCTCTCGGCCGACTTCGCCCTGCCCCAGTTCACGCTGACGGACGAGCCGCCCGAGGGCCGCGCCTGGCGCTTCCCCGACTAGCCGCCGCCTCGAGACCGACCCACACCAGTCCCTGAGCGCCCAGGCTCAGGGCGAGCGCAAGCAGGAATGCCGGATCGCGCCCGAGCCCCACCACGCCCCAGGCGAGCACGAAGCAGAAGAGCGCGAAGCTCCACATCGCGGGCAGGAACGCGCGCAGGAATCCCACCGCGGCGGGCGCGCCCTGCTGGGCGTGGGTGAACGCGAGCAGGATGGTGGTGGCGATCGGGAACGGCGTGATCGCGCCGGAGAGCCGGGGGCCGAGCCAGGCGGCCAGGCCGGTGACCAGGAACACCAGCACGAGGGCCGCCGCCATGCGCAGCGGCAGATCCCACGCGGGCGCCGGGGCCGGGATCGGCGCGTCCGGGAGGCGCGGGAGCAGGAAGCGCGCGAGACCGAAGGCCCCCAGCGCCAGGGCGAGCCCCGACACCGCCGTCCAGTGCACCGCCTGGAGCGCGACGGTCAGGACCGCGAAGGCGGCCCAGCCCACCGGCACGCACACCCACCACGGCCGCGCCACCGCGGTCCACGAGTAGATGACCGCGAACGCGGCGACGGCGGCGAGGCCGGCCAGGGTGGCCTCCGCGGCCCGCGCCACGAAGGCCTCCCCCTGCTCGAGAGCCAGGAAGAAGAGCACCGGCCCCGCCACCAGCGGCAGGGCGTTGAGCCAGCCGCCGATGCGGGGGCCGAAGCGACGGCCGGCCAGGGTGACCAGGGCGATGAGCCCGGGCACCAGGACCAGCTTGAGGAGAAGGGTCACCCGCGCGTCAGTCGCGCGACGATCTCGTCGAACGCCTTATCGGCCAGCGCCCGCACCTCATCCCGGGTGAGGGGCTGGATCGGGTGCGCCACCATCACGGTCTGGTAATCTGTCGCCCCGAGCGCGTCGGCCTGGGCCCGCGCCGCCCGCTTGAACTCGGTCGAGATGATCGTGGCCGTGGGAATGCCCTGGTCCTCGAAGAACACGCTGTCGTGCACACTGCACGTGGTGCAGGACCCTCAGTCGGCGAGGGCCTCGATCACCGCGTCGCTGTTCTTCAAGATCTCCTGACGCAGGTCCTCGGGGGCCGGCCGCGCGAACGTTGGCTTCTTCTTGCGCACGATGGCCTTGGGATGGACCCGCTCCCGCAGCAGCTCTTCCACGCGGTCGAGCAGGTGATTGCCCTTGGCCTTCGAGATGTCGAGTAGCGTGATGGTCTTGCCCTCGAGGCTCTCGAGTCGCCGCGCGGTCTTGCGCGGCACCGCCACGGAGTCGGTCGGATCCAGGAACTCGTCGTCGCTCATGGTGCCTCCTCGGGCAGGTGGATCTTCCTCCAGATCATGCGCGAGCTCTTGGGAAAGGTCCAGCCCGGAATCACCGCTGAGAAGCGCCCGGCGGTGCCTCCCGCCACCACGAACTTGAGATTGCCCGGCTCGCGGAACTTGGGGATCAGCGTCTCCTCGCGCTCCGGATGCGGGAACTTGGCGAGCACGTGAGCGGGTAGCCCTTCCCCGCCATCCACGCCCGGGATCAGCTCGCGCACCGGCTTGCGCAGCCGGCTCCACAGGAAGTCGCGCATCTCCGCCTTACCCCAGCCGTCGCCCGCGACGGTGCGGGCGTGCTCGGGCGAGAGCACCACGAGGGTGTCCCCATGGTGGGTGGACTTGTGGTGCGAGATCACCTCCAGCGATTTCGAGATCGTGATCAGGAGGTCGTTCGCGGTGCGGCTCAGATGGTCGTAGACGCCGTGCGGGGCCTCGCCGGCGAAGGCGGCGATCACGCTCTCGCCGGGGGCGAAGCCGTGCTCGACGGCGAGCGAGTCCCACGGGCTCTCCTCCTCGTGCTCGCCGATGCAGTAGGTGTAGCGCCCCGGGTGGGCCATGGTGGACATGCTGACCACGCCGGGGATCGCGCCCCCCAGGTTGACCGCGACGAGCCGCAGCGCCCGCCCGATGGTGGCGTTGGCCCGCCACCCCGGCCCGAAGACGCCGGCGCCGCAGTTGATGTCGAGCCGCCCGCGCGCCGGCCCGTTCACGATGAAGAGCGGCGAGGAGAAATTGGTGGTGGCCGAGACCCCGTGCAGGTCGAAGCCCTCGTCGCACATGGCTTCCACCCCCGCGACCACGACGGGCAGATAGTCGGGCCGGCAGCCCGCCATCACCGCGTTGATCGCGACCTTCTCGATGGTGGCGCGCCCGAAGTTCGGGGGCACGAGCGCGACGAGGTCGGCGCCGTCGCGTCCCGTCGCGGCCACCGCCGCCGCCACTCGCTCACGCGTCGGGGGCACGACGGGCAGCCCGTCGGTGACGCCGCGGGCGAAGAGGACCTCGAACGGGTCGGCGCCGTCAGCCACCGGCGGCGCGCCTCAGGGCTTGCACACGCGAAAGTTGGCGTAGTCGCCCTGCGCGCTGCTCTTGGTATCGTCGGAATCGGTGAGCACCGCGATCCCGGCCGGCTTGGGCACGTCGGTCCCGCCGAAGTACTTCTGGTAGTCCTCGCGGACGTTCACCTGCTCCTCCACCCACTGCCCGCTCTGCTGCGTCCCGCTGCGGAGCACCCGGACCTGGGTGCTCCCGGCGCTCGACGTGAGATGCGTGCCCACCGGCACCACCCGGCTCCAGATGTACTTGAGGCTCTTCACGGACACCGCGGAGCTCGGGAAGACAGCGTAGACGGAGACGACACTGTCGTTGGTGGACGACTTCCGCTCGTCGGAATCCGTCGGGAACTCGACGGGTCGCCACCACCAGGCCAGGATCGGAAAGGTCTCGAGGCTCCACGCCACCTCGCGCCCGGCCTGGATCCCGACGCGGCGGGCGGCGGCGCGAAGGAAGCGGAGCCCGCCCTCCTCGCGGATCGTGTACACCGGGCGGCCCGATTCCTTGCGCGGCTTCCAGTCCGGGGGGAACTCCCCGGCCGATCCCCTCGCGAAGTCCTCGAGCGCCACGCACTCCGCGGCGAGGGCGGGGCGGGGAGCGGTCACGGACGCCGACGGGAGGACGACCAGCAGGAGCCGCGCGACTAGCGCCCGCGCCGCCACCATGAGTGGACGAGCTGATCCACGACCTGGACGAGCTGCCCCACCGTGCGGCACTCCTTCACGATGTCGCAGGCCGGCGAATAGAGCGGCATCACGCTGTCCCCGATGCCCCAGCCCCACTGCCCCTCGGGGTTGAGCCAGATGACGCCCTTGACTCGCTCGCGGATCTGCCGGATGGCCCAGGCCTGCGGGTCGTTGTAGTTGTTGCGGGCATCGCCCAGGACCAGCACCGTCGTCTTCCGGTCGAGCGACTCGAGCTCGGTGCGGACGAAGCGGCTGAACGCGTAGCCGAAGTCGGAGCGGCAGTGATAGTCCACCGAGGAGGACTTGAGCGCCCACTCGATCGCGGTGTCCACC
>JBGOVO010000442.1:0-2947 GCA_041478145.1 Methylomirabilia bacterium
AGTAGCGGTAGGGCGTCATCGGGCTGCAGCCGAGCGCGTCCGCGAGCTGCCGCATGCTGACGCCGTCGACGCCCTGCTTGGCGAAGCGCCGCTGCGCCACCACGCAGAGCCGCGCGCGAAACGCGTCGACCTCGGCGGCCGACAAATTTTTCGGCATGGTGGATCAGGCGTCCGGCGGATGAGCCCGCGGGAACTCGCGCACGTACTTGAAGAAGCGCGCGAGATGCCGATCGGAGGCCACGAGCACGCGCGGGCGGAAGCGAATGGTGTCGAGCACCGGCGCGTCCTCCGCGATCAGCCGCTGCACGAACCCGCGCAGGTCGTCCAGCCTGGCCGCCGCGCCGGCTCGCCCCTGGCCTCCGTCCCGCACCCCGTAGACGTAGAAGCCCATGGTCCGGCCATGCGCGATGGGCGCACCGCTGAACAGCATGAACACGTCCTGGTCGGCGATGGCCAGGTGCTGCGAGAAGGTGTTGACGCCCGTGATCAGGCCGTGCTGCACGAAGGAGGGCGCTTCGATCCGGTATTCGAGGCTGTGCTCCCCCACCGTCACCGCGTCCGGATCGACCGCCGACAAGCCGTGCAGGGTGCGGAGGTGCTGAAAATCGACCCCGTTCGACACCGCCACCCAGGGATCGGTCGCGCGCGTCCCCCGGAAATGCGTCTCGTAGACCAGCTCGCGCTCTTCCGCGCCGGGGATGCGCGGCACCGGGAATCGCGGAGCCTCCCCGTTGAACGCCCAGATGAGCCCCCACGCCTCGGCGCTCGGATAGGTCGAGATCCGGGCGCCCGGCGGGATCTTGTCGCCGGCCGGAATGTCCACGCAGCGCCCCGCGCAGTCGAAGCGCCAGTGATGGTAGGCGCAGCGGATCTGCCCGTCCACCACCTGGCCCACCGACAGGTCGGCACCCAGATGAGGGCAGAAGGCGCTCTGCACCAGGGCTCGGCCGGTCGCGTCCCGGTAGAGGATGACGCGGGTGCCCAGGAAGTCCCGGCCCATGACCTGGCCGCTCCCGAGCTCGCTCGCCAGCGCCAGGGGGAACCAGGACTGATGGAAGCCGGCCGCCGTCTCGTCCTGCTGCTTCGCCAGGGTCTCGGTCGCGCTCATGTGTGCCTCCTTCACCTCGCGGAGCGTAGGGGCTGCTACCCGTTAGCTGGACACTGTACATTTACGCTGTAAACACGTCAAGCGGATATTTTCGCGGAGGCCTCTCAGCATGAAGACCATCGACATCCACGCGCACCTGGTGCCCCGATCCCTGTGGCAGGCCGCGGAGGCCCGGCGGGACTGGTACGGCTTCCGTCACGAGCCGGGCGACGGCCTCGGCACGTTCCTGGGAGGCAACGGCAAGCGCACCGGCTTCACCTCACCCAAGGTGCGCTTCACCCCGGAAGAGCGGCTCCAGGACATGGACGCGCAGGGGGTGGACGTGCAGGTGATCTCCATCCACACCCCGCTCTTCGGCTATCACCTCGACCCCGCGCCGGGCCGCGCCCTGGCGCGCGAGGTCAACGACGAGATCGCCGCGATGACCCGGCAGTGGCCCACCCGCTTCGCGGGCCTCGCCACCCTGCCCGTCCAGGACGTCAAGGCCGCGATCGACGAGCTGGAGCGCGCGGTGACCGTCCTCGGCCTCAAGGGGGCCGAGCTCGACACCATCGTGAACGGGGACAACTGGGACGAGCCGCGGTTCCTGCCGCTCTTCAAGGCGGCGGAGGCGCTGGGGGCCGTGCTCTTCTTCCACCCGCAGCCCCAGCACAACTTCATGACCGAGCGCGCGGGCCGCTACGGCCTCTTCAACAGCCTGGGCGTCATCGTCGAGGACGCGATCGTGGTGGCCATCCTGATCCTCGGCGGGATCCTGGAGGCGTGCCCCGATCTCAAGGCCTGCATCGCTCACGGGGGCGGGCCGGCCTGCTTCGCGATGGGGCGCATCGACCGCGGCTGGCAGGGCCGCCCGGAAGCGCGGCAGAACATCAAGCAGCCGCCGAGCACCTATCAGCGCCGCCTCTACTACGACAGCGTGGTCGGCAGCGAGAAGGCGCTCCGCTTCCTGCTCGACGAGGTGGGCGCCGACCGCGTGGTGCTGGGCAGCGACTGGCCGTTCGTGCCGTGGCATCCCTCGCCGGTCACGTGGGTCCAGGGGCTTGCCACCTTGACCCCGGACGAGAAGGAGAAGATCCTCTGGCGCAATCTCGAATCGCTGCTGAAGCTCTAAAGAGGCCGGGATGCCGACACGCCACGACTACGTGACCGTCGACGTGTTCACCGACCGCGCGTTCGCGGGCAACCCGCTCGCGGTGGTGACGGACGCGACCGGCCTCCACCCTACGCTGATGCAGGCCATCGCGGCCGAGTTCAACTACTCCGAGTCGACCTTCGTGCTCCCGCCCGAGGACGCCGCCCACACCGCGCGGGTGCGAATCTTCACCCGCCAGAACGAGATCCCGTTCGCCGGACACCCCAATGTCGGGACCGCCTTCACCCTCGCCCGGCTCGCCGAGCGGAGCGGCAAGGCGCTCGGTCCGACCGTCGTCTTCGAGGAGGCGGCCGGGCTCGTGCCGGTGGACCTGATGCGGGATCCCGCGGGTCACGTGGTCGGGGCGATCCTCACCGCCCCGCAGCCGCTCAGCCTGGACCGGAGCATCCCCGCGGCGGTGGTGGCCGAATGTGTCGGCCTCGACGCCGCCGCGGTGCTGACCTCACGTCACGAGCCGGTGGTCGCCTCGGTGGGGCTCCCGTTCCTGCTCGCGGAGGTGACGCCCGAGGCGATCCGGGCGGCCCGCTCCGACGCCGGCGCCACCGCCGATGCCGCGCGCCGCTTCCCCTTCAAGACCGGCCGCTTCTCCATCCACATCTACGCGCGCACGCCGGGCCGGACCGACGGTGCCGACCTGCGGGCGCGCATGTTCTCGCCGCTGGGCGGCACCGGGGAGGATCCCGCCA
>JBGOVO010000270.1:0-5691 GCA_041478145.1 Methylomirabilia bacterium
GCCCTCCTCAGGCGGGTCAGCCGGTCCTTCTATCTCTCGCTCGCCGTCCTGCCCCGGGCGGTGCGCCCGACCATCGGCCTCGCGTATCTCTTCGCGCGCGCCTCCGACACCATCGCGGATACGCGTCTGATCGACCGCGCCTCGCGCGTGGCGCATCTGGAGACGCTCCGCGCGGCGCTCGCGGAGGCCGACGCGAGCTCTGTCCGCGCGGTGGCCGGCGCCACCGCCGCATCCCAGTCGCTCCCATCCGAGCGCGCGCTCCTCGAGCGCCTGCCCGAGTGCCTGGCCGCTTACCGGGCGCTGCCGGCGGCGGACCGCGCGCGGGTCCGCGCCGTGCTCACCACCATCATCGAGGGGCAGATCCAGGATCTGCGCGTCTTTCCCGGGGAGGACGAGGGCAAGCTCGCCGCGCTCGAGACCCGCGAGGACCTCGACCGCTATACCTACCTGGTGGCGGGCTGCGTGGGCGAGTTCTGGACCGAGGTGCACGTCGCTCATCGCCCGCGCCTCCGCCACTGGGATCTGCCGCGCATGCGCGCGCTCGGGGTCCGCCTGGGCAAGGGGCTGCAGCTCACCAACGTGTTGCGCGATCTGCCGCGCGACCTGCGTCAGGGCCGCTGCTATCTGCCCCGGCAGGATCTGGCCCGGCTCGGGCTCGAGCCGCGCGACCTGCTCGACCCGAAACGGGCCGCCGCGGTGCGTCCGCTCCTGGTGGAGTGGCTCGACACCGCCCTCGATCACTACGAAGCGGGCTGGCAGTACACCTTCGCCATCCCCCGGCGCGAGGCCCGCATGCGGCTGGCCTGCGCGTGGCCCCTGCTCATCGGGCTCCGCACGCTGGATCTGCTGGCCGCGTCGCCCAACTGGCTCGATCCCGCGGTCACGCTCAAGGTGCCCCGCGTGCGCGTGTACGGGCTGATGGCCCATTCGCTCGGCACCGTCTGGTCCACGCGCGCCCTCGGCCGCCAGGCGCGGCACCTGCGCGCGCGCATTCGACGGTGAGCGCGCCCGTGCCGATCGCCCTCCCGATCATCCAGGCCGACATCTTCACGGACCGGCCGTTCGCCGGCAATCCGGCCGCCGCGGTGCTGGACGCCGACGGGCTCGAGGACCAGCTCATGCAGCGCATCGCCGCCGAGATGCTGGTGGCGGGCACCGCGTTCGTCTCCGCGTCCACGCGCGACGGCGCCGACTGGCGGCTCCGCATGCTCACGCCCAAGCGCGAGGTCGGTTACTCCGGGCACACCGCGCTCTGCGGCACGCACGCCCTGCTCGAGGCGGGCCGACTGCCCGGCTCGCGGGTGACCTTCGACACGCCGTCCGGGCTCCTGCGCGTGGAGATCGAGCGGGGCGCCGGCCGCCTCATGTGGCTCGAGCCGCCGCTGCCCGTGTCCCGACCCTTCGACGGCGACGCGGTGGAGATCCTCGACGCGCTCTCGCTGCCGCGAGCGGGCCTTGGCGGCTGGGCGCGGCCGGTCACGACGCCCGACGGCGACCTGCTCCTGCCCGTGCGCGATCTCGCCACGCTGCGGGTGCTCCAGCCGGACATGGGCCGCCTCGCTGCGCTCCGCACCGCGCAGCACGCCCGCGGCGTGTGCGTCGTCTCGCGCGAAACCGTGGAGGCCGGCTCCACCAGCCACTGCCGCTTCTTCGTGCCGCACTACGGGCTGCCGGAGGACATCGTCACCGGCTCCGTGCACTCCGCGCTCGGTGTCTGGCTGCTCGAGGCCGGCGTGGTGAGCGCGCCCGACGGCCGGGCCGTCTTCACCGCCGAGCAGGGCGACGGGCTGGGCCGCCCGGGCCGGCTCCAGGTGGAGCTGACCGTGGCCGATGGGCGGGTCAGCCGGGTGCGCGTCGGCGGCCGCGCGGTGACCGTGCTGAGCGGCAGCCTGCGTCCGGGGTCGTGACCATCTCGGGATCCGCGCGCGGCCTCACGGCCGCGGAGCCGCGGACCGGCCGTCAGTCCCGAACCGGCAGCGCGAAGAGATCGGGTGGGTTGACGCGCGCCCGGCCGAGCTGGGCCGCGAAGTGCAGATGCGGACCGGTGGACCGACCGGTGGTCCCGACGGTGCCCACGGTCTGGCCCCGCTCCACCATCTGGCCCTCGGTCACCGCCACCCCATCCAGGTGGAAGTAGAGCGTGTAGAGGCCCAGGCCGTGGTCCAGCGCCACGAGCCGCCCCGCGAAGAAGAACTCCGCGAGCAGCGCCACCCGGCCCCGGTTCGACGCCACCACCGGCGTACCCCGGTCGGCGCTGTAGTCGATACCGGCGTGCGGCATGCGCGGTTGCCCATTGATGATCCGCCGGGAGCCGAAGCCCTCCCCGGGCTTGCGGCCGGCCACCGGCCGGGTGAAGGCGCCGCGCCAGAGGCGCTCGGGGCTGACCGTGTCGTAGAGCACCCGTAGCCGCGCCGATTCGTTGGCGGCGCGCCGCTCGGTCTCGGGATCGAGGTCCACCATCCCGGGCGGGAGGGTGAGCCGCTGCACCGGGAACCCGCCCGCCTTGACCCTGAGCGCTCCTGCGGCCTTGCGGGGCGTGCCGGCGGCATCCACCAGGCCGATCCGCCACGGGACCTTGCCGGGCTTCGTCTCGAGGTCCACGCCGGCCAACGCCGCGAACTCCGCGCCGTAGGGGAAGAAGGCCAGGTGCTGGCCGCCCAGGCTGCCCTCCACGTCACGGGCGCCCCGGGTTCCGGCCACGAACAGCATCACCGCGTCCCCCTGCTTGGGCGCCGGCGGCATCACGCGTACTTCGAGTCCCGCTGAATGACCGGGCGAGGCGAAGAAGAGAGCGGCGGCGACAACGATGCCGGGGAGGCGCATCGGGAAGATTCTACCGCCTTGCCGGCGGTAGCCCTGCAACCTCACGCTCCCGCCCGATCAGGAGCTTTCGGGGCGCTGCTGGCGGAGAAACTGCTCGATCTCCGCGACCAGGTCGGCCGACGGAGGCAGCTCGTCCTTGACCTCGGGCGCCTCGGCCGAAGCGGGCGGCTCCTCGTCCTCGTCGACGTCCTTGCGCTCCAGCCGGCGCACGTACTCGGCGATCTTCGCGTTCTGCGCCACGATCGAGCTCAGGTTCTGATCGAACTGCTCCGCCGCTTCGCGCAGGTCGGTCAGGTCCGCCTCGGTGTTGAGCAGGCTCAGCACGCGCACCACCAGGGCCAGGGCGGCCCGCGGGTTCTCGATCCCGGAGACGTAGTGGGGCACGTTGGCCCACAGGCTGGCCGTCGGCACGCTCGCCTCGCGGCAGAGCGTGTTGAGCACGCCCACGATCCCGGTGGGCCCCTCGTATCGCGTGGGCCGGAGCCCGAGGCGGGCGGAGAGCTCGGGATCGTAGGAGCTGCCCACCAGGCGAATGGGCTTGGTATGGGCCACCTCGGCGAGCAACGCCCCCAGCGTGAGCACCAGCGAGGCCCGGCAGCGCCGCGCCAGCTCGAGCACCGCGGCGCAGTAGGTGCGCCACTTCAGGTGCGGCTCGATCGCCACCCCCACGACGATGTCGCGCTCCAGCTCCGTCGGCTGGGCGATGGAGAACTCGGTGGCGGGCCACACGATCTCCCGCTCGGTGCGCGAGCCGGGCTTGAAGCGCACGTACGGGCGGGAGAGGCCGAAGTGGTAGAACTCCTCGGGCTCGATGCTGGCGAGGGGCCGCGACGACCAGAGCTGGCCCAGGTAGCGGGCGGCGGTGGTGGCGGACTCGGCTGCGTCGTTCCACCCGGAGAACGCCATGATGATGATGGGCCGCCGCAGCGCGCCCGGCTCCTCGTGGAGCGTCAGGTACTCGCTCATCGTTGGCGCTCCCTCCTGGACGGAGCATGCCTGAGCGCCCCCCACGCCGCAACATCAAAAGCAGCAAATGAAAGTTGACGGCCCACGGACCCCTCCGTATGATTACGGGTCGTGCGGTGGAGCGGGATCGAAGCGCCCTCAAGGAGGCAAGTGCCCATGCGTGCATGGCTTTCGTTGGCTTCGTTCGTCGGAGGCATCATGCTGTTGACCTCGGCCTGCGCCACGTCGGAGGAGTGGTCGGACTGGCGCGGCCACACGACCCATTTCGCGTCGGGCACCCACGGGATGTTCTCGATGCGGAACAACAACGACGGCTCGAATCCTCGCGTGTCCCGCACGGACGTGGACGCGGCGCGCTCGGAGAGCTGGTGGGGCAAGGCCATCACGGTGAGCCAGGAGCAGATCTTCCAGAATTAGGCGAGACATGCTCCGGCTTCACCCGTACGTCCTGGGCGGCCTGCTGCTCACGGCCGCCCTGGTCGTCTCCGGGGGCGTGAGCTTCGCCGCCCCCGAGGACGCCCTGATGCCCCTTGAGAAGTACACGACGGTCAAGGGCAAGAGCCTGGCGTCCGTCTACCGGGCCCGGCTGCTCCAGTTCTCGGAGCAGATCTACGACTGTCTCCCCTGGCTGAGCGTGCATCCCGGCGGGCTCGGATTCCCTCGCGCCCGCGACAGCCAGGCCGACGACCGGTACCTCTCCACGTGGATCTTCGTGGACCAACGGGAGGATGCCACGTTCGCCGCGCTGACCACGGAGCGCCGGGTCTCGGCGATGTTCTCCCGCTACGGGGTGGACATGCTGCGGCGCATGGCCGCCCTCCCGGACGTGCTCGACGACATCAACGTGGCGGGGCTGTCCGTGGTGCTGTCCTGGCTCAAGCCGGGCACGAGCCGCCCCGGGCGCCAGGCCGTCAACGAGACGTTCGCCCTGTTCGTGGACAAGGCCACCCTGGTGGACTTCCTGGCCAAGCGCGTGTCGCCCGAGGAGTTCGCCAACCGGGCGAAGTTCACGCTGTTCGACGGCACCGATGCGGTCGGGCGCGTGCCGCTCGAGGTCTGGGAGGATTCCTTCAACTCGACCTACAAAGTGACCGACTACGATCCCCCGAAGGGCGCCCGGTGCCAGTAGCCTGATCCCGGCCTCCGGCCGTTCCGCGTCACCGTCCGCGCGCCCCGGCGCGGGCCGTTCGTTTGACACCCCCAGGAGCTTCCGCTAGCATCGAAATCACGGCCCCGCGATGAAACTACCAAACCGTCAGAAGACACAGTTCTCGCTGGTCTACCTGTTCATCGCCCTCATGGTGGTGTTCGCGGTGCAGAGCTGGCTGCGCGCGCCCCGCACGGTCGACATCCCCATGAGCCAGTTCCTCACCCTGGTCCGCGAGGGCAAGGTCCTCCGGGTCTCCCTGGGCGAGCGCGAGATCCAGGGCGTCCTCAAGCCGGGCGCCCTGCCCACCCCGCCGCCGGGACCGGGCGACAAGCTCCGCCAGCTCCTGGGCGCCGTGCAGGGGCCGACGGAGTTCACCACCGCGCGAATCCCGGCCACCGACGACTACGAGGTTGTCCGGGAGCTGGGGGCCGCCAAGGTGGAGTTCTCGGGCCGCATCGAGTCCACCTTCTGGCGCGATCTCATCTCCTGGCTCGTCCCGCTCGTCCTGATGGCCGCCCTCTGGCTTTTCCTGATGCGCCGGATGGGCGGCGGATCCACCCAGGCCCTCTCCTTCGGCCGGTCCAAGGCCAAGATCTACGACCGCAAGGAGCTCAAGACCACCTTCGCGGACGTGGCGGGTGTCGAGGAAGCCAAGGCCGAGCTGATGGAGGTCGTCGACTTCCTCAAGAACCCCAAGAAGTACCAGCGCCTGGGGGGTCGCATTCCCAAGGGCGTGCTGCTGGTGGGCCCAC
>JBGOVO010000187.1:0-7481 GCA_041478145.1 Methylomirabilia bacterium
AGGAAGTTCTGGCCGAAGAAGCTGACGATCACGTCGTTCTTGCAGCCGACCTCGGCCATCGCGATGCCCTCGAAGCCCACGATGGCCCCGACCAGGAACGGGGCCTTCTCCACCTCGATCAGCTCGGTGGCCTTGCGCTTGGCCACCTCCGGCTTGAACTCCGAGTCGCGGATGATCGTCTCGACCTTCCGTCCCATGACGCCGCCCGCGGCGTTGACGTCCTCCACGGCGATCTGGGTGGCCGCGAGCATCTCCTGGGCCTCGAGGGCCATCGGCCCGGTCATGGGGACGACGACGCCGAGCTTGATCGCCTGCTGGCCGAGGGCCAGACGGTTGACGAAGGGAAACCCGGAGACGGCCGTCGCGGCGCCGGCCCCGGCGAGGGTCTTGAGGATCGTTCGCCGCGTGGTCAGACTCATCGTGGTCCCTCCGCTCTGAGGCGCGAGATATACCGCTGACGCGACACGCTTATATCACGCTCGCGCCGACGGCGTCCACTCCCGGAGGGCCGCGTCGCTGTGTTAGGCTCCGCGTGGAGATCGGCCTTGCCCACGGACCTGCACTTCGGCCTCATCCTCGCCCTCACCATCCGCGGCCTCGCGGTGACCTCGTACGAGGAGATGCGCCGCGTCGCCGCCCTCGCCGAGGAGCTGGGCTTCGACTCGATCTGGCTCTGCGACCACTTCCTGACCCTCGCACCCGCGGCGTACGTGGAGGACGCGGGGATCGCGGGAGGCGACGGCTCCGCAGCGCGGACGGAGGAGGCGCGCTCGATGCCGCTGCTCGAGTGCTGGACGGCGCTCTCCGCGCTGGCCCGCGACACCCGCCGGCTGCGCCTCGGGACGAGCGTGCTCTGCCATTCCTACCGCGCGCCGTCGGTGCTGGCCAAGATGGCGGCCACCCTCGACGTCATCAGCGGCGGGCGGCTCGACCTGGGCCTCGGCGCGGGCTGGTTCGAGCAGGAGTACCGCGCGTACGGCATCCCGTTCCCGCGCATCGGCGAGCGCATCGACCAGCTCGCGGAGGGCGTCGAGATCATCCGGCGCATGTGGACGGAGCCGCGCCCGGTATTCCGGGGCCGGCACTACGCCATCGACGGCGCGGTGTGCGACCCGCGCCCGCTCCAGCGCCCGCATCCACCCATCTGGATCGGGGGCGAGGGCGACCGGGTCCATCGCCTCGCGGCCCGAATGGCCGACGGCGTCAACGTGCGCTGGTGGGGGCCGCAGCGGATCGCCGATCGCTCGGCCTACCTCGACGCCGCGTGCCGCGGAGCCGGCCGGGATCCCCGCGCGCTCGCGCGCTCGGTCACCGCGCTGCTCGTCGTGGACCGTGACGCGGCCCGGGCCGCGGCCACCCGCGAGCGCTTCCGGGGGATCCCCGCGGAGGGGCAGGTGGCGGGCACCCCCGAGCAATGCGTGGCGCGAATCCGCCGCTACGTCCAGGCGGGCGTGCGCCACTTCCTGTTCACGATCCCGGAGGTCGCCGCGAGCCCGGCGCTCGAGCTGGCGGGCCGGGAAGTCCTGCCCGCCGCGCGGGAAGGGCGCGCTCGGACCTAGGGGGAGACATGGCGGCTGACGACCTGCGCCCGTATCTCGAGCCGACCCGCTTCATCGACTCCGACCACCCCGATGTCATCGCCCAGGCGCGGCGGCTGACCGAGGGCTGCCGCAGCGACCGGGAGAAGCTCGAGCGCATCTACTACTTCGTCCGCGACATGCCCTACGACATCCTCGCCTCCTTCCGCTACCTCGCCGAGGGCAAGCGCCGGGCGAGCGACGTGCTCCAGGCCGGCCACGCGTTCTGCATGGGCAAGGCGAGCTCGTTCGTCGCGCTCTGCCGGGCCGCCGCCATCCCCGCGCGCGTCGGCTTCCAGCAGCTCCATTGCCCGGACAAGCCCTTCATGTCCGAGGAGGTGCGCCGGCTCTGGGGGGATCGCACGCTGCCGTGGCATTCCCTCGGCGAGGCGTACCTCGGCGGCAGGTGGCTGAAGCTCGACGCCACCATCGATGCGGAGACCGCGAAGGCGAAGGGCCGGCCGTACACCCGGCAGTTCGACGGGGAGCACGACATCCCGACCGTCGAGGGCCCGATCCTCAAGGACCTCGAGAGCCATGCCGACTACCCGGCGGAAGTCGCCGACTGGTACGAGACCATGGCGCGCGAGATCATGCGCGCCCTGGGCCGGGCGGAGGCGCAGGAGCGGATCGCGTCGGACGATTCACTCTGGAGCGGCCCGCGGCCTCAGTCCTGACGCGGCCCGCGCCCCCGCTCCATCACCACGAAGGTGTAGGGGCGGCGAACGCGAGGCGAACGATCCACATGTCTAGGTCTCGTCCGTTGGGGCGAGCCGGCGGGCGCGGATCAGAGCCGGCGGGCGCCGACCCAGCGGGTTTGGAACCACTCGTCGTCCAGGCGCGTGATCTTGACGCCGCCGGGCTTCGAGGAGTGGATGAACCGGCCCTCGCCCAGGTAGATGCCGTTGTGCTGGAGCCGGTTGAAGAACACGAGGTCCCCGGGCATGAGGTGCTCGCGCGGTACCGGGGCGCCCAGGCGGTACTGCTGCGCGGCGTTGTGGGGGATGGATACGCCGACCCGCGCGTAGACATAGGTGACGAGCCCGGAGCAATCGAACCCGGAGGGGCTCGACCCGGCCCACACGTAGGGCGCGCCGAGATACGCGGTCGCCATCCGGGCCACGGTCACGCCGCGCGAGGCCGGCTCCGGCGCGGGAGGCTCCGACGTCACCACCGCTCTCGAGCACGCCGCGCTCGCGAGCAGAACGGCCAGGATGGCGATCGCGTGAAGAGGCGCTTTCACGTCGGCCTTCACGGTACCACGGCGTGCCGCGGCCGACCTAGTTCGCGGCTACCAGAACTCCCGTGAGGCCAGCCGGGCGCCCTCCGCCAGACTGGCCAGCTTGGCCCACACCACGTCGGGATCCACCGCGGCCTGCCCGACCCAGGTGCCGAAGCCGCAGTCGGTCCCGGCGATGACGTTCTCGCGACCGACCAGCCGCGCGTAGCGGCCGATCCGCTCGGCCACCAGCTCGGGGTGCTCGATGAAGTTCGTCGTCGAATCGAGCACCCCGGGAATGAGCACCTTGTCCCTCGGCAGCTTCACGTGCTCGAAGACCTTCCACTCGTGCGCGTGCCTGGGATTGGCGGCCTCGAAGGAGATGCCGAGGGGGCGGGCCGTGAAGACGATGTCGAGGAGGTCGGCCAGCGGGACGTCGTAATGGTGCGGGCCCTCGTAGTTGCCCCAGCAGAGGTGCAGGCGGAGCTGCTCGGGCGGGATGTTCGCCACCGCGTGATTGAGGGCCTCGACGTGCAGGCGCGCCATCGTCCGGAACTCCTCGAGGCTGAGCGCGGCGAACTGGATGTGGCGGCCCATGGCGAGATCCGGGCAGTCGAGCTGCAGGATGAAGCCGGCTCGGGCCACCGTCTCGTATTCGTGGCGCATGGCGTCCGCGACCGCGAAGAGATAGGCCTCGTGGCTTCCGTAGTGGTCGTCGCGGAAGAAGAGGGTGATGACCCCGGGGGAGGCGGCGCTCATGAACCCGTCCTCGGCCTTGATCGAGCCGAGCGCCGATTTCAGATTGTCCACGTCGACCTGGGCCGCGCCCGGGTCGCGCACGCTGATGGGGCCGGTGCAGGCCGGGGTCTTCCGGCGCGAGCGCCCGGGATCGCCGAAGACCCGCTTGGCCATCTCCGGGAAGTCCACGAGGTCCCGGTACAGGAGCGGGTGGCTCGCGCCGCCGAAGCCGGCCAGCCGGTCCTTGATATAGGTGGCGTAGCTCGGCTTGCTGAGCTCGCCGTCGCTGACGACCGCGATCCCGGCATCGGCCTGCTTGCGAACGACCTCCACCACCGCCGAGTGAATGCGCGCGGCCAGCGCGGCCCGCTCGACCGGGACACCTTCCTCGCGAGCGAACATCATCCGGATCAGGTCGTCCGGCCGCGGAAGGCTACCCGTATGAGTGGTCAGGAAGCGGTCGACACTCCGTTTCATGGCTCTCTCTGGCCCTCCGGTCAGGCATCTTACCGCAACCCGGATCGGGCGTCCTGCCCGATGGCGCCGTCCACATCCAGGATTTGCCGCGACTTACGCGACACCGCGGGCTGGCGTGCGGCTTGCTCCATGACCGCCGGGCCGGACGGCCGAGCCAGAGAGCAGTGCCGCGGGCATTCGCCTGCGAGAACGGGAGGCGGGACATGGCGTGGCGCGGGTGGAGCGGGATGGTGATGATGCTGATGAGTGCGCTGATGCTCCCGTCGGGAGCGGTGGCGCAGGGCGACGTGGCGGCCACCCTCAGCGTCTTGGCCGCGCCCGTCGAGCGCGTCCGGGTGGGCGCGGGTGGGGCCGGGCCCGGGGCCAGCGGGATGAACCTGACCGAAGGCGACCGGATCAAGACGGGCGCGGGCGGCCTCGCGCTCATCACGTTCTTGAACGGGAGCACCGTGACCGTCCTCCCGGACTCGGAGGTCACCGTGAAGCAGGCCTCGACGAGCCGCGGGGCGAGCGGGATCCGGATCCTGATCCACGCCGGCCGGGTCTGGGCGCGCGTGGTGCGGGTGGCAGGCAGCCGCTCGAATCTCGCGCTGGAGTCCAACGAGTACACCGCGACGGCCCGCGACGGCCTCATCGGGGCCGAGCAGGGCGCGGAAGGCTTCGTCTGCTGGACCCGCCGCGGGGAGCTGACGCTCACCAATCGCAGCGGCCAGACCGAGGCGGTGTTGCTGGCGGGTCAGCGGGCGTGGGCGCGCCCGAGCCTGCCGGTGACGCCCGGGCCCTTCGTCCCCAGCGCGAGCGTGCTCGAGATCAGGTCGACGGGCCCCGTCCTGCCGCTCGTGCGCATGCCCGACGGCCGCGTGGCCGCGGGGTTCCTCGCCGAGGACGTCGAGGTGAACCAGGTGTTCGGCTCGCTCACCGAGGCCGGCCGCGGCCAGCGCTGGCTCGTCGAGGTGCCCGGCGGGACGGAAGGGGCCTATACGCTGGTGCTGAGCGGCGCGGCGGCCGGCCCCTTCACGGTGCGGGTCTCCACGAGGTACGCGGGCTTCCCGGTGTACCGGCAGGAGATCAAGGGCGACGTCCGTCCGGGGGAGCGGCTCTACAGCCGCATCACGCTCGGCGTGAAGGGAGAGGACCCGCGGACGGCCCGCGTGGTCGAGACGCGCGTCGATCCCCTGCGCGTCTGGGACGGCGCGGAGCCGGCGGTGGTCGTGACGTCGTGGTAAACTTCGGCCCATGGGCTTCGACTACGCGAGGTATTTCGGCGAGATCAAGCTGACGCACGACCTCCTCTCGAAGAAGGAGGAGCGCACGTGGCTGCTCAAGGCGCCGCGCGACGGCGAGCGTCACGACGTGGTCCTCTATCTCGGCTGCAACGTGCTCCGGACCTCGCACCTGGTCGAGACCGTGGCCGCCGTGTTCGACCAGCTCGGGCTCGACTACGTCGCCGCGGGGGGGCCCACGTATTGCTGCGGCATCCAGCATCATCGGCGCGGGCAAGAGGCCTCGGGCGAGCGTTACGCCAACCACACGATTGAGCTGCTGCAGAGCATGGCGCCGCGCGAGGTCGTGATGTGGTGCCCCTCGTGCATCCAGTTCTACGACGAGGTCCTCCAGGCCGACCTGCCGTTCCCGAAGCGGCACACCGCCGAGTTCCTCGCCGACTGCCTGGACCGCGGGCTCTTCACGTTCACGCAACGGGTCGAGGCCACCGTGGCGCTGCACTATCATCGGGCCACCGAGCCGAGGGAGCGCGAGGGACTGGCCGCCCGCCGCCTCCTGGAGGCGGTGCCCGGGGTCAAGCTCGTGGAGTTCGAGCCCGACCCGCGCTGGGGCCGGACGTGCACCCCGGCGCTGCAGGAGCAGCTCGGACCCGCGGTCTGGCGGCAGATGGCGCTCGACGACATCGATCGGGCGCTCGGCGCCGGCGCCACCCACCTGGCCGGCATCTACCACGGCTGCCACCGCGATCAGTGTCGGTTCGAGATCGAGCGCCCCATCGTGGTCGAGCACTACCTGACGATCTTCGCGCGCGCGCTCGGGATCGAGTTCGAGGACACCTACAAGAGGTACATGCACATGGGCGACCCCGAGCGCATCCTCGAGGATGCCACCCCGTGCATGGCCGCCAACGGCGTCGATCCCACGGCGGCGCGCGGCCTCGTCATCAAGACCTTCTCCCGATGACGCTCGACCCGCTCGGGACGAATGCTGCGCTCGCGGCGGAGGACGATGTCCCGATCCCGTACATGCAGCGGACGCGCGAGTACTACCTCGCGCTCGGCTTCAGCCCGTATCGCTGGGCTCACTTCGCCGACGTGCCGTTCGCGCCGCTGCGGACGCCGCTCAGCCGGGCGCGGGTGGCCCTGATCACGACCGCGGCTCCGTTCCAGCCGGAGGCCGGCGATCAGGGGCCGCGGGCCCCCTACAACGCGGCCGCGAAGTTCTACCAGGTGTACTCGGGCTCGGTGGAGGAGAAGCCGGACCTCCGGATCTCGCACGTCGGCTACGATCGCGCCAATACGGTCCCCGAGGACATCAACGCCTATTTCCCGCTGACGCGCCTGCAGGAAGCGGCCGCGGCCGGACGGATCGGGAGCCTGGCCCCGCGCTTTCACGGGGCGCCGACGAACCGCAGCCACCGGGTGACGACGGAGACCGATGCCCCCGAGCTGCTGCGGCGCTGCCGCGAGGACGGAGCCGCCGCCGCCGTCCTCGTACCCAGCTGACCGGTCTGTCACCAGACCGTGGGTCTGGCCGCCCGGCACCTGGAGGCGAACGGGATCCCGACCGTGATCATGGGCTGCGCGAAGGACATCGTCGAGCACTGCGGTGTCCCGCGCTTCCTGTGGAGCGACTTCCCGCTCGGGAATTCGGCGGGCCGGCCGTTCGACGTGGAATGCCAGGCCCGGACCCTCGAGCTGGCGCTGCGGGTGCTCGAGAGCGCGCCGGCCGCCCGCACCACCGTGCAGTCGGAGCTCAGGTGGCACGCGGACGCGAGCTGGAAGGCCAACTACCTCGATCTCACGAAGCTGTCTCCGGACACGATCGCCGAGCGGCGCAAGGAGTTCGAGGTCGTCAAGGCCGTCGCGAAGGCCAAGCGCGAGGCGACGTGACCAAGCCGTTCGCCGGCGTCCGCATCCTCGACTTCACCCGCTATCTCGCCGGACCGTACGGAACCTACCAGCTCGCGCTCCTCGGCGCCGACGTCGTCAAGATCGAGTCCCACGAGGGCGACGAGACCCGCGTCTCCCCCGCCGACCGTAAGTGGGCGGAGCGGAAGATGGCGCCGTCCTTCCTGTCGATGAACGGCAACAAGCGCTCCATCACGCTCGACCTGAGGCGCCCCGAGGCGGTGGAGGTCGTCAAGCGGCTGGTGGTCAAGGCCGACGTGGTCTGGGAGAACTTCCGGGGCGGAGTCATGGACCGGCTCGGGCTCGGCTACGAGGCCCTCTCTGCCATCAAACCGC
>JBGOVO010000063.1:0-14064 GCA_041478145.1 Methylomirabilia bacterium
CATGGCGGGGATGGTCTTGTCGCAGCCGGAGATGGTCACGAGCCCGTCGAACATGTGGCTGCGCGCCACCAGCTCGACCGAGTCCGCGATCACCTCGCGGCTGATCAGCGAGCCTTTCATGCCCTCCGTGCCCATGGTGATGCCGTCGGTGATCGAGATGGTGTTGACCTCGATGGGGGTGCCCCCCGCGGCCCGGATCCCCTGCATGACCTTCTCGGCCAGCTTCCGGTGGTTCCAGTTGCAGGGCATGGTCCCGATCCAGCTGTGGGCGACGCCGATCTGCGGGCGGGCGAGATCCGCGTCGCTGAAGCCCACCGCCTTCATCATGGCGCGGGCGGGGGCCCGATCGGTTCCTTCGAGGAGGACGCGGCTGTGCTTCCGGGGATCGACGGCCATCGGAGACTCCTTTGTCGTAGGCTCGAGGTCGCCGCGATTCTACAGCAGCTCGCGGAGGGGAACCAGCGCGTAGCCCTGGCGGCGGAGACCTCCGATGAGCGCGGGCAGGTGCTCCGCGAGGCGCGCGCCCGCCCCCGGCACGCCGTCCGCGTCGTGCAGGTCGTAGATGGCTCCGGGCCGGGCGCGCGCGGTGCCCCGCCGCGCCTGCTCCGCGGGATCCACCGGACGGCGGCTCTCCGGCTGCACCGTCCAGAACACGCACGGCGTCCCGAGCCGACGGACCGCGGCGAACATGGCGAGGTTGGTCTTGCCCCACGGCGGACGGAAGAAGCGCGGCGGCGCGCCCGCGGCCTGGGCGATCGCGGCGTGGCCGTCACCGATCTCCCGCTCCGTATCCCGGGGCCCACAGCGCCAGAGGCTCGGGTGGCTCCAGGTGTGGTTGCCGAGGTCGTGGCCCGACTCGACGATGCGGCGGGCGATGCCGGGTGCCGCCTCGGCCCGCCGGCCGATCAGGAAGAAGGCGCCGCGCACGCCCTCGCGCTCCAGGATCTCGAGCACGCGCGGCGTCCATCGGGGGTCGGGTCCGTCGTCGAAGGTGAGCGTCACGGCCCGGCGTCTCGCCGAGCCGCGCCAGATGCTGGTGACAGTGAGGAGATGCGAGCCCCAGGTGTAAGCGCCCCAGAAGGCGGGCGCGGCCCCCGCCATCAGCCAGGCCGCGCGCCTCACGACGGCGGCCGCTTGGCCACGAGCAAGGTCAGACGCCCGCTCTGCACGACCTGGCCGTCCTGGTTGAGGATCTGACGCTCTTCGATCACGACACCCCCGTCCTTCATCGAGCGCTTGGCCACCGTGGTGGAGACGCTGCGGATGGTGTCGCCCACCCGCGTGGGCTTGAGGAAACGCCACTCGAATCCCATGAACGCGAGGACCACCAGGGGCGGCTGCGGCACCCGCCAGCCGAGCCCGGAGGAGAGACACAGGGGGATCAGATCCGGGATCGCGCCGGGCTCGGTCGGCCCGCACGAGGTCAGCGCCCCGAAGAGGGCGGCGTGGGTCTCGGTGAGCGTCATCCCGGGTGTCTCGAGGGGCACGTTCGTCTGGACGTCCTCGAAGTAGAGCCGCCGCTCCGCCGGGGCCGCCGCCACAGTTCGCGCCTCAGGCGGGCCGGCGCGCGACCACGTGGTCGGTCTCGCCTTCCTGGACCACCTCGCCGCGCTGGTTGACCACGCGTCGCTCCACCGTCACGACGCCGGTGCCCGCGCGCTCCCCTTCCTTCTTGGCGGACACGCGGGCCTCCACGTGGATGGTGTCGCCGATCTTGATCGGCCCCTTGAACTTCCACTTCACCGCGGCGAGGGGGCCTACGGCTTGCCCGGGGACGACGCGGTCGAGCAGGCCCTGCTGGATGGACAGGCCGAGCAGCCCGTGGGCGATCCGCTCGCCGAAGAGCGACGCTTTCATGTGCTCGGCGTCGGTGTGCAGCACGTTGTAGTCGCCGCTCAGGCCCGCGAAGATGACGATGTCGGCCTCGGTCACGGTGCGGCCGGGCGACGTGTACTCCTCGCCGAGCTTCATGTCCTCGAAGTACACGACGGGCTCACCGCTCACGGGGCGCTAGGATAGCACGCCGGCTCTCCGGCTTCGCTTCGCGGGATCGCGGGCGCCGTGCATGCCTATGGTAGGCTTGTCGACTGGAAGCAGGCCGGTGGACCAGGCCCGGACGGTGTGCACACCAACGGAGGTGGCAAATGCAGAGTCGCAGGCAATTCATCCTCAAGGGTGTCAAGCTTGTGGCGGCCGGGGCGGCCGCGGCGTCGGTCGGTCCCACCGTGTTCGTCCGCGGGGCGGGCGCGGCCGACAAGCAGCTCAAGGTCCTCCAGTGGGCCCATTTCGTCCCCGCCTATGACAAGTGGTTCGACCCCTGGGCCAAGGAGTGGGGCTCCAAGCGCGGTGTCGAGGTCACGGTGGACCACGTGGGCTTCGCCGACGTGGTGCCCCGCGCCACCGCGGAGGTGGCGGCCCAGTCCGGTCACGACGTCCACATGTTCATCGGCCTGGCCAGCGCCTTCGAGGAGCACGTGATCGATCTGAAGGATGTGTCGGGCACGCTCGAGAAGAAGTACGGCAAGCCGGTCGAGCTGGCCACCCGCAGCACCTACAACCCCCTCACCCAGAAGCAGTTCGCCCTGTCCGACATGTGGGTGCCGGATCCCGGCAACTATCACAAGAAGGTGTGGACCGACATCGGGATGCCGAACGGGCCGGTGACCTACGAGGACCTGGTGAAGGCGGCGCCCGAGATCAAGAAGGTCGCCCCCCAGATGCAGATCCCGATCGGGGTCGGGCTGTCGCAGGACATCGACTCCAACATGGCGGTCCGCAACATGCTGTGGTGCCACGGCGGCTCCATCCAGGACAAGGACGGCAACGTGGTGCTGAACTCGCCCGAGACCCTCAAGGCGCTCGAGTACGCCAAGCGCCTCTATTCGGTTGGCATGACCCAGGCCGTGCTCTCGTGGAACGCCGCGTCCAACAACCAGGCGTTCAACGCCCAGGAGACCGCCTACATCCTGAACTCGATCTCGGCCTACCGGACCGCGCAGGACAACAAGCTGCCGGTGCTGGACCACTACTTCTTCGTGCCCGCGCTCAAAGGCCCGACCGGCATCCAGCTCGCGTCGGAGCACGTGATGAGCGGCTATGTGGTCTGGAAGTTCTCCAAGAGCCAGGAGATCGCCAAGGAGTTCCTGGTGGCCCTCATCGACGCCTCGCGGGAGTCCATGCTCGCGAGCAAGCTCTACAACTTCCCCTCGTTCTACGGGGCGGCCGCCGATCCCAACACGCCGATGAGCAAGAAGGGAGAGTCCGGCGCCGCCTGGATCGCCAAGCAGTGCAACGCCGATCCCTTTGGCTCGCAGCCGGGCGACAAGCTCTCGCTGCTCGCGAAGGCGCTGCCGTGGTCGACCAATCTCGGGTATCCCGGCTTCGCGAACCCGGCGGAAGGCGAGATCTTCGACACCTACGTGATCACCGACATGTTCGCCAAGGCGGCCACCGGCGCGCTCGCGCCCAAGGACGCCCTGGCCGAGGCCAGCAACCGCTGCAAGGAGATCTTCGGCAAGTGGCGGAAGAAGGGGATGGTCGCCGGCGGCTCCAAGGACCGCTAGACCTCTCCGGACCGATCTTCAGGCCGGTTGGGGGTATCACCGCCCCCGGCCGGCCCTGCCGTGGGAACCATGACGACTGCCCGCGTTGCCCTCGCCCAGCCTCGGATCGCGGCCGCCGAGACCCTGTCCCGGCGCGACCGCCGTCTGGGCAAGATCCTGCTCGCGCCCGCGCTCGCTTACATCTTCCTGCTGGTCGCGGTGCCGTTCCTCCTCGCGGTGTTCTTGAGCCTCACCAACTCGTCGGCGGGCAGCCTCGACTTCTCGTTCGTGGGTCTGCAGAACTTCCGCAACGTCGTGGGCAACGCGGTGTTCCTGCGCGCGCTGCGGAACACCTTCATCTTCACCTTCGTCTCGCAGCTACTGGTGATGGTGCTGGGCAATATCCTGGCCCGGGCCCTCATGAAGCCGTTCCGGGGCAAGCTACTGGTGCGCTTCCTGATCCTGCTCCCGTGGGCCGCGCCGATCTCGCTGGCCACCCTCAGCTGGCTCTGGATCTTCGACTCGACGTTCAGCGTGATCAATTGGCTCTTGAAGGTGGCGGGCTGGCTCGGACCCGGCCAGTGGTACTACTGGCTCGGCGACCCGGTGCTCGGGATGATCGCGATCATCACGGTGCACGTCTGGCGCATGCTCCCGTTCTCCACCGTCATCCTGCTCGCCGGGCTCACCTCGATCCCCAAGGAAGTGCACGAGGCGGCCGACATCGACGGGGCCGGCCCTCTCGCCAAGACCTTCCAGATCACGCTGCCGATGATGCTGCCGATCCTGACGGTGGCGGTGCTGTTCGGGGTGGTGTTCACCTTCACCGACATGAGCGTGGTGTACCTGCTCACGCGCGGCGGCCCTTACAACAGCACCCACGTGCTCGCGAGCCTGGCCTTCCAGGACGGCGTGCTGGGCGGGGACGTCGGCCGCGGGGCCTCGGTGGCCATCTTCCTGGTCCCCCTGCTGGTGGTGATGGCGGTGCTCATGCTGCGCATCTCCCGCCGTGCGGAGGTGGTCTAGGATGCGGCGCCGCACCGGACAGCGGATCGCGTCCGCCCTCGGCCATCGCGCGCTCATCCTGGGCTTCACCGCGTTCGCGATCTTCCCCTTCTACTGGATGCTGGTGACCGCGTTCAAGCAGAACGCCGATCTCTACGTGGGGGCTTCCAACACCGCGCACAACCCGTTCATCTTCAACCGCCCGCCCACGCTCGAGCACCTGCAGATCCTGTTCAACAACACGCTCTATCTCACCTGGCTCTTCAACTCCCTCTGGGTGGGCGCCCTCGTGGTGCTGATCACGCTCGCGCTCGCGGTACCCGCTGCCTACAGCCTGGCGCGACTAACCGGCCGCTGGGGGGAGCGCCTCTCGATCGGCATCTTCCTGACGTATCTGATCCCGTCGACGCTGCTCTTCATCCCGTTCTCGCGGCTGGTGGCGCTGCTCGGGCTGCAGAATCAGCTCTGGGCACTGGTACTGATCTATCCCACCTTCACGGTGCCGTTCTGCACGTGGCTCCTGATGGGGTTCCTCAAGACGCTGCCGAAGGAGATCGAGGAGTCGGCCATGGTGGACGGCTGCAGCCGGCTCAGCGCGATCGCCCGGGTGGTGCTGCCGCTGGCGGTGCCGGGGCTGCTGACCGTGGTGATCTTTGCCCTCACCCTCACGATCCAGGAGTTCGTCTACAGCCTCACCTTCATCTCCTCGGTCGGGAGGATGACGGTCAGCGTGGGGGTGCCGGTGGCGCTGGTACGGGGCGACGTCTACTATTGGGGATCGCTGATGGCCGCCTGCCTCATCACGAGCGTGCCCCTGGCCATCCTCTACAACTTCTTCCTCGATCGCTTCATCGCCGGCTTCACGGTAGGCGCGATCAAGTAGGGCCCCGGCCGGCCCAGGCGAATCTCGACACCGAATCTTGACATGTGGGAATCCGGCTACTTAGAATCAGACCGACCAGTCGGTCTGGGCCACCCGAACCCGGAGGCATCCATGGCCGTTGCCGTGCCCGCTCCGCCGCGACTCCGTGATGACCGTCTTCATTCAATCTGGGAGAGGGTGCAGGCGGGCGAGCGCCTTCCCCGCGAGGACGGCCTCACCCTCTTCGAGACCTCCGATCTCCATGGCCTCGGGCGCATGGCCGACTTCGCCAAGTCGCGCCGCCACGGCGACCAGGTCTTCTTCGTGCTCAACCGCTACATCAACCCGACCAACGTATGTGTCCTCTCCTGCAGCTTTTGTGACTTCGCTCGGAAGAAGGGCGAGGCGGGCGCGTTCGAGAACACCATCGAAGACGTGCTCAACATGATCAAGCCCGGAACGCGCGAGGCGCACATCGTGGGGGGACATCATCCGGATTGGCCCTTCGAGTATTTCGAGCGGATGATCGAGGCTATCCATCACGCGCGGCCGGAGACGCAGATCAAGGCGTTCACCGCGGCCGAGATCGACTACTTCTGGCGGCGGTGGAAGATCGAGCCTCGCGAGGCCCTCGTCCGGCTCCAGAAAGCCGGGCTCCGCTCGATGCCCGGGGGCGGCGCCGAGATCTTCTCGCGGCGGCTGCAGAAGCTCCTGCACTTCACCGGCAAGGCCGACGCCGACCGCTGGTGCGAGATCCACGGCATCGCGCACTCCCTCGGGATCAAGACCAACGCGACGATGCTCTACGGCCACGTGGAGACCATGGAGGAGCGGGTGGACCACCTCGTGCGGCTGCGCGAGCAGCAGGATCGGTCCGGCGGCTTCATCACCTTCATCCCGCTGTCGTATCAGACCGGGACCACCAAGCTGGTGCCCCGCCAGACGCCGCCCACCGACGATTTGCGGACCATCGCGGCCTCGCGGCTGCTCCTCGACAACTTCCCGCATATCGAGGCCTACTGGGTGATGATCGGCGAGGCCACCGCCTCCCTGGCGCTGCACTTCGGTGCCTCCGACGTCAACGGCACGCTCGAGGACGAGAAGATCGCCCACATGGCCCAGGCGGCCAGCCCGGCCGGCCTCGCCACGGATCAGATCCTCCGCATGGTCCGCGACGCGGGGAAGATTCCGGTCGAGCGCGATGCGCTCTACAACGTCGTCAAGGTGTGGAGCTGACATGCTCCGCGTCGGCCGCATCCCGTATCTGAACTGCGAGCCCTTCTTCCACCGGCTGGAGCAGGTCGAGCTGGTCGACCTGATCCCGCGCCGGCTCGGGGAGGCGATGGCCGCGGGCCAGCTCGACGCGGGCCCCCTCTCGCTGATCGACTATCTGAAGATCGAGACGCAGCTCACCCCCCTGCCCTACGGCATCGGCTGCCCCACCGGCGCGCGCAGCGTGCTCGTCTTCTCCGACCGGCCCTTCTCGGCCCTGACCGGTGCCCGAGTCGGTATCACGGAAGAGACCTCGACCTCCGTCGAGCTGCTGCGGGTGCTGCTGGCGCTCCGCTACGAGGTCGAGCCGGCCGCCTGGGTCACCGCCGATGAGCCGTGTGATGCGGTCCTGCTGATCGGCGATCAGGCGATCCGCCGGGTCGCGGGTGGCCCGGTCGCCCGGTACGTGACCGATCTGGGACTCGAGTGGCGCGACTGGACCGGGCTGCCGTTCGTCTTCGCCCGGTGGGCCGTCGCCTCGCGCGTGCCCGCCCGGGAGCGTCGCGCCTTCGAGCAGGCGCTCGACTCGGCCCTCGATCGCGGGCTCGCGGCTCTGCCGCAGATCGCCGCGGGACGCCGCGGCCTGGGGTGGAGCGAGGCGCAGGTCGAGTCCTACCTGCGCAACTTCGCCTTCCGCCTCGGCCCGGACGAGGAGAAGGGCGCCGCCGAGTTCGTCAGGCTGCGCAGCGTGATCGGGCCTCTGCCATGCTGACCGCGATCCGGGAGAAGGTCCTGGCGGGCAAGCGCCTGGACCGCGCCGAGGGGCTCTGGCTCGTCACCGAGGCGCCGCTGCTGGACCTGGGCAGCGTGGCCCAGGAGGCGCGCTTCCGCCGCATTCCCGAGCGGCGCGTGACCTTCGTCATCGACACGAATCCGAACTACACGAACGTCTGCATCACCGACTGCCAGTTCTGCGCCTTCTACCGGAGGCCCGGCGACAAGGAAGCGTACACGCTGACGGTGGACCAGGTGCTGGAGAAGGTGGAGTTCGCGGCCCGCGAGGGGGCGACCACCGTCCTCCTCCAGGGCGGCCACAACCCGGCCCTGCCGCTCGACTACTACCTCGAGCTGGTGCGCGAGACGCGGCGGCGCTTCCCATCGGTCACTCCGCACTTCTTCAGCGCCTCCGAGATTCGCACCATGGCCGACGTCGCGGCCAAGCCGGTTCCGGAGATCCTGGCCCTGCTCAAGCAGGCCGGCCAGACGAGCATCCCGGGCGGTGGCGCCGAGGTGCTCTCGGAGCGCGTCCGCCGGCGCATCGAGCCGAAGAAGGGCGGCCCAAGCGCCTGGCTCGACGTGCACCGCGAGGCGCACCGCCAGGGCTTCAGGTCCACCGCCACCATGATGTACGGCCACGTGGAGCAGCCCGAGGACATCCTCGACCACCTGGACGCCATCCGCGACCTGCAGGACGAGCACGGCGGCTTCACCGCCTTCGTGCCCTGGTCCTTCAAGCCGGGCAACACCCTGCTCGAGAAATGGATCAAGCACTACAAGGGACCGAACGCCTACCTGCGGATGCTGGCGGTCGCCCGGCTCTACCTGGACAACTTCCCCCACGTGCAGGCGTCGTGGTTCTCGGAAGGCAAGCGGGCGGGCCAGGTGGCGCTCTCGTGGGGCGCCGACGACTTCGGCGGCACGCTCTTCGAGGAGAACGTCCACGCGGCGGCCGATTTCGTGAACAAGACCACGGTGGACGAGATCATGACGCTGATCCGGGACGCGGGCTTCACCCCCGCTCAGCGCACGACCGACTACGAGATCATCAAGACGTACTAGATCGGGTCAACCGGTGGCATGGACTTGATCAGGCCCCGGGCGTGCGCCAGCTCGTAGAGCCGGCGGAGCGCGGCGCGGCCGTCGTCGCCCAGGCGCTTGGTGTAGTCGTTGACGTACATCAGGACGAACCGGCGGCAGGTCTCCTTGTCGATGCCCCGCCCGTAGCGCATGGCGTACTCGAGGGCCTCGTCCACGTGGGCATACGCGTAGTCGATCGAGTCACGCAGCCCTTGAGAGAGCTGGCGGTGCGTCTCCTCGCCCAGGTCCCGCCGCATCACGTTGATGCCGAGGGGCAGCGGCAGGTCCGACTCCTTCTGCCACTCCTCGCCCAGGTCGAGGACCTTGTGGAGCCCCATGCGCTGATGCGTGATCTGCCCCTCGTGGATGAGCAGGCCGAGATCGGCCTGGCCCTCCAGCACGACCTTGGGGATCTTGTCGAAGGCCACCTCGATGGTGGGCGGATCGCCGACGTAGAGTCGCAGGAGCAGCGCCGCGGTGGTGTGGCTGCCCGGAATCGCGACCACGCGCTCCTCGAGTTGCGCGCGATCGATCGGCTCCCGCGCCACCAGGATGGGGCCGTAGCCCTTCCCCATGGAGGCGCCCGGATCCATCATCCGGTAGTGCTCGTGCACGAGGGTATAGGTCGCGGCGGATATCGCGGTGACTTCGAGCTCGCTGGTGCGGGCGCGGCGGTTGAGCGACTCGATGTCCTCCAGCACGTGCTCGATCGTGATGCCGGGGATCTTCACCTTGCCCGCGTTGAGGGCGTAGAACATGAAGGCATCGTCGGGATCCGGACTGTGACCGATGCGAATCAGCATGCGACCTCCCTCACTGTGGACCGAGAATGACCAGGCCGGCGACGCGAGAGAAGATCCTCCAGGCCGCGCTGGAAGTCTTCGCCGAGAAAGGGTATCACAGGGCTCTCGTCGACGACATCGTGCGCGCCTCGGACACTTCCAAGGGGGCGGTGTATCACCACTTCCCGAACAAGGAGGCCCTCTTCCTCGCGCTCGTCGAGGAGTTCTCGGGTCGGTTGGCGGACGCGGTGGCGGCCGGCATCGCGCGCGCCCACGGCGCGGTGGGAAAGGTGCAGGCCGCCCTCACCGCGGGCCTCGAGACCTTCGCGCAACATCGCGGGCTGGCCCGCATCCTCCTCCTCGAGTCCGCGAGCCTGGGCGCGGCGTACCAGGGCAAACGCATGGAGGTGCGCGAGCGCTTTGCGTCGCTGATCCAGGCCTACCTCGACGAAGCCGTCGCGGAGGGCTCGATCCCCGCGCTCGACACGCGCATGGCCGCCCTCGCTTGGCTCGGGGCTCTCAACGAGATCGTGATCCAGTGGCTCTACGACGGGCGTCCCGACCTGCTCACGGGAGCGGTGCCCGCGCTGACTCCGATGCTGCTGCGGAGCATCGGCGCCGGGCCGTCCGGCACGGCCTGACCCTTCAGAATCCCCACCGGCCGCCGAGGCGCGCCCGGTGGTCGGCCGCGAACTTGACCGAGAACTCGCCCGCCTTGATGGCGCGCAGGATCGCGTCCGCATTGCGCGGGGCGTCGACTTCGACCCACGCCCGGCCGAAGTCCTCGTCCCGGTGCGCGTCATCTGTCGCCACCTTCGGGAGCTGGATGGCGTCCACGTCGTACTCGGCCTGGTAGACCCCGGTGTCCGTGATCTCCACCGCGTGGATCGGCAGCCCGTCGCGGGTGATGGTGCGGATCCGCCGCAAGGTCTGCTCGACGGTGAGCGCGTAACGAGCCGGGTGATTCAGGATGAACAGCGTCTCGTGGTCTCCCGTCACCTTCCCCACGTGCTGGCCCAGGGGCCGGTAGTCGATCTCGACGCCCGCCAGGACGAGCATGCGGTCGTCGCCCGGGGGCAGACGGAACCAGTACTCCTCGTCGATGCGGTCGTCGTGATCGGTGATGGCGAGGAAGTCATAGCCGAGGTCGCGATAGCGAGCGGCGACCTCATCCGCCGGCCGACGCCCATCGGAGAAGGTCGTGTGGGTGTGCAGGTTACCTTTCAGCAGCGGCATCGGCAGCAGCGGCATGGGCGAGACCGCATGGCGTGGGCTGCGGCGTGCTGCCGGTCAGCGGGGATCGGAAACCCGGCGGGCTGAGGCGGGCGCGGTGGCGTCCCAGACGACACTGAGCCCCAGCGCGAACCAGCCGCTGCGGGCCCAGGGCTCCTGCGAGACGAAGCTGCCGACCGGTGTGGTTGGGGAGGTCCAGCCGGACAGGCCGTACTTCGTACCCCCCTGGGTCTGCCCGATAAACGGCTCGATGAAGGCCGGCTCGTGGCGGACCCGAACATCCTCGCGGTAGAAGTCCGCTTCCCGGGGTCGGGTCGCTTCGCGGGTGGCTGGGCTCGGCTCGACGATACGGACCTGGGGCGGCTTCTCGGGCGCCGTGGTCCGAATCTCGACCGGGCCCTGGGCGTGGGCGGGCATGACCATCGCGACCCCCAGCAGCCCCGCCCAGATCAGCAGCCCCCCCGCCGCGTGATTCATGCGGCTATCATCTCAGAAGCCTCGATCACCCGCAAGGGAATCACTGACATACGCGAGGATCGCGTCTGGTCCGAGCCAGTTGCCTTGATAGGGTATTGCTTTTCACACACAGATAAGCAAGAGTGGAAATGTGCGGTAAAAGCGCGGCTCGGACGCGGAAAATCTAGCCGGCGGTCTGGGAGCGGGTAAGCCGCGAAAGAACATCAGTGAACTGGGCGAGCCCGGCGGGTTTCATGATGACCTCCGAGGCTCCCAGGGCCATCGCCTCCCGGGTTTCTTCACCACCGGCATGGGCCGAGAGGATCACGACGGGCACGTGAGGAAAGCGACTCCTGATCCGAGTGAGGACGGCCAGCCCGCCGAGTCCCGGCATGACGAGGTCGAGAAACACCCCTTGAACCGCGGCCGATTCCAGCAGGCGCAGTCCCTCGGCACCGTCGAGAGCGACCAGCGCTTCGTGTCCGAAGGTCCTGACCGCTTCCGCGATCATCTCCGCGACCGACGGATCGTCGTCTACCACCAGGATTCGCATGGGTTTCGCCGACTGACAGTATCGGGACCCACCCCGGCTTCGTCAAGGGTCTGCTTGACCCCCGCGGCCGGTCTGGCCTCCCCTGCCCATCCGGCCCCTACTCGATGACCTCCGGCTCGATTCTCGTCGTCGACGGGCGTCCCGACAGCCGGGCGGGTCTGGTGCGGGTGGCCAAGGAAGCCGGGTACTCCGTACTCGAGGCGGGCACTGCGGCTGAGGGGCTGGCTCTCCTGTCGAGCCTGCACCCGCAGTTGGTGCTCCTCGACATCGATCAAATCGATATCCCTGCCCTTGAGCTGGCCCGCCAGATCAAGCTCGAGAGCGCCGACGTGACCGTGATCATCCTCTCCGGATCCGGGGACCGGGACCTCGTGGTCAAGGCCATGCGGACCGGAGCCTATGACTTTCTCGTCAAGCCGGTCGCCGGTCCGGCCCTCAAGGACGTGCTCAAGTCCGCCCTGGCCCAGACCGACGTCGCGCCGGTGATCGTCCCGCAAGGAGGCAACGGCTCGAGCGGCACCCACGCCCCCGTCGACGTCGACCTGCTCTTCCGCAACAGCGAGCGGATGCGCGCGGTGGAAGACATCGTCCGGCGCGCGGCGGACACCAATGCCACCATCCTCCTGCAAGGCGAGAGCGGTACGGGCAAGGAGATGGTGGCCCGGGCGATTCACTACATCTCGGACCGGCGTGACAAGCCCTTCCTCAAGGTCAACTGCGCGTCGCTGCCCGGCGAGCTCCTCGAGTCCGAGCTGTTCGGCCACGAGAAGGGCGCGTTTACCGGAGCGCACCGGCGGAAGCCGGGCAAATTCGAGCTGGCCCACCGGGGTACGTTCCTCCTGGACGAGATCGGCGAGATGCCGCTCGGGCTCCAGGCGAAGCTGTTACACGTCCTTCAGGACGGGCAGTTCTTTCGAGTCGGGGGCAGTGAGGTGATTACCTCGGATGCCCGGCTGATCGCGGCCACGAACAAGAACCTGGCCTCGGTGATGACCACCGGCCACTTCCGGGAGGATCTCTACTACCGGCTCAACGTGGTCGCCATCTCCATCCCGCCCCTGCGCGAGCGCCGCGAGGAGATCCCGGTCCTGGTCGAGTATTTCATGGGGCGGTTCTGCCGTCAGTACAACCGGGACGCTCTCAAGATCTCCGCGACGACCCTGCGCCTGCTCCAGGACTACTACTGGCCCGGCAATGTCCGGGAGCTGGAGAACATGATCAAGCGCGCCGTGGTCCTCCAGACCGAGGCGCTGGTGCAGCAGGAGATCGCCCTCCGCAGCGAGAAGCCCTGGGCGCCGAAGGCCGAAGGCGGTCCGCCGGTGGCCCAGCCGGCGCCCTCCGCACCCGAGGCGGAGATGGGGCTCAAAGACATCGCCCGGCGCGCCGCCATGGCGGCCGAGAAAACGGCGATCAAGGAAGTGCTGGAGAAGGTTCGGTGGAACCGGGCCGAAGCCGCGCGACTCCTCAAGATCAGCTACAAGGCCATGCTGTACAAGATCAGACAGGTGGGTCTGGACGATCGGCCCGAGCGGGGATCGGGTAGGAAATGATTTGCTCCGTTTGCCCCGACGGTTACCTAAGTCCGTTCCTGGACTCCCAGCGCTCGCATCGTCTGTAGTCGATTCGGTCCCGTCTTCTCTCCCGTTCGCCGCTGCCTGGTCTCCCACGCAAGCTGTAGCGAATACGCCACGATAACCGGTGACCCCCGGAAAAAATTGGCGTTCCACCCCCCGGTGGCGCAAGACTTGCTCATGGCAGCACCCCGGAGTTGTGGAACCTCTGAGGCCGCTTGAAGTCGGCAGATCAATCTGCCACACGAAGGGAGGGACTACGTGAGCGAATTCATGGATACCCAGACAGGGGTATTTCATGAGGAGGCGTTCCGCCATCTGTTGACCCGCGAGGCGGGGCGCGCCACGCGATACCAGGACTTCTTCTCGGTGTGCCTCCTCCGGCCGGATTCGGCGGGGGATCAGAGGCAGATCGGAGAGGAGATCGAGCGGGCCATCTCCGAGAAAATTCCCGAGTTCGTACGTGCGACCGACCTGGTCGGGCAGCTGTCGTCCGCGATCGCCGTCATCCTGCTCCATACCGCCGGTAGCGACGCGTTGCGCGTCGCCGAGCGGATCCGCGCGAACATCGAGCAGGTGGCGTTCCGCGATGGGCTCGAAGGCCGACCGCAGCGTCTCACCGTCAGTGTAGGAAAGGTGTCCTTCCCTCACGATGGACACACGGACTCGATCCTCTTGTCCCAGGCGCTGGCCTACCTGGATCAGGCTGTGGAGCGGGGCGGCAATCAAGTGACGCACGGCAGCGGGAACCCGGAATAGGGCGTCGGGAAGAAGGCGCGGCGTGAATCTCCTGGTGCTCGACGAATCTCTGGAGCTGGCGGTCCTGATAGGACGCCTCGCTCCGCTCCGAGGCTGGCAGCCGCATTTCGTAGGGTCGTTGCACGAGGTGGAGTTGGCGGTGCAGGCGCACGGGCGGCCGGGGCTGATGGTGGTGAATCTGCAGGCGCCGCTGACGGCGTGGGAGCTGGGGCAGCGGCTGCGGGGGTGGGGG
>JBGOVO010000040.1:0-16214 GCA_041478145.1 Methylomirabilia bacterium
CCTTGCCCTCGCCGCCCGGCAACGGCAGCTCGTAGACCTTGCCCTTGTACTCGAGGCGCTCGCCCTTGATGGCGCGCCGGACGATCTCCACCGTCTCGCGCATGCGCTGCACCGGCCGGTCGAAGCGGATGCCGTGCCAGCCCTCGATGACCTGTGGCCCGCTCACCCCCAGGCCCAGGACGAAGCGCCCATTGGACATGGCGTTGAGGCTCATCGCGGTCATGGCCAGGAGCGCGGGCGTGCGCGTGCCCGCCTGGAGGATGCCGGTGGCCAGGCGGATGCGGGAGGTGCGCGCGGCCATGAAGGCCAGCGGGGTGACGCCGTCGTGGCCCCAGGCCTCTGCGGACCAGACGTCGTCCACGCCGAGGCGCTCGGCTTCGGTGACGTAGGCGCTGGCCTCGGCCCAGTCGGTCTGGGCGAGCCGCAGCGAGATCGCGAGGCGCATCAGGCCGGGCGCGGTGGAGTGAAGGCCGCCGCGATCTTCTGGAGCTGGCCGGCGTGATCGAGATCGTGCAGGCGCGTGAAGAGCAGCGTCTCGCGCCAGGTGAGCGGCCCGAACATCGGGTGCTCGATGCGCTGATCGGGAGCGGCCGCGGGATCGGCGGCCAGGACCTGCGCGAACAGGCCCTCGCGCTGCTCGCGGAGCGTGCGGTACCAGGCCTCCGCGGGGCGCTGCGGCGCGCCCTCGACGCCCTGACCGGTCGGGCGCGCCGGGGGCGGCTGGCCCGCGAGCAGGCGCTGGATGCCGCCGCCGAAGTAGCCGTCGGCGGCCACCACGTGGGCCATCACCTCGTTGCCGCTCCACTCCTCGGGCTCCGGGCGCTCGCCGAACCGCGCGGGCGGCACCGCGCCCGCCGCCGCCCGCAGGTCGGCCATGGCCGCCTGGACTTTCTCGATGAGGGCGGCCGGGGTGAGCTTGGCTCCCTGGGCGACCAGATAGCTCCGGATGCGCACCTGCTCCTCGTTCATCGCGGCTTGGACTCTATCTCGCCCCCGCCCGCCCCGCAACGGGAATGGGGGCGCCTAGAGGCCGATGTGGTCGAAGAAGGCGCCGATCACGCCCTGCACCTCGGCGCGATGGGTGCGATTGGGAAAGTGCGGCCCGCCCTGGACCACGTGCAGGCGCGCGCCAGGGATCGTCTCGGCCACCCGCCGGGACATCGCCTCGGTCGGGAAGCTGTCCTCCGAGCCCGCGATCACCTGCACCGGGCAGCGGATGCGCCGGCAGTCGGCGAGCCAGTCGTGCCGGCTGTAGGTCTCGTCGAGCAGCGCGCGCAGCGAGGCCACCGAGTGGCGCCGCAGCGCGCCGATCAGCTCGGCGTGGCGATCCGGCCGCGACTTCAGCCGCTCGAGCGCCTCCTCCCCCATGCGAAGACGGACGTTGGCGTCGAAGTACTCCTCGAAGCGCCCCGCCTCCACCAGCGGACGCTGCCGGGCCCACCACTGCTTGTCGACCGGCGTCGGCTCGAAGGGCGGCCCGCTGATCGAGACCACCGCGCGGGCCCGCTCCGGCGCGTGGACGGCGATCCACAGCGAGAGGGCGCCGCCCATGGAGGCGCCGCCCCAGACGGCCTCCCGGATGCCGAGGCCGTCGAGCCAGAGGAGCAGGTCCTCGGCCTTGCGCGCATAGGTGTAGTCCTCCACCCGCTCGAAGCGCGTGGAGAGGCCGTGGCCGCGCGTGTCCGGGAACAGCGCGCGCACGCGGCCGAAGAAGGGCTCCAGATCCGCCACCATCACGGATGAGTCCTCCACCGAGCCGCCGTGGATCCAGACGACCACCGGAGGAGACGCGGGCGGGCCCGAGGCGAGACCGGCCTCCCGCCAGTGCAGGCGAACGCCGGTGGGCAGGAGGACTTCAGGCAGGGCCGATCCTCGTCTCCACTTGCGGAAGAATTCCACGTCGAAGGTGGCCGCAACCCGGAGCGGCCAGAAACCCACGGTGCGCAGCGCGCCCGAGACGATGCCGAGCGCGGCGGCGAGCCGCCACGCCACGCTCGAGCGTCGTGATCAGCCCGCTGAGCCGCCACTGGCCGGACTCGCCGGTCCTGAGCACCGACCACTTGAACTGGTTGTTCATCGCTCCGCTTCCCCCCTCCCCCTGCCCTCTCCCCTGAGACGGGGGAGAGGGTGTGTCGGGCTCCCTCTCCCCTGAGGGGAGAGGGCAGGGTGAGGGGTGGGTCGCGCTACTTGGGGACGACCTGGAGCAGCATGAAGCTGCGGACCTGGGGCGCCATCGGGTACGGCACCTCCCCCTTGGCTCCGAACCACCTGCCGTAGATCTCGAAGAACTTCCCCGACTCGATCCCGTCCATCAGACCACCGTTGATCACGTTGCGAAAGTCGGCGTCGCCCTTCCGCATGGCCATACCGTAGGGCTCGTAGGAGAAGAAGTCGCCCACGATGTCCCACTGAGCCGGGTCGGGGGACTTGGCCTTGAGCCCGGCGAGCTGGATTCCGTCATTCGTATAGGCGTCCACCTGCCCCTGCACCAGCGCCTGGAAGGCGGACGGCTGGTCCGGGAACTCCCGGAGGACGGCCTTTGGCGCCTTCTCGCGGATGATCCGGGCGTTGGTCGAGCCCTGCTGAGCCGCGATGCGCTTGCCGTCGATGTTCTTGATGCCCTTGATGGAGCTCCCCTTCTTCACGAGGAACTGGGCCCCGGTGACGAAAAAGGTGATGGAGAAGTCCACGCTGTCGCGCCGCGTGCGCGTGTCGGTCATAATGTCCGCGATGAGATCTACCGCGCCCGAGGCCAGGAGCGGGATGCGGGTCGGCGGGGTGCTCTCCTTCTTCTCCACCTTGATCGGCTTGCCGAGCTTCTTCTCGGCCGCGGGCTTGATCAGCTCCTCGACCAGGTCGATGGAGAAGCCGACCCACTCGTTCCGGGCGTTGACATAGGCGAAGGGCGGCGACCCGGTGCGGGTGCCGATGGTCAGCGTGCCCGTCTCGCTGATCTTGTCGAGCGTCATCTTCTGCTGCGCGAGCGCCGGCGTCACGGCCGCCCCCAGCAGCGCCAGCACCACCACGACTCCCATGAGTCTCCGCATGCACGTCCTCCGTAGCGGGACCGGATCTTGGACAGGAAGCGAAGCGAGACGGCGTACATGAGGGAGCCCGCCCGTTCGCGCCGCCGCACGCGTCGCGTCAGTGATGCAGAATCTTCGAGAGGAATTGCTGGGCGCGCTCCGACCGCGGGGTACCGAAGAACTCTTCCTTCTTCGCGTCCTCGAGGATCTTGCCGGAGTCCATGAAGATCACGCGGTGGGCCACCTTGCGCGCGAAGCCCATCTCGTGGGTGACCACCATCATGGTCATGCCTTCCTTGGCGAGCTGCACCATCACGTCGAGCACCTCGTTGATCATCTCGGGGTCGAGTGCGGACGTCGGTTCGTCAAACAGCATCGCGATCGGGTCCATGCAGAGGGCGCGCGCGATCGCCACGCGCTGCTGCTGGCCCCCCGAGAGCTGGCCGGGGAACTTGTCCTTGTGAGCGAGCAGGCCGACGCGATCGAGGAGCTTGAGGCCCTTGTCCCTCGCCGCTTCCTGGCTGCGGCCGAGCACCTTGATCTGGGCGAGCGTCAGGTTCTCGGTCACGGACATGTGCGGGAACAGCTCGAAGTTCTGGAACACCATCCCGATGCGCGCCCGCAGCTTCGGCAGGTCGGTCTTGCGATCGCCGACCGAGATGCCGTCGACGATAATCTCGCCTTCCTGGAAGGCCTCGAGCGCGTTTACGACCTTGATGAGGGTCGATTTCCCGCTCCCGGATGGACCACAGACCACCACCACTTCGCCCTTCGCGACGTCGGTGGTGCAGTCGGTGAGCACCTGGAAGGCGCCGTACCACTTGCTCACATGTCTCATGTTGATCATGTCGTTCACCTGATGATCGCGATGCGATCCTGCAGGCCCTTTACCAGCGTCGACAGGCCGTAGGAGATGACGAAGTAGACGACCGCTACGAATGTATACATCTCGATCAAGCGGTAGTCGCGGTTGGCAATCTTCGAGGCGGCGCCCAAAAAGTCGGTCGCCGAGATCACGTACACGAGGGAAGTGTCCTGGAACAGGATGACGGTCTGCGTGAGCAGCACCGGAAGCATGTTGCGGAAGGCCTGCGGGAGCACGATCTGCGCCATCGTCTGCCAGTAGTCGAGCCCGAGCGCGTAGCCCGACCAGACCTGGCCGCGCGGGATCGACTGGATGCCGGCGCGCATGATCTCGCAGTAGTACGCCGCCTCGAACATCGTGAAGGTGATGAGCGCCGACCAGAACGCGCCCACCTTGATCGGGTTGGGTTGCCTCAAGATCCAGGCGCCGATGTAGGGCACGAGGAAGAAGAACCAGAAGATCACCAGCACCAGCGGAATCGAGCGCATCAGATTCACGTAACCGCCCGCGAGTATCGACATCGCCTTGATGCTCGCGAGCCGCATCATCGCGAGGAGCGTGCCGAAGATGATGCCGCCGGTCATCGCGAGCAGTGTCAGCGTGACCGTGAATGTCATGCCTTCCCTGAAGAGGTACGGCAGTGAGCGCTGGATGACGCCGAAATCGAAGCCGGAATCCATCGCTCAGTGCCCCGCCTGCGGCGCGCCGCTCGCCGCGATCAGGCCGGGCACGCGCACCTTCTTCTCGAGGGCCCGCATGAGCAGCACGACGATCAGGTTCGTGAGCAGATAGATCACCGTCGCCGCCGCAAAGGCCTCGAACACGTGGAAGCTGAATTCCTGCATGGCCCGCGCCCGTCCGGTCAACTCCAGCAGCCCGATGGTCAGCGCGACGGAGGAATTCTTGATGATGTTCATGAATTCCGACGTCAGCGGCGGCAGGATGATGCGGAAGCCCTGCGGCAGGAGGACGTAGCGGTAGGTCTGCGGCTGCGTCAGCCCCATCGCGGTGCCCGCCATGCCCTGACCGCGCGGGAGCGACATGATGCCTGCCTTGACCTGCTCGGCGACGCGCACCGAGGTGAAGATGCCGAGGCACAGCACCGCCGGGATGTACGACCCCCACGGCGGCGGCACCTGCTTGATCCAGTCGCCGAGCGCCTTGGGCAGCAGCTCCGGGATCACGAAGAACCACAGGAACATCTGCACGATGAGCGGGATGTTGCGGAAGATCTCGACATAGACATTGCCGAGACGCACCACCCACTTCACCGGCGTGGTGCGCAGCGTGCCGATGATCGCACCGACGGAGAGCGCGATCACCCAGGCGGCGAGCGCAGTCGCCAGTGTCCAGGCGAGGCCGACCAGAAGGTAATGGAGATACGTGCCCGTGCCGCCGGGCTCCATTTCGAACAGCACCTTCCAGTGCCAGTTGTAGTTCACTTCTCTCCCGCCAAACGGGGAGCCCGAGGGCTCCCCGTTCTTGGCACTCGCGTCTCCTCGGTGACCCCTACTTGTAGGAAGCCGGATCTCCCGAGTCGGTTGGATTCGCGACAACTCTCTTGAACTGATCGGTCATCGGGATGTTCAGGTTCAGTCCTCTGGGCGGGATGGGTTTCAGGAACCACTTCTCGTAGATCCCGTTGATCTGCCCCGACTTGTAGATGTTGACCATTGCCGCATCGACCGCCTTCTTGAACGCCGCATCATCCTTGCGCAGCATGATGCCGTAGGGCTCCACCGAGGTCGCTTCGGTGGAAATCGCGTAGTCGCCGGGATTGCGCGACTGCGCGGCCAGGCTGTAGAGCAGGACGTCGTCCATCACGAAGGCGGCCGCGCGGCCGGTCTCGACCATCTGGAACGCCTCGGGGTGGCCGTTTGCCGAGATGATATTCAGGCCGAGGTTCTGCGCGGCGTTGATCTCGGTGATCCCCTTGATATTGGTGGTGCCGGCGGTGGAAACGACCGTCTTGCCTTTCAGGTCCTGCAGCGTCTTGAGGTTCGCCGCCTTCTTCGCCACCCAGCGGTTGGCGGTCACGAAGTGGGTGATCGTGAACCACACCTGCTTCTGGCGCTCGAGGTTGTTGGTGGTCGAGCCGCACTCGAGGTCGATGGTGCCGTTCGCCATCAGGGGGATCCGGTTGGCTGACGTGACGAGCTGGTACTTGACCTCGAGCTTGTCCATCTTGAGCTCGCTCTTGACCGCGTCGACGATGCGCAAGCACAGATCCACGGCGTAGCCGACCGGCTGCTGCTTGTCGTCGTAGTAGGAGAACGGTATCGAGGCGTCGCGGTGCCCGATGGTGATCGAGCCCGAGTCCTTGATCTTCTTCAGCGTGCCTTCCTGCGCCGCCGCGGTGTGAGCGAAGGCGAGCGCCAGGACGGCAACGGCCAGGGCGGTCGGTCGGGTCATGTCAGTCTCCTTGTGAGCCGTTCGAGTCGACGGCCGTGATTGATGGACGAAGTCACACGATTCAACGGAGTCCCTCGTTCTTTGTGCAAGCGGTACCGGGGGCCGCGGAGGCGCCTGGACCGGACAAACGCCTCCTCCTCCGGCTCCCTCCGTCTCCGGTCGCGGCGAACACTCGCCTGACACCTCCGCGAGCGGGACCCTGAATACCTTGGTCGGTGCGCCGCCTGGGAGTCAAGCCGCGCATGGCCAGCGCAGGATCTCCCCTCGGGCCCCGAGTGATCCTGCGTCATCGCGGGGCCGGGGTCAAGGGTCACCAGGTTGGTGACGCCCTTGAACTCGCTGGCGGGGGCCATGGCTACTCGATAACCACGAGGACGTCCCCGGGGTTCACCGGCTGCCCGGCCGCCACCCGGATCTCCTTCACGGTGCCCGCCACCTGCGCCTTGAACTCGTTCTCCATCTTCATCGCCTCCAGCACGATGAGGCTGTCGCCGGGTGCGACGGACTGGCCCACCGCGACCTCGATCAACGTCACCTTGCCGGGCATCGGCGCCTTGAGCACCTGGCCACGCTCGGCGCCCCGGGCGCCCCGGGTGCGAATGATGTAGCGCGTCTCCTCTTCCACCCGGATGGCGTAGCGCTCGCTGTCCACGTCCACCACATAGACGCCGTCCTGCTCCGTCACGTCGGCCACGTGCGAGCCGCCGTCCAGCAGGATGGACCAGATGCCCTCGGAGGTCTGGCGCGCGTCGACCGCGATGGGTTCGCCGTCGATGGTGACCGTGAACCGGCCCTCCGCGCCCACCACCTCGACCGGGATGGTCTCGCTCCCCTGCTGCGCCTCGAACTTCACCGGCTCCTCCAGCCCGGCCGGAGCGCCTGCCGCCAGCCGCTCGACGGGGCGGGCGGCCCGGCGGGCCCGGACGCCGGACGGCCCCCGCGCTCGTAGGCGGTCAGCGCCGCCGCGATCAGGGCCACCCGCCGGTGGAGGCCGGCCGCCTCCGGCCGATCCGTCGCGAGCAGGCGCTCCATGAACCCGGTCGAGAGACGGCCGGCCACGAAGTCCGGATGCGCCACGATCCGCTGGAGGATCGGGATCGTGGTCTGCACGCCCGCGACCTCGTACTCGTCCAGCGCGCGGGCCATGCGGGCGATGGCCGCGTCGCGGTCGGGCCCCCAGACGATCAGCTTGGCCATGAGCGTGTCGTAGAAGCGCGGGATCGTGCAGCCGGCGTAGACGCCGGTGTCGTCGCGCACCCAGGGCCCGCCCGGCGCCCGCAGCCCCGTGACGCGCCCCGGCGACGGGATGAACGACGCGAAGGGATCCTCGGCGTTGATGCGGCACTCGATGGCCCAGCCGGAGAGTATGACGTCGTCCTGGGTGAAGCCGAGCTTCTCGCCCGCCGCGATGCGGAGCTGGTCCTTCACCAGATCGCGCCCGGTCACCAGCTCCGTCACCGGATGCTCCACCTGCAGCCGCGTGTTCATCTCGAGGAAGTAGAAGCTGCGGTCGCGGTCCACCAGGAACTCGACGGTGCCCGCGTTGACGTAGCCCGCGGCGGTGGCCACGCGGCAGGCGGCCTCGCCCATGCGGCGCCGCATCTCGGGCGTGACGAAGGGCGACGGGCTCTCCTCGACCAGCTTCTGGTGACGGCGCTGGATCGAGCACTCGCGCTCGCCCAGGTGCACCACGCCCCCGTGGGCGTCGGCCAGCACCTGGATCTCGATGTGCCGCGGCTCCTCGACGTAGCGCTCGATGTAGACCGCGGCGTCGCCGAAGGCGGCGCCCGCCTCGGCCCGCGCCGCCCGCAGCGCCGAGCCGAGCTCGCCGGGGGCGCGCACGAGGCGCATGCCCTTGCCGCCGCCGCCCAGCGCGGCCTTGAGCATCACCGGGTACCCCACCTGGCCGGCCACGCGCGCGGCCTGCGCGTCGTCCGCCACCGGCTGCTCGGTGCCCGGCACCACCGGCACGCCCATCTTGATCGCCACCCGCCGCGCCGCCATCTTGTCGCCCATGGCGCGGATCGCGGCCGGCGGCGGCCCGATGAAGGTGAGCCCGGCGGCCCCGCACGCCTGGGCGAAGCCCGCGTTCTCGGCGAGGAAGCCATAGCCCGGATGGACGGCCTCGGCGCCCGTGCTGCGGGCGGCCGCGATCAGCTTGTCGATGACGAGGTAGCTCTCGGTGGCGGGCGCCGGCCCGATCGGCACGGCCTCGTCCGCGAGCAGGACGTGGAGGGATTCGCGGTCGACCTCGGAGAAGACGGCGACGGTGGCGATCCCCAACTCGCGGCAGGCCCGGATGACCCGGACGGCGATCTCGCCGCGATTCGCGATGAGGACCTTCCCGAACGGGGCACTCACGTCGCGGGCATCATAGCAGGAGTGCTACGGGCTGGGCAACGCGGAAACCCGCGCCCCGCCTGAGGAAACTACTACTCACAGCTACGGCCCCTCACCCTACCCTCTCCCCAGAGGGGAGAGGGTTTCCGGGACGTGTCGGCTCCCTCTCCCCAGAGGGGAGAGGGCCAGGGTGAGGGGCTAGCGGTCGAGTGCCTTCACCGCCTCCTCGACGAAAGAGGTGTCCACGATGGACTTGAGCGGCAGCGCCTTCTTCATGAAGCCGTTGGCCACCCACCAGCTCATCTGCCGCTCGATATCGGGCACCAGCAGCCGCCCGTTCCGGTCCTGGAACGGAAACCCGAGCTTGATGTTCTCGGGCCGGGCCCCGGTGTACCTGGCCGTGATCTCCACGACTTCTTCGTAGTTGGCGCCGGGCACCGTGCGCCCGTCCTTCTGCACCAGCGCGGCGTCGAAGTAGTAGCGCGAGGCCTTCACGTAGCCCTTCATGAAGGCCACCGCCCGCGCCCGGTCGGTGGCGAGCTTGTCCGAGTAGAAGATGGCCGCGATCTGCCACGGGTAGAGATCGCCCGCCCAGGCCATGATCTTGCCGAAGCCCTGGGCCTCCGCGGCGCCCGGGAAGGGCTGCGGCACCAGGATGGCGTCCACCTGCTTGCCCTTGAGCGCTTCCATGGTGGCGGGCATGGCCTGGAGCGGCACGATCTTCACGTCCGACAGGTGGAGTCCGTCTTTCTCCAGGACATTGCCGATGTGGTAGTGGAAGGTGGAGCCGAGCTGGGTCACGCCGATGCGCCGGCCCTTCAGATCCTTGATGGACCGCAGCCCGCCATCCCACAGCTCCTTCTGCACGACGATGGCCACCAGCGGGTAACCCGGCCACTCGCGCCCCTTGTCGGCCACGATCCAGAGCTTCTCGCCGCCCAGCACGATGTTGTACAGCGCCGCCGTGAGGCCGGTGGCCCCCACCTCGAGCTGCCCGGCGGCCAGCGCGGTGGCGATGGGCGCCGCGGCCTGGAAGTAGATCAGCTCGGGCTCGACACCGGCCTCCTTGAAGAAGCCCTTCTCCACGCCCACGAAGATGGGCGCCGAGGACGTGAGCTTGAGCACGCCCACCTTCACCGGCTTCGGCTGGGCGTGCGCGAGGGGCGTGGTGAGCAGACCGGCCGCGAGGGCAAGCGTCAGCAGCGGCAGGCAAGGGATCCGGGTCAGGCGCATGCGGATTGTCCTCCGATCAGACATGGCGATCAGGTATGGCGCCATCGGATCACCGCGCGCTCCAGCCCGCCGAGCGCCCAGTGCGAGAGCACGCCCAGCAGCGAGAGCACGACGATGCCGACCATGAGCTTGGTGGTCTCCATCAGGTTGCCGGATTGCAGGATCAGGAAGCCGATGCCGGCGTCCGCGGCGATCTGCTCGGCCGCCACCAGCAGGAGCAGCGCGATGCCCGCGCCCAGCTTGAGGCCGGCGAAGACCATGGGCAGGGCCGAGAGCAGGATGACCTTGAGGATCACGCTCCAGGGCCCCGCGCCGAAGGAGACGGCGGCCCGGATCAGCAGCGGGTCGGCCTGCCGGACACCCGCGTAGGTGTTGATGGCCATCGGGAAGAACACGCCGAGGGCCACCACCGCCACCTTGGAGGCCTCGCCGATCCCGAGCCAGAGGATCAGGAGCGGCAGCAGCGCGATCTTGGGAATCGGGAAGGTGGCCGCGATGATCGGCTGCACCACCGCGTCGGCCAGCGAGAAGAAGCCCACCGCCACGCCCACGCTGATGCCGGCGGCGGCCCCGATGCCGAAGCCCCACGCCAGTCGCGCGAGGCTCGTCCACAGGTGGACGAAGAGCTGGCCCGAGCGCACCATGTCGAGCCCCTCCGCCAGCACGCCCGACGGCGACGGCAGGAAGAGCGCGGACACCCAGCCGGTGCGCGTGACCGCCTCCCAGAGCACCGCCAGCCCCAGCAGCGCGAGCACGCGCACCGTCCGGTAGTCGGGCCGGCGGAGGAACGCGGTGCGGTCGGCGACGACGAGGCGCTCGACCGTCATCCGCCGCCGTGCTCCGACAGGGCCTCGCCCTCCAGCAGCGCGGCCTGGGCCTGCGACTTGATGAGCCCCCAGATGCGGTCCGCCGCCTGGACGAAGGCCGGATCGGCGTGCTGGCTCTCCCGCCGCGGGCGTCCGAGCTTGATCGGCACCACGTCGAGCACCTCGCCCGGCCGGCGGGAGAGCACGATCACCCGGTCGGCCATGAAGACGGCCTCCTGGATATTGTGGGTGACGTAGAGGATGGACTGGCGCGTGCGCTCCCAGATGGAGAGCAGCTCGTCCATCATCAGGGTCCGCGTCTGGGCGTCGAGGGCCGAGAAGGGCTCGTCCAGCAGCAGCACCGCCGGCTCCACCGCGAGCGCCCGCGCGATGCCGACGCGCTGGCGCATGCCGCCCGAGAGCTGGTGCGGGTACTTGGCCTCGAAGCCCGCGAGCCCGGTCATGTCGAGGTAGTGCCGCGTGCGCTCGGCGCGCTCGAGCCCGGAGACGCCCAGCTCCTCGAGACCGAACTCCACGTTGGCGCGCCGTCCGCCACGGGAAGAGCGCGAACTCCTGGAACACGGTGGCGGTGACGGGCGCCCGCCCCGGCCGCGGCTCACCCTCGAAGTAGACCTGGCCCGAGGTGACGGGCAGGAGGCCGGCGATGATGTTGAGCAAGGTGGACTTGCCGCAGCCCGAGGGGCCCAGCAGGGCGACGAACTCCTCGGCCTCCACCGCGAAGTCCACCTGGCTCAGCGCGACGACGTCACGGCCCCGCCGGTCCGCAAACGTCTTGGAAACTCGTTCAACGACGACGCGCATCTACCGCTGCCGGAGCGCGAACCGCTGGGTCTTGCCGGTGGTGGTCTTGGGCAGCTCGGCCACGAAGTCGATCCAGCGCGGCGACTTGTAGCCGGCCAGCCGCTTGCGCACCATCTCCCGCAGCTCGGCCGCGAGCGCCTCGGTGCCCGCCACGCCGTCGCGCAGCACGCAGAAGGCGTGCGGCTTGGTGAGCCCGTCGGCGTCGCCCCGCCCGATCACCGCGACCTCGAGCACCGCCGCGTGCTCGGCCAGGCAGGCCTCGATCTCGACGGGCGACACCCACATGCCGCCGACCTTCAGCATGTCGTCGCTCCGGCCACAGAAGTAGTAGTAGCCGTCGGTGTCCTGGTAGAACATGTCGCCGGTGCGGAGCCACTCGCCGAGCATGGTGGCCTTGGTGCGCTCGTGGCGGTTCCAGTAGTAGGGCGCGGTGGAATCGCCCTTGATCAGGAGCTGGCCCACCAGCCCCGGCGCCACCGGGCGGCCCTCGTCGTCCACCAGCCGCGCCTCGTAGCCCGGGACTACCCGCCCGCTCGAGCCCGCCCGCGCCTCGCCCGGCCGGTTGGCGATGAAGTCGTGCAGCGCCTCGGTGGAGCCCACCACGTCCAGCAGCTCGTGGCCGAAGCGCGACTTCCAGGCGTGGAAAAGCGCCGCGGGCAGCGCCTCGCCCGAGGAGACGCAGAGGCGCAGCGAGGAGAGATCGAAGCGCCGCTCGGCCGCCTCCACCTGCAAGAGCCGCCGGTACACGGTAGCCACCGCGAACAGCACGGTGGGCCGCTCGGCCTGGATCAGCTCGAAGATGCGCTCGGCCTCGAGCCGCTCCGGCACCAGCACGGAGGCCGCGCCCACCAGCGCCGGGAAGTAGAGCGAGTTGCCGAGCCCGAACGCGAAGTGGAGCTTCGACGCGGAGAAGATCAAGTCCTCGGGGCCGATGCCGAAGGTCCCCCGCCCCACCAACTCGGCCGAGTAGACGAGGTCGTGGTGGAGGTGCACGGCCGCCTTGGGCCGGCCCGTCGAGCCCGAGGTGTAGCCCCAGAGCGCGACGTCGTCGCGGCTCGTGTCCGCGGCGGCCAGCTCGGGCGAGGCCTTCTCCAGCACCCGCTCGTACTCGAGCGCGCCGCGGCGCCGGCCCCCCACCGCGATCACCGTCTCGAGCCACGGGCACCGCGCCCGCACCTTGAGGATCTCCGCGGCCGCCGTCTCGGAGGCAATCACCGCGCGGGCGCGGCTGTCCTCCAGCAGGAACGCAAACTCTTCCGCCGGCAGCCCCTCGCTCACCGGCACCGGCACCGCGCCGATCTTCATGGCCCCCCAGAACGCCTCGGCGAACTCGGGCCGGTCGGGGAGGGCCAGGAGCACGCGCTGCTCGATCTGGAGGTCGCGGGCCAGGAGCGCGTTGCCGAGGCGGTTGGCGCGGAGGGCGATCTCGCCGTAGGAGACCGCGCGGCCGGCGAAGCGGAAGGCGGTGCGGGCGCCGCGCCCCTCCGCTACGTGGCGATCGAGGAAGTGAGTGGCGGCGTTGAAGCGCTCGGGGACGTCGATGGCCGCCGCCATGCGGGCGATTCTAGCAGGAAACCCTTTCCGGTTGACTGGCCCCCCGGGCCGGCGCACGATCCCCGACCAGACGATCTGGGCAACCTGGCCCATTGGGGGAGCGCACATGACCGGAACACGGCGCCTTTGCCTGAGCCTCGCGCTCTGCCTTTGTATGACCGCGCTTCAGCCGTCGGCGGGTGCCGCCCTGACCATCTCCTTCAACAACGTCGCCAACGGCGTCTGGAGTACCGGTCTCAGCAATAGTGCCGTCGCCCTGGCCGGCGGCTCGGTCGACCCCCACTTTGTCCTGTTCCCGCCGGTCGGGTGCACGGGGTCGGCGCTCAATTGCAGGGAGAGCTCGACGGTCGGCGACGTGTTTGGACCGGCCAGCTATGTGGCGCTCGGCCCCAATGGGACCTACCCGCTGAACGGAGCATGGGCCGCGTCGAATGACTCCAGCTCCCAGTGGATCGGTCCCCGGGCCGATCAGACGAACCCGGCGGTGGGCGGCTCGACGTTTCCCAACGTCGCCCCCTTTGCCAGCGTGACCGACCCTTACGTCTATCGCCTCCCGTTCAGCCTGACGGTCCTGGGGCTCATCCCCAGTAACGCACACATTCAGCTGCGGTGGCTGAGCGACGACGCAATCAACGCGCAGATCCGGTTGTGCGGCGTGGCTACCCAATCGGCCCCGGTGTGCGCTCCCAACACGGCCGTCGCCGGCTCCGGCAATCCCGGCCCGAGCTCGGCCACTCTTTCCACACCATCACCATCGACTCGGGCTTCACCAGCGGCTTGATGGCCCTCGACTTTATCGTCTACAACACGCCCCTGGATGACGGGCCCAACCCGAGTGGTCTTCGCGTGGAGATCCTGAGCGCGACCGCCAGCGACACTCCGCCGGCGCCCGTTCCGGAGCCCTCAACGTGGGTGCTGTTCGGCGCCGGAATGCTCATCCTCGCGATCTATGCCCGGCGCGGGAGCCGCGTCGATTCGCTGATCTACGGTCTCACATCGGGCCCAAGGCACGCCGACCGCTCGGGCTGACCGGCCGGCGTTAGCCGGTCCGGTCCACCCTGGTGTTGGACGGCCGGATTGGACTGGTGCCGGCGGTGCCTACGGTACTGGCGGTAAGCGCGAGATGTGGTGATCGACAACCTCCCACCGCCCACCGAACTTTGCCCACGTTACGCTGAAGCGGGTGTGGAACGTAGTGATCTGGCCCTTTAAGTCCGTATACGACAGTACGGTGTATCCGTTGGAAATGACGAGATCGTCGTTGTAAACGCGTGTGATCGGCTGGTACGTGAAGGCCCGGCGCTCGGGGTACGCGCGGAACAAGTCGGCGAAGTGCGCCCGGATCGCCGGCTTGCCCTCAATCCGGAACGGGGAAGGCGCGGAGTGGAACACGGCGTTGTCGGCGTACGCCGCGACCCAGCCTTCGAGACTTCCCTCCACGAAGGCCTGGCCGCGAGGTTGCGCAAGAGCCGCCACCTCCTCGGCAGGCCCCGCCCACACCTCGGCAGCAAGCCCGAGCAGGAAGAGAGCGATGAGCGAAGCAACCGAGTGCCCCGTGGTATGCCTCATGGTGTCCCTCCTTTTGGTACCCGCGCTCTTGCCACCGCCTGCGGCAATTCTCCCGAGAGATCGCCTGCCAGGGGAGCGGCGGTCACTTGCTAACACGCCTCGACGACATCGTCGGCCGGTCGTGTCCCGATTGGTGTGGAAAAGAGAAATGGCGCATTCTTCCGGAAGGTTGATCACCACTTACGGGCCGTCTTGCCGGACGGCCTCCGGAGGAACACGCCATGGGAGAGCATACCAGCAAGCCGCCGGTCGTGGGTGAGAAGGGCCGCAGCACCCTGGGGGAGTTGATCCACGCCGCCGTGCGCGAGGCCATCGAGGCCGCGGTGGAGGCGGAGTTGGCCGCCACGCTCGGCGCGGGCCGCTACGAGCGCCGCGACAGCCGGCAGGGCTACCGGAACGGGACGAAGACGCGGACGCTGAGCGGGCCGACCGGGGCGATGGCGCTCACGCTGCCGCGGGCCACCGTGGCGACCGCCGGCGGTCGGACGGAATGGACCTCGACGCTCGTGCCCCGGTACCAGCGGCGGCTCGCGGAGATCAACACGGCGGTCCTGGCCACGTACCTCGCCGGAGGCAACACCCGGCGGATCCGCGGCGCCTTGGCGCCGCTGCTCCACGGGGCGCCGCTGTCGCGCAGCGCCGTCTCGCGGATCGTGGCCACTCTCAAGAGCAGCCTGGCGGCGTGGCAGACGCGCCCCCTGGGCGATCTCGAGGTCGTCTACGCCTATCTCGACGCGCTCGCGCTGCGGGTGCGCAGCGCGGGCACGGTGGTCCGCGTCCCGGTCTTGGCCGTCGTGGGCGTGCTGGCCGACGGCCAGAAGGTGCTGGTGGAGTTGGACCTGTGTGGAGGCGAGTCGTATGAGGCGTGGAAGGGGTGCCTCGACGGCCTCGTCGCGCGGGGGCTGAAGCCTCCGTTGCTCTGCATCATCGACGGCCACGCGGGGTTGCGGCGCGCCATCGCCGAGGTTTGGGCCCACGCGGCGGTGCAGCGCTGCGGCGTGCACAAGCTGCGGAACCTGGAGCGCAAGGCCCCCAAGCATGTCCTGGACGAGCTCCGCGGGGACTTCCACCGGATCCTCTACGCCGCGAGTGCGGAGGCGGCGCGGGCGGCCTGGACCGCGTTCGAGCGCGCCTGGGGGAAGCGGTGTCCCGGCGTGGTCAAGAGCCTCCAGGAAGGGGGCGCGGAGCTGCTGACCTTCTTCAGCTTTCCGAAGGCCCAGTGGAAGACGCTCCGCACCACCAACAGCATCGAGCGGTTGAACGAGGAGTTCCGCCGGCGCGTGAAGACGCAGGGCGCGCTGCCCACCGAGGACAGTGCGCTTATTCTCCTCTTCGGCCTCGTCGCCACCGGACAGATCAGGTTGCGCAAGCTCGACGGCTACCCGCAGCTCGGCACCGTGATCCGCCAGCGGATGCGCGCGGCGTGAGTGAAACCGCGCGTGGGAGGATATCCCGATATGGCCAGCCGCCTCAACGTGGCGCTGGAGCCAAATGCGAGGCCGCCTCTTCACGTCGTGCTACCCTCGATTGCGCTCAGGAGCCGGAAGGACGCCATTCCCGATTTTCCACATCAAGCGGGACACCACC
>JBGOVO010000417.1:0-3272 GCA_041478145.1 Methylomirabilia bacterium
GCTGGTCCGAGCCCTTGAAGTTGAAGGAGGCCACGTAGGCGCGCGAGGCCATCTGGCGGGTGCCGAGCTGGAGCTGCTCGGCCCCTCCCGAGATCTCCTGCCAGACGTTCTTGGCCGGATCGAGGGCGTCGCGGCTCTGGTCCACGTAGGCCAGGCGCACGGTCTCCCCCACCTGCAGCGTGCCGCGGTCGGGCTTCTCCTGGCCGGTGATCATCCGGAACAGCGTGGTCTTGCCCGCCCCGTTGGGGCCGATCACCCCGACGATGCCGCCGCGCGGCAGGCTGAACGAGAGATCCTCGATCAGCAGCCGGTCGCCGTAGCCCTTGACGAGATGCTCGACCTGCACCACCACGTCGCCCAGGCGCGGCCCCGCCGGGATGATGATCTCCGCCTGGCCCTCGCGATCGCGGCCACCCTCGGCGAGCATCTCTTCGTAGGCCTGCAGCCGCGACTTGGACTTGGCCTGGCGCGCGCGCGGCGACATGCGCACCCACTCGAGCTCGCGCTCGAGCGTGCGCTGCCGCGCCGTCTCCTGCTTCTCCTCCACGGCCAGGCGCTGCTTCTTCTGGTCGAGCCAGGAGGAGTAGTTGCCCTCCCACGGGATGCCCGCGCCGCGGTCCAGCTCGAGGATCCAGCCCGCCACGTTGTCGAGGAAGTAGCGATCGTGGGTGATGGCCACCACGGTGCCCGGATAGTCCTTCAGGAACCGCTCGAGCCAGGCCACGCTCTCGGCGTCCAGGTGATTCGTCGGCTCGTCCAGCAGCAGGAGGTCGGGCTTCTGCAGCAGGAGCCGGCAGAGCGCCACGCGCCGCACCTCCCCGCCCGACAGCGTGCCCACCTCCGCCTCACCGGGCGGGCAGCGGAGCGCGTCCATCGCGATCTCCACCGTCCGGTCCAGGTCCCAGCCCTGGGCGACCTCGATGGCGTCCTGCACCCGGGCCTGCTCCGCCAGGACTTTCTCCATCTCGTCGTCGTCGAGGGGTTCGCCGAGCCGGGCGTTGATCTCGTCGAACCGGGTGAGCAGGCCGCGGACCTCCGAGACGCCTTCCTCGACATTGCCGCGCACGTCCTTCGCGGGGTCGAGGTGGGGCTCCTGCGGCAGGTGGCCCACGCGCACCCCGTCGGCCGGCCACGCCTCGCCCAGGAAGTCCTTCTCCACCCCGGCCATGATGCGCAGCAGCGTGCTCTTGCCGGCCCCGTTGCCGCCGATGACGCCGATCTTGGCCCCGGGGTAGAACGAGAGCCAGATCCCCTTCAGGATCTCCCGCTTGGGCGGGACGATCTTCTTCAGATCCTTCATCACGTAGATGTACTGGTGCGCCATAGACCAGCGATTATACCGGCGAAGTGCTGTTTAGGATTGACAAAAGCGCCGCTCACCCCCTATAAGAGACGAATCGTGAAGCCGGCCGTGGGCGCCGATATTCTGTCCGTTCGAAAGGTCTCGATGCGCTTCGGGGGTATCGTCGCCCTCGACGACGTCTCCTTCGACATGACGCCCGGGCAGATCGTCGGGCTCATCGGCCCCAACGGCGCGGGCAAGACCACGCTCTTCAACTGCCTGAGCCGCCTCTACACGCCGGACGACGGCGACCTCGTCTTCGAGGGGCAGTCGATCATCCGCGACACCCCGCACCACGTCGCCGCCCTCGGCATCGGCCGGACCTTCCAGAACCTCGCGCTGTTCCCGACCATGACCGTGCTCCAGAACGTCATGGTGGGCGTGCACGCGCGCACCCACAGCGATTTCCTGAGCAACGCGCTGCGCCTCCCCTCGGTCCGCCGTGAGGAGCGGATGATGCGCGAGGCCGCCATGGAGGCCATCGCCTTCCTCGGGCTCGAGCGCGTCGCCGCGCATCCCGCCGCCGGCCTGCCGTTCGGCACCCTCAAGCGCGTCGAGCTGGCGCGCGCGCTCGCGGGCAGGCCAAAGCTCCTGCTCGTGGACGAGCCGGCGGGGGGGCTCAACCACGAGGAGGTGGCGGCGCTGGGCGAGATCCTGCGCGCCATCCGCGACCGCCGCGGCGTGACCGTGCTGCTCGTCGAGCATCACATGAGCCTCGTGATGCAGGTGTCCGACCGGGTGGTCGTGCTCGACTTCGGCCGGAAGATCGCGGAGGGGCCGCCCGCCGTCGTGCAGCGCGATCCCGAGGTGATCCGCGCCTACCTCGGAAGCGAGAACTGATGCCGGCGCTCCTCGAAGCGGAGAACCTGGAGGCGCAGTACGGGTGGACGAAGGTGCTCCACGGGCTCTCCTTCTCGGTGGAGACGGGCGGCATCACCACCATCCTGGGCGCCAACGGAGCGGGCAAGACCACGACCCTTCGCGCCGTGTGTCGGATGGTCAAGACGAGCGGCCAGGTGCGCTTCGACGGGCAGCGGATCGACACCAAGTCCACCGAGGACATCGCCCGCCTCGGCATCGCCCACACCCCCGAGGGGCGGGGCACCTTCGTGGACCTGACGGTGGAGGAGAACCTTCGGCTCGGCGCCTACGCGCGCCGCGACACGTCGGGCCTCGCCCGGGACTTCGAGCGGACCTACGAGTACTTCCCGGTGCTCGCCCAGCGGCGGCGCCAGCAGGCCGGCACGCTCAGCGGCGGCGAGCAGCAGATGCTGGCGGTGGCGCGCGGCCTCATGTCGCGGCCCCGGCTCCTGCTGCTCGACGAGCCCTCGTTGGGGCTGGCGCCCCTCGTCGTGCGGGAGATCTTCCGCATCGTGCGGACCATCAATCAGGAGGAAGGCGTGAGCGTGCTGCTCGTGGAGCAGAACGCGGCCCTCGCGCTGGACCTGGCCGACCACGCCTACCTGCTCGAGACGGGGCGCGTGGTCATGTCCGGCCCCGCCGCCCAGCTCAAGAAGAACGACGCCATCCGTCGTTCGTACCTGGGATACTGAGGAGCGCGGATGGACATCTTCATTCAGCAGGTCGTCTCCGGTCTGGCCACGGGCGGCATCTACGCGAGCCTCGCCCTGGCCCTCGTGATGATCTACCAGGCCACCGACGTGGTGAATTTCGCCCAGGGCTCGATGGCGATGTTCAGCACGTACCTCGCCTGGTCCCTGCTGCAAGCGGGCCTGCCCTACTGGGTGACGTTCGGCGCGACGGTGATCATCGCCTTCGTGGGCGGGCTGATCGTCGAGCGGGTGGTGATCCGGCCGGTGGAGAACGCCCCGATCCTCACCATCGTGATCGTGACCCTGGGACTGCTCGTCATCTTCACCAGCGTGGCCGGCTGGATCTACTCCTACATCCAGAAGCCGTTCCCGAGCCC
>JBGOVO010000083.1:0-12107 GCA_041478145.1 Methylomirabilia bacterium
CACCGCGGCCGAGCGCGCGGCCATCGAGAAAGCGCTGGCCGAGCTGCGCGTCGTGCGGACGGGCACGAGCCGGGACGCGATCCGCGAGTGCACGGTCGCGCTCAATCAGGCGACCGCGCCGCTCGCGGACCGGATGATGGAGGCGGCCATCAAGGAGGCGGTCACCTCGAAGCGGGCCGATCAGCTCCTGGAGAAGCGGTGATGGCGGTGCACAAGGTGACGTTCCTGCCGCTGAACCTGACGGTGGAGGTGGACGACGCCAAGTATCCGCTCGCCGACCACGGTCGCCCGGGATCGCTGCTCGACATCGCGCTGGCGAACAACGTCCACCTCGAGCACAACTGCGGCGGCAGCTGCGCGTGCACCACCTGCCACGTCATCGTTCGGGAGGGCGAGCAGAACCTGTCGACCATGGAGCAGGACGAGGAGGACCGTCTCGACACCGCGGAGGGCCTCACCCTGCACTCCCGGCTCGGATGTCAGGCGGTGGTCAAGGGCGACGTGGTGGTCGAGATCCCCAAGTAGGAGAGGACCGATGACCTGGAAGGACGCCGAGGACATCGCGCTGGCCCTGATGGACGCGCACCCGGACGTGGATCCGCTCACTGTCCGCTTCACAGACCTGCACAAGTGGGTCGTGGCCCTGCCCGGGTTCACCGACGACGCCAAGGCCTCCAACGAGGGGATCCTGGAGGCGATCCAGATGAAGTGGCACGAGGAGTACCAGGACCGGTAGGGAGCCCCTCACCCTGCCCTCTCCCCGACGGGGAGAGGGGGAGAGGGCTACCAGGTGATCACGTGATCGTGAGCGAAGATCAGGTCGAGGAGTCCGGGGTAGTCGAGATCGCCCGGGGCGAGGCGCCGCACCGTGATGCCCGCAGGCAGCGGCGGGGCGGCCGCGCCGTCGAGCAGGACCACGGTGATCCGCGCGTCGGGCTCCCGGAGGTTGGACTCGATCACCGGGCCGGCGAGCGCGCCCGAGTCGGCCTTGATGAGATGCAGGAAGGCGGCCATCAGAACACGAGAAAGCGCGTGGCCCGCGGCACGAGCGCGGCCACGTCGGCCCGGGTGACCGGGATGACGGGGTGGCCGTCGCGGTTCCAGTCGGCCCGCGCGGGCAGCGCGCCTTCCACGTGGAAGGGCACCCCGAGCTTCTTGAGCGCGGCGCGGAACTTGGCGATGTCGTCGCCGTCGACGAGATCGTCGGTGTCGTCGTCGAGCAGGTGCACCGCGGGGCCGGAGAGCACGATGCGCACGTCGTTCTCACCGGCCACGATGCCGAGCGCGATGCGCATCGCCTCGTTGGCCCGGTGCGAAACGCGGGGGTCCTCCGAGATGAGGACGAGCGTGGGCTGGTTCGGGCTCACCGCCGGGCCGGCGCTAGTTCAGCGCGATGAAACGGTCGGTGCCGTTGATCACGTCGGTGAGCACCACGAGGCCGCAGTTGGTGGCCCGCTCCGACAAGGGCAGTCGGCGCTTCTGGCAGCCGTAGGCGCACACGAAGAGCTTGAGGCCGCGGTCGGCGAGGGCGAGGAGGCGATCATCCTCCACCGCGGCCACCGCGTCGTCGATCAGGTACAGGTAGACGTCACCGCCGCCGTCCAGCGCCGCTCGCGAGAGCCCCAGCGCGGTCTCGAGGTTCGGGTGGTCGGGCGCGGTGGACACCATCAGGCCGAGCTTCCGTCTGGCGAGGGCCATGCGGGCGAAGCGTAACATCGTGAAAGGGGAGCGTCAATGAACCGAAGGGTCTATCTCGATCACAACGCCTCCACCCCGGTGCATCCGGAGGTGGTGGCCGCGATGCTGCCGTACTTCGGCGAGCGCTTCGGCAATCCGTCGAGCGTGCACGGCTTCGGCCGCGAGGCGCGGGAGGGGCTCGAGACCGCACGCGAGCAGGTCGCGCACTTCCTCCGCGTCGGCAAGGAGGAGATCGTCTTCACCTCCGGGGGCACCGAGTCCGACAACATGGCCATCAAGGGCGTGGCGATGGCGCGCGGGCGCGGCCACATCATCACCTCGAAGATCGAGCACCACGCGGTGCTCCGCGCGGTGCAGAGCCTCGAGACCGCCGGCTTCGAGGCGACCTATCTGGACGTGGACGGCTTCGGCACGGTGGACCCGGACGCGGTGCGGCGGGCCATCCGCCCCGACACCATCCTGATCTCGATTATGCACGCCAACTCCGAGATCGGGACCATCCAGCCCGCGCGGGAGATCGGCGCGATCGCCCGCGAGCGCGAGATCCCCTTCCACGTGGACGGGGTGCAGACGTTCGGCAAGGCCCCCATCGACGTCGACGCCTTCAACATCGACCTGCTGTCCTTCTCGGCCCACAAGATCTACGGTCCGAAAGGCGTCGCCGGCTTGTATATCAGAAAAGGCACCAAGATGGTCTCCGTCCAGCACGGGGGCGAGCACGAGCGGCGCCGGCGCGCCGGCACCGAGAACGTGGCCGGCATCGTCGGGCTCGGCCGGGCGGTCGAGATCCGTGGGCGGGACATGGCGGAGGAGGCGCGGCGGGTGACCGGGCTGCGGGACCGTCTCTGGGAGGGCATTAGCCGCCGGGTCCCCGAGGTCCGGCTGAACGGGCATCCGACCGAGCGGCTGCCCGGCACCTGCAACATCTGCTTCCGGCACGTGGAGTCGGAATCCATCGTGCTCGGCCTGGATCTGAAGGGCATCGGCGTGTCGGCCGGCTCGGCGTGCACCTCGGGCAACGTGGAGCCGTCCTACGTGCTGGTGGCCATGGGCGTGCCGGTGGAGTGGGCGATGGGCGCGGTCCGCCACTCGCTCGGACACAGCACCACCGCCGAGGACATCGACTACGTCGTGGAGTCGACCGCGCCGCTCGTCGCCAAGCTCCGGGCCGCCATGCCGGCGCGCGTCTAGGCGGGGCGAAAGGCCCGATGCAGTACAGCCCGGCCCTCATCGACCACTTCCGGAATCCGAGAAACGCTGGCATCATGCGGAGTCCGGATGGGGTGGGGGAGGGGGAATACAAGGAGTGCATGGACCTGGTCCGGTTCCACCTGCGCGTGCGGGATGGGCGGGTGGTGGAGGCGCGGTTCCAGGCCTACGGGTGCGGCCCGACCATCGCGGCGGCGAGCGCGGCCACCGAGGTGGCCGCCGGGTGCGGCCTGGAAGAGCTGTTGGCGCTGCCCGCCGAGCGGGTCGAGGCGGCGGTGGGCGGGCTGCCGGAGGCGAGGCGGCACGCCGCGGAAGTCGCGGTGCTGGGACTGCGCGCGGCGGCCCGCGACGCGCTGAGCCGACCCGCGACGCGCTGAGCCGACCCGCGACGCGCTGAGCCGAGAGGACACGAGGAGCGAGCGGCATGCTTGATCGAATGCGGCGGGACGTGAGGACGGTCTTGGAGCGCGATCCGGCGGCGCGGTCGACGCTGGAGGTGGTGCTCTGCAGCCCGGGCGTGCACGCGATCTGGATTCACCGCCTGGCCCATGGGCTCTGGCGGGCGGGCTGGCACCTCGGCGGCCGCTGGGTGTCGCACGTGGGGCGCTTCCTGACCGGCATCGAGATCCACCCCGCGGCCGTCTTGGGCCCCGGTCTCTTCATCGATCACGGCATGGGCATCGTCATCGGGGAGACGGCCGAGGTCGGGGAGAACGTGAGCATCCTGCAGGGCGTCACCCTCGGCGGCACGAGCCTCAAGCGGGAGAAGCGCCACCCCACCATCGGCGACAACGTGATGATCGGCGCGGGCGCCAAGATCCTGGGCGGCTTCACCATCGGCGCGGGTAGCCGCATCGGGGCCGGCTCGGTGGTGGTGCGCGAGGTGCCGGAGAACTGTGTTGTCGTCGGGGTGCCCGGTCGCATAACATTCCGCAACGGCGAGCGGGTGACCGGAGCGATCGACCTCAACCAGACCGACCTGCCGGACCCGCTGGCGCGGACCCTCGAGCAGATGGTCGACCGGATCCACGTGCTGGAGGCGGAGATCGAGCGGCTGAAGAAGGCGGCCGATGCCCCCGCGGGCGCGGCCGCGGACTGACCCACCTCACAGGAGGCCAGAGGGACGTGCTGCCAAAGGACACGATGGACGTGAAGGAAGCCTCGCGATATCTCGCGATGGACGAGAAGACGGTGGCCCAGATGGCGGCCGAGCGGCGGATCCCCGCGCTCCAGCACGACGGCAAGTGGCTCTTCTCCAAGAAGTCCATCGACAAGTGGCGGGTCCGGCAAGCCCCGCGCTGATCGCCTGACCGCCCGGCCGTGATCGCCCGCGGCGCGGCGTGGGCGCTGCTCACCGAGTTCACCAAGTCCGGCAGCCTGCGCAAGCACGCCCTCGCCGTCGAGGCCTCGATGCGCGCCTATGCCGGCCGGCACTCGGCCGACGCGTTTACCTGGGGCATCGCGGGAATGCTCCACGACTTCGACTACGAGATCCATCCGACCGCGCCGCACCATCCCGCCAAGGGCGCCCAGATCCTCCTGGCCCGCGGCGTCCCCGCCGACGTGGTCTACGCGATCCTGGCCCACGCCGACTATTCCGGCTATCCCCGCCGGTCCCCGCTCGACCGCGCCCTCTATGCCTGCGACGAGCTCTCGGGCTTCGTGACCGCGTGCGCCCTGGTGCGGCCTGGCCGGGCCATCGCCGGCCTCGACGCCGCCTCGGTGCGCAAGAAGCTCAAGGACAAGGGCTTCGCGCGCACCGTGAACCGCGACGACGTCTACCGCGGCGCCGAGGAGCTCGGCGTGGATCTCGACGCCCACATCACGTTCGTGATCGGCGCGCTGACCGGAGTCGCCGGTGAGATCGGGCTGGGCTGAGGTGGGCGTGCAATCAACCGGGTCGTTCACCGCGCGGGGCGTGCAATCAGCGGGGGCACCCTTTCATCTACGGGGGCCCCGAAATGGCCCCCGCACCCCCCCAGTGGCGGACAACCCGTGGGGGACCGCGTCCTGACCCGCACCGTGCTTCACGTGGACATGGATGCGTTCTATGCGTCCGTGGAGCAGCGGGACCGGCCGGAGCTGCGGGGCCGGCCGGTCATCGTGGGAGCGGACCCGTTGGGGCGCGGCGTGGTGTCGGCCGCGTCGTACGAGGCCCGGCGCTTCGGGGTGCACTCGGCCATGCCGATCGGGCGCGCCGCGCGCCTCTGCCCGGACGGCGCCTTCCTCCCGGTGGACATGGACAAGTACGCCCGCGTGTCCCGCGAGGTGATGGCGATCCTCGCCGACTTCACGCCGCTGCTGGAGCCGGTCTCCATCGACGAGGCGTTCCTGGACGTGACGGGGACCGAGGGGCTTCACGGGGACGGCCCGGCGGTGGCGCGGTCCATCAAGTCCCGCATCGCGGCGACGCTGCGGCTCACCGCGTCGGTCGGGGTCGCCGCCAACAAGTTCGTGGCCAAAGTCGCCTCCGATCTCCGGAAGCCCGACGGGCTGGTGGTGGTGGCCCCGGGGACGGAGGCCGACTTCCTGGCCCCGCTGCCGGTCTCCCGCCTGTGGGGCGTCGGCCGCGTGACCGCGGAGGGGCTGGAGGCGATGGGCTTGCAGACGATCGGCCAGTTGGCAGCGGTGCCCGCGACGTACCTGGAGGCCCGCTTCGGCTCGAGCGGACCTGCCCTCCAGGCGCTGGCCCACGGTCACGACGAGCGCGCGGTGGAGCCGTTCGCGCCGCCCAAGTCGATGGGCGCCGAGGAGACGTTCGGCCGGGACCACCGTGACGCGGAGCGCCTGGCCGCCACGCTGCGCGAGCAGGCCGAGCGCGTCGCGCGCGAGCTGCGCGCGGAGGGCTACGCGGGCCGCTGCGTGACGCTCAAGCTGCGCTTCGCCGACTTCTCGACGCTCACCCGCCGGCACACCGACGATCCCACCCAGGACGGGCTGACGATCTATCGCCGCGCGCGCGCCCTGCTCGAGCGCATCCCGCTCCGGCAGCCGGTGCGCCTGATCGGGCTCTCGGTGTCCTCCCTCGGCCCCGCCGCGGAGGGGCAGCTCTCCCTGCTGGAGCCGGACACCCTGCGCCGGGAGCGATTGGCGCGGGCGATGGACCGGGTGACCGCGCGCTTCGGCGAGGCGTCGCTCCGCCCGGCCAGCCTTCTTCGCGGCCCCCGGCGCTCACGTCCCCCGGCATGACCGGCCCGGGGCCCCCCGTTGCCTTCGGGTTAGGCTTGGGCTAGACTCACTGAACTGCGGTTCATTCCCGATGTCGGAGCGGCTCATGGAACGGCCCATCGCCTACGACAAGCTGGCTCGCGAGGATCGCCTGATCCGCATGCGCGCGCGCGAGGTCGCACAGCTCAAGGTCGATCAGGGGCTGCCGCCCTTCCCCGATCTCCTGTCCCGCGACTCCATCAAGGAGCGCGTGCACGGCATCATGGTCGGGGAGCTGCAGGCGATGGAGGGGGCGGGCCGCTCCGTGTACGATTTCCCGGACGCGCCGTGGGAGTTCGCGATGGACATGGCGCGGCAGGTGTGGGACGAGTCGCGCCACGTGGAGATCTACGTCCGGCTGCTCGAGCATCTGGACGGCTACATCGGCGAGTTCCCGGAGACCACCATCCTGTGGCGCTGCGCCTGCGCCGAGGACGCGGCGGCCCGCGTGGCCGGGGTCAACCGCGGGCTCGAGGGCCTGGCCTGCGACGTGTTCAATCAGCTCGTCCACATCGCCCGCAAGATGGGCGATCCGATCCTCGAGCGCGCGGTCGACTACGTGCTGGCCGACGAGATCACTCACGTGCGCATGGGCTCGAAGTGGCTGACCCGGCTCACCGAGGGTGATCCGGAGCGCCGGCGCCTGGCCATCGAGTTCCAGGAGACCATCGACGAGCGCTTCAACCTGGGCGGCATCCGCCGCGAGGGCCCGCACGAGCTCGTGCCGATCTCCATCGCCACCGAGGCGCGGCGCGAAGGTGGCTTCACGGACGAGGAGATCGCGCGGCTCATCAAGACGACGCAGCGGTCGGCCGTCTACTAGCCTTCCGCCCGCGCCATGACGCACCCCCTTGCGGGACACCTCGAGGTCGACGAGTCGGCCAAGACGGTCCGCCACTACCGGTACGCGGTCGAGCGGATGATGCGCATCCTGGGCGGCTGGATGGCGCTCACCCCGGAGCTGTCGGCGAAGCTGCTGATGGGCCGCCACGTCTGGGACAATGCCCAGCACGCCGACCTCTGGGGCAAGCGCCTCCCCGAGCTGCGCGCCTCCGCCCAGATCTCCCAGCCCGCGAACGAGCGGCTCGTGGCCTTCATGGACGGGCTCGAGGCCGCCGAGCGTCCCGAGCAGACCATCGAGCGGGTGGTCGCCATCTATCGCGTCCTCAAGCCGCATCTGCTCGCCACCTACGAGGCGCATCTGGCCCGGGCCAACGCGGTCTACGAGCCGCCCACCTGCCGGATCCTCGCCCGGTGCATCGAGGACGAGCGGCGCCACGTCGCGGCGGGCGAGACGATCCTGCGACACCTGCTGCGGACCCCCGCGCTGGAGGAGCGCGCCCGCGCCTGCGAGTCGCGGCTCTGGGCGCGGCTCGAGGCCGCCGGCGGCGTGATCGGCGCGGGCCCGGTGGTGCGGGCCACCGGCGCGGCCGCGCCGCCCGCGCCGCTGAGCGACGATGCCGCCGAGTTCATCCGCCTCGAGCAGTCCACCGGAGCGTGGCCGATCGTGCCGGAGCTGGCCGCGGCCCTGCGGGCCTTCGGCGACGCCCTGACCGCGGGCGATCTCGCCGCGGCGCGCCCGTGGCTCGCGTCGGGGGTCGCGCTCGGCCCGGACCTCGAGGGTCGGCTCCGCGGCGCGCAAGGTGGACGCCAGCGCATCGTCGCCTGCGCCCGCGTCGGGGAGCAGCGGCTGGTGAAGCTCCGCGTCGACGGATCCCGCGACGGCGTCACGCTGCTGCTCCGCTGGGTGCCGGTCCGCGAAGACTGGCGCATCGCCGCCATCGAGCCCGTCTCCGCCTCCGCCGCGCAGCTCGCCTGAGTCTCGTGCTGCAGAGTGTCCTGATCGCCAATCGGGGGGAGATCGCTCGCCGGGTGATCCGCGGCTGCCGGGCTCTCGGTATCAGGTCGGTGGCGGTGTACTCCGAGGCCGACGCCGGCTGGCCTCACGTGGCGGACGCGGACGAAGCGGTGGCCATCGGGCCCTCGCCCGCGCGCGAGAGCTACCTTGATGTCGACCGGATTCTCGACGCGGCCCGCCGGACCAGGGCCGAGGCCATCCATCCGGGCTACGGTTTTCTTTCCGAGAACTGGCGCTTCGCCCAGGCGTGCGAGGCGGCCGGACTGGTCTTCGTGGGTCCCTCGTGGCGCGTGATCCAGCAGATGGGGGACAAGGTCGGCGCGCGCCGCCTGATGGCGGCCGCGGGCGTGCCGGTGGTGCCCGGCAGTGACGGCCCGGTGGAGACTGTCGAAGCCGCCCACGAAGCCGCGGCCCGGACCGGCTACCCGGTGATGATCAAGGCGGCGGCCGGCGGCGGGGGCATCGGCATGATGAAGGTCAAAGACGAGGCGGGCCTGGCCGCCGCCTTCTCCTCCGCGCAGCGGCGGGCCCAGTCCGCCTTCGGCGCCGGCGCGCTCTTCCTCGAGCGCTATCTCGAGGGCGCCCGCCACGTCGAGGTCCAGGTCTTCGGCGACGCGACCGGGCGCGTGCTCCACCTGCACGAGCGCGAGTGCTCCATCCAGCGGCGCCATCAAAAGCTCGTGGAGGAGAGCCCGGCGCCCGGCCTGTCGGCCGCGCTCAAGGCGCAGCTCACCGAGGCGGCGCTGGCCGGTGCCCGTACGGTCGGCTACGTCAACGCGGGGACGATGGAGTTCATCGTGCGGGGCGACGAGTTCTACTTCCTCGAGATGAACACGCGCCTGCAGGTCGAGCATCCGGTGACGGAGGAAGTGACCGGGCTCGACCTGGTGCAGGCGCAGCTCCGTGTCGCATCCGGCGAGTCGTTGCCCTGGACCCAGGAGCAGGTGACCCAGCGTGGCTCGAGCATCGAGTGCCGCATCTACGCGGAGGATCCGGCCAAGGGCTTCCTGCCGTCGCCGGGACGGCTCTCGCGGCTCGTGCTCCCGGACGGCCCCGGGGTGCGAGTCGAGTGCGGGGTGGCGGAGGGCGTGGAGGTATCGGTGCACTACGACCCGCTCCTGGCCAAGCTGATCACCGCCGGCCGGACCCGGGACGAGGCCATCGAGCGGATGAGCGCGGCCCTGGCCTCGTTCGTGGTGGAGGGCGTCAAGACGGTGATCCCGTTCCATCAGCGCGTCATGCAGAGCGCCTTCTTCCAGACCGGCGCGGTGCACACCCAGATGATCGAGCAGGGCGCCTTCAGCTGAGGCGTCCCGGCTCAGGTCCGTACGTGATGGAGACGAGCCTCACTGAGACACGAATCCGGGCGATGACCGGGGCGGGATTCTGGCGCAACGAGAGCCTCGAGACCTATCTCGACCGGTGGGCCCGAGAGCGCCCGGCCAAGACCGCGCTCGTCGACGGCCAGGGCCGGTACACCTGGGAGGCGCTCGCGCGGGCGGTGGACCGCGTGGCCCACGGCCTGCGCGCGCACGGCGTCGAGCGGGGTAGCGTCATCTCCTGCCAGCTTCCCAACTGGAACGAGACCATCCTGATATTCCTGGCCGCGCTGCGGCTGGGCGCGGTGGTCAATCCGATCCCGCCGACCTACCGGGCGAGCGAGCTTCGGTTCATGCTCGGGCTGCTGGAGTCGCAGGTGGCGGTGGTGCCGGCGGCCTTCCGCGGCTTCAGCCACGCCGGCATGCTCGGCTCGCTTCGGCCGGCGCTGCCGAGGCTCGAGCACGTGTTCGTCGCCCGTGGCGAAGGACCCGAGAGCACGATGCCCTTGGCGACGCTGACCGACCGGGCCTGGGAAACGCGGGCGGGCCGGGGCGAGCTTCCGGGCACGGACGCCAATGCCGTCCATGAAGTGGTGTTCACGTCCGGGACCACCGGCGAGCCCAAGGGCGTGATGCACACGCAGAACACGACGCTCTCCACCATCTACCGCGCGATCGAGCGGCTCGAGTTCTCGGACCGTGACGTGGTGCTGATGGCCTCCACGCTCGGCCACCAGACCGGCTATCTCTTCGGCTATTGCCTGACCCTGCTGCTCGGCGCGACCGCCGTCTGGCTGGACGCGTGGAGCGCCGAGGAGGGGGCGCGGCTCATCGAGGCCGAGGGCGTGACGTTCACCATGGGGGCCACCCCGTTCCTGCGGGACCTCACCTACACGGAAGCCGGGCGCGACATGCGCTCGCTCCGTCTATTCATCTCGGCGGGCGCGCCCGTCCCGCGCCCGCTGGTGCGGGACGCCCGGGCGCGCCTGGGCTGCGCCATCTCGGCGGGTTGGGGGATGACCGAGAACGGTCTGGCCACCTGCAACGGGCTGCGGGACGCGGAGGAGCAGGTGTTCGGCAGCGACGGGGCCCCTCTGCCCGGCATGGAGCTGCGGGTGGTGGATGGTGACGGCGTGCTCGTCCCCGCCGGCCGCGAGGGCGACCTGCTGGTGCGAGGCGCGGCCCAGTTCGTCGGCTACTTCGAGCGGCCGCAGTTCACCGCGGACGCGCACACTGCCGAGGGCTGGTTCAAGACGGGCGACCGGGGCACGCTCGATTCCACCGCCTACCTCGCCATCACCGGGCGGTCGAAGGATCTCATCATCCGCGGGGGCGAGAACATCCCGGTCGTGGAGGTCGAGAACCTCCTCTACACTCATCCAAAGATCGCCGGGGTCGCGATCGTGGCCATGCCCGACCCACGGATGGGGGAGCGCGCCTGCGCGGTCGTGATCCCCCGGGAGGGGCAGACGATCACGCTCGGCGAGATCGTGGCCTTCCTGGAGCGGCATGAGCTGGCGCGCCAGAAGTTCCCCGAGCGCCTCGAGCTCGTCTCGGAGTTCCCGATGACGCCCAGCGGGAAGATCCAGAAGTACCGGCTCCGCGAGCTCGTGGCCGAGCGCACCTCGGCCGGAGGCGGTCGGAATGGGTGACCGCTTCTCACTCAACGGCCGCGTGGCCCTGGTGACGGGCGCGGGCCGCGGCATCGGGCGGGCGATCGCGGTGGCACTGGGCGCGGCGGGCGCCGCGGTGGCCTGCGCTGCGCGCTCCCGTGATCAGGTAGATTCCGCCGCCGCCGAGATCACCGCGGCGGGCGGTCGGGCTCGGGCCCTCCGGCTGGACGTCACGCGCCCGGAGCAGATCGCGGCCGGGGTGGAAGCGGCGGCGGTGGCGCTCGGCCCCGTCGACGTCCTCGTCAACAACGCGGGTATCACGCTCGAGAAGAAAACGGTGGAGGTCACGGACGAGGACTGGGACGCGGTGCTGGCGACCAACCTCACGGCCATGTTCCGTTGCGCGCGGGCGGTGGCGCCCGGCATGATACGGCTCGAGCGGGGCAAGATCATCAATATCGGATCCATGTACGGGATCATCGGGGTGCCGCGTTACGCGGCCTATTGCGCCAGCAAGGCGGCGGTGGACGGCCTCACGCGGAGCCTGGCCGCGGAGTGGGCGCGGTACGGCATCCAGGTCAACTGTCTCGCCCCGGGCTACATGAACACGGACATCCCACGCGCGGCGCTGGCGGACGAGAAGACACGCGCGCTGTTCCTGTCGAGGATCCCGGCCCGGCGCATCGGCGAGCCGGAGGAGGTGGGCGCCCTGGCCGTCTACCTCGCCTCGCCCGCGTCGGACTTCATGACGGGACAGACGGTGTACCTGGACGGCGGCCAGACCATGGGGTGGTGAGGACGAAAGGGAGGAGAGGATGGAACTGAACCTGGCCGGCAAGAGCGTGATCGTTACGGGAGGCGGCTCGAACATCGGGCGCGCCATCAGTCTGGCCTTCGCGCGAGAGGGCGCGCACCTCACCGTCGCCGAGATCGACGAGGGCCAGGGGGGAAAGGTCGTCGCCGAGGCCAAGGGCCTGGGCGCCGCCTCGGCCACCCTGGTGCCGACGGACGTGACGCGATGGGAGTCCGTCCAGGCCATGGTCCGCGAGGTCGAGGGCCGGGTGGGCCGCGTGGACGTGCTGGTGAACAACGTGGGCTGGACCTACGATCGGCTCTTCGTCGAGAAGGAGCGGAGCGAGTGGGAGCGGGAGATCCAGCTCAATCTCTGGGGCATGATCAACTGCACCCGCGCGGTGCTCGATG
>JBGOVO010000178.1:0-7644 GCA_041478145.1 Methylomirabilia bacterium
ACGATGCGGTACTGCGCGCGGTTGGTGTCCTGGTACTCGTCCACCAGGACGTGGGTCCACACGGTGCGGTACCAGCGGAGGGCCTCCGGCACCGTCTCGAGCAGCCGCACCACCCGGAGGAGCAGATCGTCGAAGTCGAGCGCGCCGGCCGCCCGGAGCTTGTCCTCGTAGAGCCGGTAGAGCGAGGCGAGGCGCTCCTCGCGCGGGGTGCGGGCGAGCTGCTCGACGTCCGCGGGCGAGAGCATCTGGTTCTTGCAGTGGCTGATGCGGTGCACGACGGTGCCGGGGGTCAGGGTGCGCTCGTCGAAATCGAGCTCGCGGAGCGCCTCCTTCACCAGGCTCTGCCGGTCATCCTCGTCGTAGATCACGAAGGATGGCTTGAGCCCCGCCTGGGCCGCGCGCTCGCGCAGGATGCGCACGCAGGCGGAATGGAAGGTCGCGATGAGGGGCGGGCGGATCCCGGCGGGCAGGAGCAGATCCTCCACGCGATGGCGCATCTCGGCGGCCGCCTTGTTCGTGAACGTCACGGCCAGGACGTGACGGGGGCCGACGCCCTCCACCGCGAGGAGATAGGCGATGCGGTGGGCGATGACGCGGGTCTTGCCGCTGCCCGCGCCGGCCAGGACCAGCACCGGGCCCTTCGTCGTCATGACCGCCTCGCGCTGCGGCGGGTTCAGGGGCGCGAGGAGACTCTCCGCGGTCACTGCGGGGTGCGGCATGAGGACTAACGTTACCACAGGCGCGCGAGACGTGTCCGGGCGCGCCCCTCACCCTGCCCTCTCCCCAGAGGGGAGAGGGGACGGACCTACTCGACGGTGACGGACTTGGCGAGGTTGCGCGGCTGGTCGACGTCGCGGCCGAGGCGGACGGCGACGTGGTAGGCCAGGAGCTGCAGGGGAATCGAGAGCAGCATGGGGGTGAGCAGATCGCTCGCGGGCGGCACCGCCAGCATCAGGTCCGCCTTGGCGGCCAGCTCGCGGTCCCCCTCGTGGCCGATGGCGATCAGGCGCCCGTCGCGGGCGCGCACCTCTTCGAGATTGCTCATCATGCGGTCATAGGAGGCGTCGCGGGGGGCGAGCGCGATGACCGGGAAACCCTCCTCGATGAGCGCGATGGGACCGTGCTTCATCTCGCCGGCCGGGTAGCCCTCGGCGTGCACGTAGGACAGCTCCTTGAGCTTGAGCGCGCCTTCGAGGGCGAGCGGATAGTTGATGCCCCGGCCGAGGAAGAGGAAGTTCTTGTGGCGCGAGACCTCCCGCGCCAGCTCGGCAACCGCGTTCTCCAGCTCGAGGGTCTGCTCCATGAGCCGCGGCAGCTCGAGCAGACCCTGGATGTGCTTGCGCCCGTCCTCGGCCAGCAGCATGCCGCGGCGCCGGCCCAGCCAGAGGGCGAGGAGGTAGCAGGCGACCAGCGTCGCGGTGAACGTCTTGGAGGAGGCCACCCCGATCTCGGGCCCCGCGTGAGTGTAGAGGGTGCCGGTGGCCTCGCGCGAGAGCGCCGAGCCCACCACGTTGGTGATGCCGACGATGGGCGCGCCCTTGGCCCGCGCGGCCTTGACGGCCCCGAGCGTGTCCGCGGTCTCCCCCGACTGGGAGAGGGCCACCACCAGGGTCTCCGGCCCGAGGACCGCGTCACGGTAGCGGAACTCCGAGCCCAGGTCCACCTCGGCGGCGATGCCGGCCAGTCGCTCGATCATGAAGCGGGCGACGATGGCGGCGTGATACGAGGTCCCGCAGGCCACCAGGACGATGCGCTGGATCCCGTTCACCACGTCGGGATCGAGCTGGACGTCGGGCAGCACCACCGTGCCGCCCTCCGGCTGCACGCGGCCCCGCATGGTGTCGGCGGCCGCGCGCGGCTGCTCGTAGATCTCCTTGAGCATGAAGTGCCGGTAGCCGCCCTTCTCGGCGAGGATCGGGTCCCACAGGATGCGGTTCGGCGCCCGCTGCACGGGGGCGCCGTCGAGCTGGGTGATCTCGACCCCGCGCCGCGTCACCACCGCCACGTCCTCGTCCTCCAGCACGACCACGTCGCGGGTATGGGACAGGATGGCCGGGATGTCGGAGGCCAGGTAGGTCTCGTTCTCGCCCAGGCCTACCACCACGCTGCCCGCGCCGAGCTTGGCCGCCACCAGCCGGTCCGGCATCTGGCGGTGGAGCACCACGATGGCGTACGAGCCCCGCAGCTCCCGGAGCGCCCGCCGCACCGCCTCGTCGAGCCGCGGCGTGTCCTTGAGGTGCCGCTCGATCAGGTGCGCGATGACTTCGGTGTCCGTCTCGGACTTGAAGACGTGCCCCTCGGCCTGCAGGCGCTCCTTGATCGGCAGGTAGTTCTCGATGATGCCGTTGTGCACCACCACGAGGTCACCGGAGCCGTCGGTGTGCGGGTGCGCGTTCTCGTCGGTGGGACGGCCGTGGGTGGCCCAGCGGGTGTGGCCGAGGCCGATGCGGCCTTCGATCGGCTTCTCGCGCAGCAGCCCCTCCAGCACCTTGATGCGCCCGGCCGCCCGCCGGATCTGCAGCCCCGCGGATCCGATGACCGCGGCCCCCGCCGAGTCGTATCCGCGATACTCCAGGCGCTTCAGCCCCTCGAGCACGATGTCGATCGCGTTCTTGTCCCCGACGTAGCCGACGATGCCGCACATGGCCTACTCCTCGTGCTTCGGCTTCTTGACCTTCTGCTTGCGTGCGACCCAGCCCTCGCGCGTCTCCTGGCGGCCGCGGGCGACCGCCAGCGCCCCCGGCGGGACGCTCTTGGTGATCACCGAGCCCGCCGCCACGTAGGCCCCCTCGCCGATGGTGAGTGGCGCCACCAGGCTCGAGTTCGTCCCCACGAACACGCGGTCCCCGATGACGGTCTCGTGCTTGCCGACGCCGTCGTAGTTGCACGTGATCGTGCCGGCGCCGACGTTGACCCCCTCGCCCATCTGGGTGTCGCCGATGTAGGAGAGGTGCGGCACCTTGGAGCCGCGCCCGATCCGCGACTTCTTCAGCTCCACGAAGTTGCCGATCTTGGCGTTCGCGCCCACGTGGCTCTGCGGGCGCAGATGACAGAAGGGCCCGAGCTGGGCACCGTCGTCGACGGTCGAGGCCGCGAGCACGCAGTAGGGCTTGAGCAGCACGCGATCGCCGAGCGTCGTGTCGGCCACGTGGCAGCCCGTGCTCACCACGCACTCGGCCCCCACCGTGGTCCGGCCCTCGAGAATCACGCCGGGATGGAGCACGGTGTCGGTCCCGATCGTCACGGTGTCGTCCACGTAGGTGTTGGCCGGGTCGATCACGGTGACGCCGGCCGCCATCAGCCGGTCGAGGATCCGGTGGCGCATGATCGAGCCCAGCTCGGCCATCTGCTTGCGGTCGTTGACCCCCAGGCACTCGCTCGGGTCCTCGGTGATCACCGCCTCGAGCCGCTGGCCCTGCCGGTGCAGGATGCCGATGACGTCGGTGAGGTAGTACTCGCTCTGCTCGTTCTCCGGCGTCACCTGGGCGAGCGCGGGCCAGAACCGCGGCGCGTCGAAGCAGTACACGCTGGTGCCGATCTCCCGGATCTGGCGCTGGGCCGCCGTGGCGTCGCGATGCTCGACGATACCCACCGGCCGGCCCTGCTCGCGGACCACGCGGCCGTACCCGGTGGCATCCGGCACCTCCGCGGTGAGCAGCGTCGCCGCCGCGCCGGTCTTCACGTGGTGCTCGACGAGCCGCCGGAGGGTAGCCTCGGAGAGCAGGGGCACGTCACCGGGGAGCACCAGGAGGGTGCCCGCGCCGTCTCCGCAGGCGACGTGGGCCTGCAGCACCGCGTGGCCGGTGCCGAGGCGCTCCTTCTGCTCGACGAAGCCGGCCGTCGCCTCGGGCGAGACCGCGGCCCGCACCTCGTCCGCCGCCCGCCCCACGACGACCACGACCCGGGCGCCGAGGGCCCGGGCGGTATTCACGGGATAGGCGATGAGCGGGCGCCCGCAGAGGGCATGGAGGACCTTGGGCCGCGCCGAGCGCATGCGCTTGGCTTCGCCGGCGGCAAGGATCACGGCGGTGAGCTGAGTCATCGTAACGACCATGGTAGCACGCGGCATGCCACGGGCCGGACGCGGGCCACCGCGCGCCAAACCTCAGTCACGGCGCGGCGTTGTCCCTGCGCCGGCGCCGGGCCAGCGAGCGGATCAGCGGGATCTGTTGCGGAGATGAGACAAGACGCGACCGATCCTGTCGGGCAGAGGACACGAGAAATCCAGAGGCGCGCCGGTCACCGGATGCGTGAACGCCAGACCGGCCGCGTGGAGCGCCACGCCGCCCAGCCCCTCGATGAGATCGGCCAGCACCGGATCGCCCGCGGGCCCGCCGTGGCGCCGATTATAGGTGTCGTCTCCGAGGAGGGGATGACCGAGGGAGGCCAGGTGGACCCGGATCTGATGCGTGCGTCCCGTCTCGAGGCGGCACTCGACGAGCGACACGGCCGAGCCGCCGCTGCCGAAGCGCTCCCGCACCCGGAAGCGGGTGACCGCCCGCTTGCCCTTGCCCTCCCTCACGACCGCCATGCGCACGCGCGAGCGCGGGTCGCGCCCGATGGGCGCGTCGATCACGCCCTCGGCGCGCCGCGGCGAACCCTGGGCGAGGCCCAGGTAGAGGCGGCCGACGGTGCGCCGGGCGAGCTGGGCGGTGAGTCCCTCGTAGGCCTGCTGGGTCTTGGCCAGCACGATCAGCCCCGAGGTCCCCTTGTCGAGACGATGCACGATCCCAGGCCGCCGGGCGTTCCCCACTCCGGCTATCTCGGGGGCGTGGGCCAGAGCCGCCGCCGCCAGGGTCCCGGTAGGCCGGCCCGCCCCCGGATGCGTCACCATGCCCGCCGGCTTGTCCACGACCAGCAGGTGCACGTCCTCGAACACGATGCCGAGCGCGATGTCCTCGGGCGCGAGCCCCTCCCGCGGCGCGGGAGGTATCGCCACCTCCACCCGCTCCCCTCCCTGCACCCGGTAGGCCGCCTTCACCACCCGCCCCTCCACCAGCACCCGCCCCCGCTCGATCAACCCCTTCACCCGCATCCTCGACAGCCCGCTCACCCGTTCCGCCACCCAGAGATCCACCCTCATCCCCGCGTCGCCGCCGGAGACGGTTCCCGTCCACTCGCGAGTGGGCTCCGTATCCACCACGGTCTTCACGAGCGACGAGCGCGGGGTCGGGCGACCGCTTTCACGGGCGGCTCAGCGCGAGGACGCGGAGGGTGCCGTCAGCATGCGCAGCGCAAGCAGCGCCACGCCGACGGTGATGGCGGAATCCGCCACGTTGAACGCCGGCCAGTGGTACCCGCGCCAGTAGAAATCGAGGAAGTCCACCACCGCTCCGAAGCGTCCACGGTCGATCAGGTTGCCGACCGCCCCCCCGAAGATCAGCCCGAGCGCCAGGGGCGTGAGCCGCCCGCCCCCCGGCAGCATCCGCAGCCCCACCACCGCCAGGACCGCGAGCGCGCCGATGGACAGGAGCGCCACGAGCCAGCGCCAGCCCGTGGGCGTGCTCGCGAGCATCCCGAACGCGAGGCCCGGATTCAGGACGAGGGTGAGCGAGAAGAAGCCGTCGATCACGGTCAACGGCCGGCCGAGAGGCAGGCGCTGGAGCGCGCAGTACTTGGCGAGCTGGTCGAGGACGAGGACGGCCAGCGCCGTGACGGCGGCCGCGGTCACCGCGCGAGCGCCGTCACGACGGGCGCGCAGCGCTCGCAGAGCGTCGGGTGCGCGGGGTCTTCGCCCACCCGCGCGCTCCAGGTCCAGCAGCGCTCGCACTTCTTGCCGCCCAGGGCCTGCGCGGGCACCACCTCGAGGACGAGGCCGGGGATGTCCTGACTCTCGTAGCGCACCGCCTCGCGCGCCGCCCGTTGCTTGAGCCGGGTGCCCGAGACGTTGAACAGGGTGGTGAGCAGGGCTTCCCCCTTGGCCTCGAGCAGCGGCAGCCACTCCTCCTCGGGCGCGCTCGGGACGTAGAGCACGGCGTCGATGCCCTTACCGATCTTGCCCTGCTGCCGCGCCGCCTCCAGCGCGCGCGAGACCTCACCGCGCACCTCGAGCAGCCGCTCCCAGTCGGCGGCGAGGCGCTCGTTCATCCACTCGCCACGCTCCTCGGGGAACAGGACGAGGTGCACGCTCTCCGGCTTGCCCTGGCCCGGGATGTAGGACCAGACCTCGTCGGCGGTGAAGGTCAGGATCGGAGCCATCAGCCGCGTCAGCGCCGTCAAGAGATCGAAGCACACCGTCTGCGAGGCGCGCCGGCGCGGATCGTCGGGGGCCGAGACGTAGAGACGGTCCTTGATGATGTCGAGGTAGAGCGCGGAGAGGTCCACCGCGCAGAAGTTGTGGATGGCGTGGAAGACCGCGTGGAACTGGTAGTCCTCGTACGCCTTGCGCACGCGCGCGATGAGCCCGCCCAGGCGCAGGAGTGCCCAGCGGTCCAGCTCGTCCATCTGCGCGTACGACCGCCGATCCCCGTCCGGGTCGAAGTCGGCCAGGGTGCCGAGCAGGAAGCGGCAGGTGTTGCGGATGCGCCGGTAGGCGTCGGCCAGCCGGTTGAGGATCTCCTGGGACAGCCGGATGTCCTCGGAGGAATCCTCCGCCGCCACCCACAGGCGCAGGACCTCCGCGCCGTACTTGGGGATCAGCTCGTCGGGCGTGACGTTGTTGCCCACCGACTTCGACATCTTGCGCCCCTCGCCGTCCACCACGAAGCCGTGGGTGAGGACGGCGCGGTAGGGCGGCTTGTCGCGCGTGCCGACCGCCTCCAGGAGCGAGGAGTGGAACCAGCCGCGGTGCTGATCGGAACCCTCGAGGTACATCTCGGCGGGCCAGCGCAGCTCCGGCCGCTGCTCGAGCACGGCCGCGTGGCTGCAGCCGGAGTCGAACCACACGTCGAGGATGTCGGTCTCTTTGCGGAACTCGGCGCCGCTACACTTGGAACAGCGCGTGCCGGCCGGCAGCAGGTCGGCCGCCTCGCGCGTATACCACTCGTCCGCGCCCGCCCCGTCTCGCATGATGGCGGCCACGTGGGCGACGAGCGCCTCGTCGAGCAGCAGCGCGTCGCACGCCGTGCAGTAGAAGGCGACGATCGGCACGCCCCACACGCGCTGGCGGGAGATGACCCACTCCGGCCGGTGCGCCACCATGTTGTAGATGCGCTCCTCGCCCCAGGCGGGGATCCACGTCACCTCGTGGCGGATCGCCTCGAGCGCCTTCTGACGGAGGCCGTGGCGGTCCAGCGCGATGAACCACTGCTCGGTGGCGCGGAACAGGGTCGGATTCTTGCAGCGCCAGCAGTGCGGGTACGTGTGCTGGAGCGGCACCTCGGACACCAGGGCGCCGACCGCGCGCAGATGCTCGATGATGCGGGGATTGGCCTCCCAGACCGTGAGGCCGGCGAAGTGGGCCACCTCGGGGATGAAGCGCCCATCGTCGTCCACCGGGTTGTAGATCTTGAGACCGACCCGGCGGCCGAGCTCGTAGTCTTCCTCGCCGTGGCCGGGGGCGATGTGGACCAGACCGGTGCCCGCGTCCATGGCCACGAAGTCCGCGGTGACCACCGGCACCTCGCGATCGATCCACGGGTGGCGGGCGACCGCGCCCTCGAGGACCCGGCCCAGCACCGCGAGCGGCAGCGCGGCGCCGCGGCC
>JBGOVO010000030.1:0-19266 GCA_041478145.1 Methylomirabilia bacterium
CGCTGGGTGATCCAGGACCGCCGGCCGCCCATCTGGACCGAGGGCGGCTACGGCCCGCGCCTGGGCCTGCCGCCGGCGGCGCAGGGGACGGGGATGTCGACCGAGGAGGCCCAGGCCCTCCGCCTCAAGGACATCCCGCTCTTCCGCGAGTACACCGAGAAAGTCTGGGCGGGCACCGAGGAGCTCTTCGCGGGCGCCCAGCCCGCGCTCTTCGAGAAGATGGTTACGGTGAAGCCGCTCGGGGAGATGTCGGTCATCCAGTGCCTCGGCCAGGTGGGGCTCACCCACGGCATGACGCACCTCGGGGAGATCGAGCTGGCCCGGACGCTGGTCGGCGCGGGGACGGTGAGCGGCGTCTGATCCGATGCGCTTCGGCTGGCTGACCCTGTCCCACTCGCCCTCGGCGGACGCCGACTACGCCGCCATCGAGGAGCAGCTCACCCAGGCGTGCCTGGCCGAAGAGGTCGGGTTCGACGGCGTCTGGCTCACCGAGCACAATTTCACCGGCGAGGCGGTCTACTGCGATCCCATCCCCTTCGCGATGCAGCGCTCGCCGCGCGTACCGCGCGCGTGCGCATCGGGTTCGCGGTGATCCAGCTCGCGCTCCGGCATCCGGTCCGGCTCGCGGTTCAGCTCGCGCTCCTCGACAACCTGAGCCGCGGGCGCCTGGACGTGGGGGTGGGCCGGGGCACGCTCTACAACGAGTACGAGTATGTCGGGTACGGTCTGCGCAGCGACGACAGCCGCGAGTGGAGCGCCGAGGCGCTCGAGGTCCTCACGCGCGCGTGGACCGAGGAGCCCTTCGCCTATCACGGGAAGTTCTTCCGGGTGAGCCTGCCCGCGCTCCGCCCACGCGTGTATCAGCGGCCGCACCCGCCCATCTGGCGCAGCGTGGTGACGCCGGCCTCCTTCGGGGAGTGCGGGCGCCTCGGGGTGCCGATCCTCACCTCCCGGCTGCCGCTCGGCGCATTGGGAGACCGGCTCAAGCTCTATGAGGACGGGCTGATCGCGGGCGGTCATCCGGAGCCGCTGCGCGCGCGGCTGCGCCGCGACGTGGCGGTGTGGCGGCACGTCTACGTGGCTCCGAGCCAGGCCCAGGCCGAGGACGAGCTGGCCGAGACCCTCGTCCGTACCCGCCGGCACATGCTGGACGCGCGCTCGGCCCACAACCCCGCGGACTATCGGGTGGACCCCGCGGTCCTGAATCCGTTCAACGACCCGCGGGTGTCCGAGGACGAGGTGGTGCGCTTCGCGCTCGCGACGGGCGCGCTCTGCGGGACGGCCGGGCGGGTCGCCGAGCAGGTGGCCGCCCTTCGGGAGGCCGGCGTGCACCACGTGCTCGGCCAGATGAGCTTCGGCTACCTCGGGCACGAGCGGATCCTCGCTTCGATGCGGCGCTTCGGCGCGGACGTGCTGACCGCCTTTTCCGGCTGACCCCGGCCGCTATCGGCCCGGCGGGAGATACTTCGCGAACCACTCCAGGATGATCCGGAAGCGCTCGAGCCGGTGGCGCGGCTTGCCCGAGCGCGACAGCTCGTGGTTCTCGTCGGGGAAGCGCACGAACACCACGTCCCGGCGGAGCGTCTTCAGCGCCATGAAGAGCTGCTCGCCTTCCTCGATCGGACAGCGCAGGTCGTCCTCGGAGTGCATGATCAAGAGCGGCGTGGTGATGTCCTTGGCGTAGGTCAGGGGCGAGCGCTCGAGGTACTTCGCCATGTTCTCCCAGGGGAGGACGCCGCCCAGCTCCGCCGCGTTGAAGAGATGGCCGATGTCGCTGGTCCCGAACATGGTCACGTGGCTGTTCACCGCGCGCTCGGAGCACGCGGCCCGGAATCGCGCCGAGTGCCCCACGATCCAGCTCGTCATGAATCCGCCGTAGCTGCCGCCGAGCAGCCCCAGGCGCTCGGGATCGATCCAGTCGAACCGCCGCACGGCCTCGTCGAGGCCGGCGAGCACGTCGGCCGCGTCACCGCCGCCCCAGTCGCCCACCACCGCGCGGGTGAAGGCCTCGCCATAGCCCTGGCTGCCGCGGGGATTCGTGTAGAGGACCGCGTAGCCGGCGCCGGCCTGCACCTGGAACTCGTCGAAGAACGGGTAGCCGTACTGGGCGTGGGGGCCGCCGTGGACGTTGAGGAGCAGGGGATAGCGTCGGCCCGGCTCGAAGCCGAACGGCTTGATGATCCAGCCGTCGACGGTGAAGCCCGCGCGCTCGAACCGGAAGCGCTCCGGGCGGCTCAGCGCCACCTCGCGCTTCCAGTCCCGGTTGAGGTCGGTGAGCCGGCGCTCCCCGCTGCCGTCGGCCGCGCACACGAAGAGCTCGGCCGGGGCCCCCGGATCACTCGCGGTGAAGGCGACCAGCGCGCCGTCGGGCGTGGCCGAGTACCCGGTGACAACCCGCTCGCCGGCCACGACCCGCCGGGGCGGCCCGTCCCCGGGACGGACCCGGTAGAGGCCGAGCGTGCCCTGGTCTTCCGCGGCGAAGGTGATCGCGTCGCCGCCCCTGGCCCAGAGCGGGCGGACGCCGAGGGGCGAGCACGAGCGATCGAGATCGGCGGTGCGGCACGTGGCCGGCCCGCCCGCCACCGGCACCGTGAAGAGCTGGATGTTCTTGCCGGCCGCGTTGATGACCGACCGCCCCAGATAGGCGACGGTGTCGCCCGCCGGCGAGAAGACGGGATGGTTGGCCGGCCCCTCGGTCCGGGTCAGCCGCCGGGCCGCACCACCCTCCGCCGAGACGAGCCAGATGTCGCCGGCGTCGTCGTGATCGCGCTCGTCGTGCCGGGCGGAGGCGAAGGCGATCGAGCGCCCGTCCGGCGACCACGTGGCATCGCCGTGGTCGTAGTCTCCCTCCGTGAGCTGCCGGGGCGCGCCGCCGTCTGCGGCTGCCGTGAAGATCTGGGGCCGGCGGTCATAGGTGAAGCCCTCGCCGTTGTACCGGTATTTGAGCATGGTGATCACCCGCACCGGGCGCGACTTTCGCTTCTCTTCCTCCGCTTCGGGCTCCTGCCAGCCGCCCACGCGCGCGACGAAGGCCAGGCGCGTCCCGTCGGGCGACCACTCCGGCGCGCTCACCCCGTTCTTGAGATCGGTGAGCCGGATGGGCTCGCCGCCCTGGGCGGGCATCACGTAGAGCTGACCCTTCTGCTTGGCCTCGCGCTCGGAGATGAAGGCCAGGCGCGAGCCGTCGGGAGACCAGCGTGGCGCGGTGTCTCGGCGGGGTCCGGTGGTGAATCGTCGGGGCTCCCCGCCCGCCGTGTCCACGAGCCAGATATTGGCGAGGTACTCGTCCTTCTCCTCGGAGAGCGTGGTGACGACGAAGGCCACCGTGCGGCCATCGGGAGCGAGCTGGGGGTCGCTCAGGAGGCGGATGCTCAGGAGGTCACGTGGCGCCATGGCGCGGGGTGTGGTCGTCATAGGGGCGAATGATACGGCCGGCCGAGAGGCTGGTCCACAGCTCCATATCGCCATTTAATCAGCTAGTTCTACATATATTTGTCTGGCTCGTATTTTGCTATAGCCTAAGTCGTGCCGAAAGTAGTAGGGTCTGCGGACAAGGAGGGCTTGGCCCATGGCACCGTCATTGACCCAGATCCTGCGACCCGAGCTCCGACTCACGCCCTTGCAGGTCCTCAGTCTTCGCTTGCTCGCCCATCCCGTGTCCAAGCTCGAGGAGGCGATCGAGGACGCGCTCGACGAGAACTACCCGTTTCTGGAGCGCGTCGATGCGCCCGCCCTGCCGACCGACGAGGAGCAGCCCGCGGCGCCCGCGGCCGCCGATCGCCAGCCGGAGCCGCCGGCGGCACCCGGCGACGAGCCCGATGCGCGGGAGCCGGATCTCTGGCGCCGGGACGAGCGAACCCCGGTGGCCACCGAAGCGCGCGAGCCGCTCTCCCTCGAGAACTTCTCCGCGGCGGGGCCGTCGCTGTCCGCCCACCTCCTGGAGCAGCTGGGGCACGCGGCGCGCGACGAGGAGGCCCGCTTCATCGGAGAAGCGCTCATCGGCAACCTCGACGACAACGGCTACCTGCGCGCCGAGCTCGGGGAGATCGCGGAGGCCACCGGGACATCGCTCGCGGCCGTCGAGCGGGCCCTCGCCCTCGTGCAGGCCCTCGATCCGGCCGGAGTCGCGGCCCGGAGCCCGAGCGAGTGCCTGGCGCTCCAGCTGCGCGCCGATCCCGAGGCCGATCCGATCGCGCTGGCGATCGTCGAGCGCCACTGTGACGCGCTGGCGGGCGGCCGGCTCGAGTATCTCGCCCGGGTGCTCCGCGTGCCGATGCCGCAGATCCAGGCTGCGGTCGAGCGGATCCGACGGCTCGATCCCAAGCCGGGGCGCGCGTTCGGCCCGGACGAGGCGCGCCCGGTGAAGCCCGAGGTCACCATCGAGAAGCTCGACGGCGAGTACGTGGTGCGGTTGAACGACAATGGCTTGCCCATGCTCCGGGTGCGCGGGTACCGCGGGCTCGGGGCCGCGTGCTCCGCGGAGGAGCGCCGGTTCCTGACCGAGCGGCGGCAGGCGGCCCGATGGTTCGTCGAGGCCATCGAGCATCGGCGGCAGACGCTCCGCTCCGTCGTCGAGACGATGGTCCGGCTCCAGCGCGATTTCTTCGATCATGGGCCACACCGGCTGCGGCCGCTGACCCTCCGCCAGGTGGCCGACGAGATCCCGATCCACGAGTCCACCGTCAGCCGGGCCATCAGCGCCAAGTACGCCGACACGCCCCACGGCGTCTTTTCCCTCAAGCATTTCTTCGCGCCGGGGATCGCCCTCTCCCACGGCGGTCTCGTGGCCACCGCGGCGGTGAAGACGCGGCTGCGGGCCCTCATCGCCGGCGAGGACGGCGCTCAGCCCCTGTCCGACCTCGCGCTCGCCATCGCGTTGCGCGAGCACGGGTTCGTGGTCGCCCGGCGCACGGTGGCCAAGTATCGCGACGAATTCGCCATCCCGCCGTGTCACCGGAGGCGGCGGACCCCGGGGCGAGGGTCGCGATGAATCGCCGGGGAGCGGGATGGCGGGTGGCGATCGCCGTCCTTGTGCTCGCCGGCGCGAGCGGGTGTGGGCGCTACTACTGGTCGAAGTCGGGCGCCACCGCGGAGCAGTTCGATCGCGATAGCCGCGAGTGCGCCCGTGAGGCGAGCCCGGCCTCCAGCGCCGCGCTCGGCGTGGTGGATGCCGGGCAGTATCGCGCATGTCTGTCGGCTCGCGGATGGGTGCGGGACAAGCAGATGGAGCCGGTGCCCGCGGGTTCGTATCGTGGCATCGAGTGACTGGCCGACTCGATCGAAGAGGAGGAGGGGGATCATGCGTGAGGCACGGTTCTTCAGCCTGGCAAGCTCGGCGATCGTGGTTGTGATGCTGGCGGGGGGGTGCCCCCGTTCGTGGAGGTGGTCAAGCTCGACGACGCCATGCGCGCCAAGGCCCGCTCCGATGTGAAGCAGTACCTGCCCGGGGAGGTCCCGCCGGCCGCGAAGGTGGTCCAGCCGCTCGAGGCCACGTCGTGCCGACTCACCCTCGCCGACCCGCCCGCGACCAACGAGGATGCCATCGACCAGCTCCGCTTCAAGGCCGCCCGGCTCGGGGCGAACGGCCTCACGGACGTCTTCTGTGACAGCGCGGGCAGCTTCGACCTCGGGAAGAACTGCTGGTCCTCGGTCAAGTGCCGCGGGACCGCGATCACCAGTCCCTAGACGGCTCTCCGTCCCGGGCGCGCGTCGGCGCGGGGCAACGGCTTGACAACCGCCGCGGCCGGGACGTATCGTCCGGGCCGCGGGCCGCCGACGCGGTCCGCCGTCCACCGCGATCCTCACCGATCCTCGAAGGGGAGGTGCATCATGCGGCCTGTTACCTCGACACTGCTCGCGGCCACGCTCGCCCTCGCGCTCGCCTCGCCCGCATGGGCCCAGGCGCCTCCGACCTGGAAGCAGGGCCAGCCGGCCAACCTGGCGGACTCCACGCTGGCCCCGATCGCCCAGCCGCCCGCCCCCAAGACACCCGGCGAGATCCCCGTCGACAAGATCAAGGTTCCGCGGGGCTTCAAGGTCGCGCTGTGGGCGCACGGGATCAACAACGCCCGGGCGATGACCTGGGGCGACAAGGGCACGCTGTTCGTCAGCAGCCGGGTGGCCGGCAACGTCTACGCGGTGGTGGACAAGGGCGGCCAGCGCGAGGTCAAGATCATCGCCAAGGGCCTGAACCTGCCCAACGGGGTGGCGTTCAAGGACGGCACGCTCTACGTCGCGGAGATCTCGCGGATCACCAAGATGGTCGGGATCGAGGACAAGCTCGACAACCCGCCCGCGATGGACGTGGTCTACGACATCCTGCCGCGCGACGTGCCGCACGGGTGGAAGTACCTGGCCTTCGGGCCGGACGGCAAGCTCTACTTCAATATCGGAGCGCCCTGCAACATCTGTATGCCGCCGGACACCCACGCCAATATCTCGCGGGTCAATCCCGATGGCACCGGGTTCGAGTACGTCGCCCATGGCGTGCGCAACAGCGTGGGCTTCGACTGGCATCCGGTGACGAAGGAGCTGTACTTCACCACCCACGGCCGCGACTGGCTGGGGGAGGACGTGCCGAGCGACCGGTTCGACGTGGCGGCGAAGAAGGGCCTGCACTTCGGCTTCCCGTACTGCCACCAGGGTGACATCCTCGATCCGGATTTCGGCAAAGGGCGCTCGTGCGCGGAGTTCGCGGCGCCGCTCCTGAAGACGGGGCCGCACGTGGCCGGCAACGGCGTGCAGTTCTACACGGGCTCGATGTTTCCCGCGGAGTACAAGAACCGCGTGTTCCTCGCCCAGCGCGGCTCCTGGAACCGGACGGAGAAGGTCGGCTTCCGGGTGATGATGGTCACGCTCCGGACCGGGGACGTGCCCAAGTACGAGGTCTTCGCCGAAGGCTGGCTGCAGGGCGACCAGATCTGGGGCCGCCCGGTCTACACCCAGCAGATGAAGGACGGCTCGCTCCTGATCGCGGACGACTACGCGGGGGCGATCTACCGGGTCACCTACCAGCCCTGAGCCACCTCCGGTCCGTCGTCGGCGCCGCGGTCGTTGCCGCCCTCGCGGCGGCGGTCGCGGTGCCGGCGTCGGGCGCCGACCGCGAGGCGGGGCGCCGCAAGGCGGCGGCGTGCGCGGCCTGCCACGGCCGCGACGGCAATGCCACGATTGCCGGCACCCCTTCGCTCGCGGGCCAGCCCGCGTTCTTCACCCACTGGCAGCTCATCAAGTACCGCGACGGGCGCCGGAAGGATCCGCAGATGTCGCCCTTCGCGGAGAAGCTCGACGATACCGACATGGCCGACCTGGCCGCCTTCTACGAGGCGCAGTCGGCCCGCGGGCGCCCCGCGGTCACGGATCCCGTGCGCGTGGCCGCCGGACGCGAGCTCGCCGCTCTCCACCACTGCACGTCGTGCCACCGCCCCGGGCTCACCGGCCAGCAGCAGGCCGCGCGCCTCGCCGGGCAGGACTTCGACTACTTGCTGCGGCTGCTGCGCGGCTTCCGGGCGAAGACCGCCTCCGACCTCGACGGCACCATGACGGTGGCCACGCAGCCTCTCCGCGACGACGAGATCGTGAGCCTCGTGCATTTCCTGGCGAGCCTGGGGGGCGGTCCGGAGAAGTTGGCTCGATAAAACCGTCATGGGCGACAATGCCAGGCAGGGAGGAACTCCCATGTACGTCTTGCTCGTGGTGTTGCTCGCCTTCGTGGCCACCACCCCATCGGTGGCGCAGGCCCAGGTGCAGGTGCACGTGGATATCGGCATCCATCTCCCCGCTCCGCCTCGACTGGTCATCGTTCCGCAGGTCCCCGCCGTCCAGTACGTGCCCGCGCCCGCCGCGCCCGGGAATCTGTTCTTCTACAACGGCCAGTACTGGGCCTTCGCGAGCGGCGGGTGGTACGTGAGCGGCGGCTACAACGGCCCGTGGGTCGTCGTCGGGCCTCAGTTCGTTCCGCGGCCCGTGCTGCTCGTGCCGGTGCAGTACTATCACGTCCCGCCCGGCCACTGGCAGAAGTGGGAGCGCGGTCGTGCTCCGCACTGGCAGGAAGAGTGGGGGCGCGAGTGGGCCGACAAGCGGGAGTGGAAGGCGCGGGACCGGGATCGAGACGACGACCGGGATGACCGGAGAGGGAAGGGAAAGGGACACGGGCGGGATCGGTAGCCAGCGGCACGGGCCCGGCTTCTGCCCGAGGAGAGCCGAGCCGGCCTAGTCTTCCAGGAGCACGCAGTGGCGGGGCTCGACGCTCAGGTACACCGTCTCGCCCTCGGCCACCGGGTCCGTCGTCACGCCGCGCACCACGAGCTGCCGGTCGCTCCAGTCGACGTGATACTGGGTGAAGTCGCCCTGGAACACCCGTCGCCGGACCGTCGCCGGCCACACGTTCACGGCCGTCGCGGCCGGACGCTCGCGCGCGAGCCGGACGTGCACGGTGCGCACCGAGAAGAGCGCCTCCGCGCCCACCCGCCGGCCGTACGCGGTGCCGTGGACGAGCGCGCCCCCGGGCGTCTCCAGGACCACGAGCCCGTCGCGCTCGAGATCGGGCCGCGGGCGGCCCCGGATCAGGTTGGCCGATCCCACGAAGTCGGCGACGAAGGTATTGCGGGGCAGGTCGTAGATCTCGGCGGGCGCGCCGATCTGCTCGATCGCCCCGTCGCGCATCACGACGATGCGGTCGGAGATCGCGAGGGCTTCCTCGAGATCGTGGGTCACGTACACCGAGGTGATGCCGAGCCGCCGCTGCAGCTCCTTGATCTCGAGCCGCATCTCGGCGCGCAGCTTGGCGTCGAGGTTGCTGAGCGGCTCGTCGAAGAGGAGCACGGACGGGGAGAACACGAAGGCGCGCGCCAGCGCCACGCGCTGCTGCTGGCCGCCCGAGAGCTTCGAGGCGCTCCGGGGGGCCAGCTCGCCCATCTGCACGAGGTCGAGGGCCCAGCGCACCCGCTCCGCCACCTCGGGCTCCCGCGTCTTCCGCACGCGCAGGCCGTAGGCCACGTTGTCGAAGACCGTCATGTGGGGCCAGATCGCGTACGACTGGAATACCATCGAGAGCCCGCGCCGCTCGGGCGGCACGTGCACGCGCGGGGAGGACGCGTACACCGGGCTCCCGTCGATCCGGATCTCGCCCGACGCGGGCTGCTCGAGCCCGGCGATGGCCCGCAGGGTGGTCGTCTTGCCGCAACCCGACGGCCCGAGCAGGGTCAGGTGCTCACCCGCCGCGACGGAGAAGGTCACGCCCCGGACCGCGGTGACCTGGCCGTAGCGGACGACCAGGTCCCGCACCTCGATGGACGCCCGGCGGCCCGGGACGGGGGGCGGGCTCACGCTCATTCGCCGGGATGCTGGGCGGCGCGCCGGGCCACCGCGAAGAGGAGCACGAGCGCGAGCGCGACCGCGAGCGTCTGGAGCAGGGCCATCGCCGCGGTCAGCTCGGTGCTGGTGGAGAACCACGACTCCACGATGGCCGGCGTGATGACCTTGGCCTTGGGCCCCATCAAGAGGATGGACGCGCCCAGCTCTCGCACGCTGGCGATGAAGAGCAGGAGCCAGGCCGCGATCAGGCCGGGCCGGAGCAGGGGCACCGTGACGGTCCGCATCCGGTAGCCCCAGGAGGCCCCGCACATCTGGGCCGACTCCTCCAGTGACCGGTCGATCTGCAGCATGACCCCCGCGATCGTCCGGAGCCCGAGCGGCAGGAAGACGGTGAGGTAGGCGATCAGGAGCAGCCACAGCGTGCCGTAGATCGGGATCGGGAAGATCAGCCAGGCCCAGAGCATGCCGAAGGCGAACACGAGTCGCGGCACCGCCTGCGGGAACATCAGCACGTATTCGATGGCGCCCACCCCGGGCAAGCGCGACCGGTAGATCATCCACGCGAGGAAGCCCATCAGGAGCACGCCGAGGCTCGCGGTGCCCAGGCCCAGGAGCAGGCTGTTCCAGAGGGCCGACCGCACCGCGTCGAGCGACAGCGCGGTCTCGTAGTTCGCGAGCGTGAAGTTGCCGGCGCGCGGAAACGCGGTGGCGAGCCGCTGGACCGAGGCATAGGCGAGCGTGGCGACGGGCAGGACGACCGCGACACCCAGGTAGGCCCCGCAGACGGAGAGCAGCGGCCACCGCAGGGGCCCGACATCCATGGCCCGCGGCCGGAAGGCCTTGCCGGTGATGGTCACGTAGCTCCCGGCCCGCACCACGCGACGGTAGACGTAGACCATCGCGAACATGACGACGAAGAGCGAGACGCCCATCGCGGCGGCCCGCGGGAATTGCGGCGGGTACTGGGAGACGAGCTGGTACATGGCGGTGGTGACGACGTAGAAGCGGCTCGGCAATCCGAGCACCAGCGCCGCCGAGAACGAGCCGAGCATCTCGGCGAACACGAAGATCGCGGCGCCGAGCACCCCGGGCATGACGAGGGGCAGGGTGATCCGCAGCATCGTCCGCATGCGTCCGGCGCCGAGGACCTGCGAGGCCTCCTCGAGCGCGGGGTCCATGGACTTCATCACCGCCCCGATCATGACGAACGCCACCGACCCCTCGAAGAGCGCCATCACCCAGGCGATGCCGTACGGGGTCGTCACGTCGATGAGATGGCCGTCCCCGCCGAGGGCCCGCCACACCTGATTGAGGAAGCCGCCGCTCGGCGAGCCGATGAGGCTCCAGGCGAGCGCCCCCATGAGCGGCGTCACGTAGTACGGCAGGGCCATGAGCTGCTCGAGCGCCGCGCGCCCCGGCACATTGGTGCGCGACAGGATCCAGCCCATCCCGAAGCCGAACACGACCGCCAGCGCGGTCGCGGTCACCGCGACGGCCACCGTGTTGGCGAAGATGTGGCGGTAGCGGGGCAGGTCGGTGAAGTTCTCGAGCCCGTAGGCCTCCGGCGGCCGCGCCTGCGGATCACCGACGCTGAGCGAGGCCTGGATGAGAAAGAAGATCGGATAGAGGACGAGGACCGCCGCGGCGCCGCCGACGAGCAGGCTGACGAGCCACGGGCCCGGCCACCACCGCCGGGCCCGCGCGAGAGCCTCCACCGTCCGTTCCTGGCCTCAGAGCCCCATGAGCGCGTTCCACTCCTTCACGAACACCGCGTGACTGGCCTGGAAGTCGGTCCAGTCGGACGGGAACAGGAGCTTGAAGTCGGCGAGCTTCTTGCCCGTCGCCATGGGTGGCGCATCGTTGCGGACCGAGCCATAGAGCAGGATGGTCTGCGTCTGGTACACCGCCTGGCCCCGGTTGGAGAGCGCCCAGTCCACGAAGAGCCTGGCCGCCTCGGGATGCGGCGCCCGGTTGACGACGCCGATCAGGGCGGGCGTCGCGGGCAGCCCGTCGGCCGGCGCGACGAACTCGATCTCCGCGCCCTTCTCCTTGAAGAGGGTGTAGCCCGCGTACTCGGCCAGCGCACATACCCGATCGTCGCCCTTGGCGAGCCGGTCGAAGAGCTGGGCGCGCGAGTCGAACCCGCGCGGCCGCTGCTTGGCGAACTCCGGCCAGAAGTCGGCGCCGTAGAGCTTGCGGAGCGTGTACCACTGCATGTGCTGCATGCCCGAGGTGGAGAGCTTGGCGCTCATGCCGTCCTTGTGGATCGGGTTCAGGATGTCCTTCCAGGTCTTCGGCGCCTGCTCCGGCTTCACCTTCGAGCGGTTGTAGGAGATGCCCGCGAAGGTGACCCCCGCCCAGGTGAAGTGGCCGCCGGGCGTGCTCTGGTACGGCGCCCGGTAGGCGGCGTGCTCGGGCGAGACGTACGGCTCGTAGCCGCCCTTCTTCTGGAAGTCGATGGCGGGCGAGATGTCGGAGAGCTGGAGGACGTCGACGCCGAACCGGCCGGCCGAGCGCTCCGCGGTGATCTTGGCGTAGAGCGCGCCGGTCTGGGCCCGCACGTAGTTGGTCTTGATCTTGGGGAAATCCTTCCGGAAGCCGTCCAGCAGCGCGGCGATTCCCGCCTCGCCGTCGTGGCTGTAGTAGACCACCTCGCCTTCCTGCTCGGCCTTGGCGACGTCCGCGCCGGTCTGGAAGTCGAGCACCTTGGTGCTCTTCGCGGGGGCCTGGGCCGACGCGGGCCGGGTCGCGCCCAGGATCGGCGCCGCGGCCAGCAGGGCTCCGGTCTTGAGAATCTGGCGCCGCGTGATGGGGGCTGGCTCGTGATCGGACATGCGGGCTCGTCCTCCTCGACGGGGATTGGGCGGCGGCGGGCAATGCCACCGCGGAATGCCGGTAGCATATGTCAGATCGGGCGCGGCGAACCCGGTTTTTGCTACCGATACCAGCGCCGGACGATCTCGAAGACGTCCAGCTCGCCGCCGCGCCAGTACCGATTGGCGGGCAGGGAGAAGGCGCGCGTGTCCCGACGGTACGTCAGGTGGGCGGGCCGCTCCGGGTCGTTCGGATCGTAGGCCAGGAACGCGGCGCCGGTGTCGGTGCGCGCGCCGTCGAACACCACCATGCCGTGGTTGATCGCGAGGGACGGGAAGCGCAGCAGATGAATGATCGGCGCGCGGTGGTGCTCGATCGCCTCGACGAGCCCGCGGGCGGTGCGGGCCTGGTGCCGTCGCGAGACCGGCATCACGAGGCGCCAGTGGCTGCGCTGCACGTAGGAGCGCCAGGCCCCGCCGCATTCCGCCTTCAGCAATGACTCCCGCGCCCCGCTGAGCTCGCGCAGCCCCTGGTAGCCCGGGACGACGATCTCCCGGCCCGCCGCGGCGGGCCGGCGCGGATCGCGCGCGAGCACCGCCCGGATCAGCCGCCGGTACGCCGCGTCGTCGGCGCGGGGCGCCGCGGGATCGAAGCGCGCGTGGTAGAGGAACTGCCGCGCGACGCGGACCAGCACGAAGCAGCGATGCACGTAGCGAGGCGTCACGGTCGAAGTCGAAGCGCCGGCGCACCGCGAGCATCACCGCGCCCAGCGTACACCCGACTCGCCGCGCGGCCATCCCCGACGCGTCGCCCCGATTACCTCGCGGGTAATTGCCGCCATGCCCGGGCCCGTCGAGGATGGGGCTCGAAAGGAGACCATCATGGTCAACGCAACGGTGAACGAGCTTGGCAAGCAGAACGAGGCGGCCTGGGACGATCTCGGGCGGCAGCTCCACGGCATGGACGCCCACCTCGGCACCGACGAGATCACGCTTCCCATCTTCATCGGCGCCATGTTCGGCCGCCATTGGAGCGGGCACGCCGGGCAGCTCGCGAGCATCCGCCGGGCGGCCGGGCTGCCCGAGGCGAAGTGAACTGGGTCGACCCCGGGGAGGACGACGATGACCACACGATCCGATCGCTGACCGTGATCGGCCACCTGGCGGTGGCCACGGTGGCCGCGGCGGTGCTGCTGTTCGCGGTGCTGGAGGTGGTGGGCCTCCGCCGCCTTCGCGAGGCGGCTCCGTGAGCGCGGCCGGGCACTCGCGGCGCGATGGTATGATCCGGAGCGCGACGGATGGATCAGACTCACGGCATCGCGGGGCGCATCGTGCTGGTCGTGGACGCGACGGTCCCCGACCTCGACCGGCAGGCCTGCGAGGAGGCCGCCGCCGCGCTCGCTCAGCGCACCGGCCTGCCGGTGACGCTGGCCACCGTGCCCATCGAGACGCTCGACGCGGTCCAGCCCACCATCCGCCGGAGCCCGAGCCGGATCCGCGAGCTGGCTCCGCCCGAGTCCTCGGCCGACTCCATGTCGTCGGCGCCGTTCGTCTGGCGACGGGACGGCCGCCCGGACTGGGGTGCGATGTGGACCACGTTCTGCGAGCTGGCCCTCTACGGCGGGCCGCCGCAGCGCGGCCCCGAGCAGGCGCTGCGCGGTCCCGACGGCAGCGGCCCACCCGCCGGGTCCTCGCCGGAGATACTGGCCGAGCTGCAGCGCGGCATCCGCGAGACCACCGGGCTCGAGGTGGAGCCGGGCGATCCGGGCTGGGTCGCGATCGCCTGCGAGAGCCGCCGCATGGCGGCGTGGCTCTGCGCGGCCATCATCCTGGAGAACGTGGACGGCCGCATCGAGGGTACCCGGCTGCTGCTGCCCGCCGGTCCGGACTTCCGGCTGGACGATCAGGTCAAGAGCGTGATCACGGTGGTGGCCAAGACCTGTCATTACTGGCGGGAGCATCTGGGCTCCGGGCGCCGGACATGATCATGGACGCGATCGTGCTCGTGGGGCTGCCGGAGGGGACCGATCCCGCGGAGCTGGCCGGCTTCGAGGCGGACGTGGTCGAGCTGACGGCGCAGGAGCGGCGCCGCCCGCGCCGGCGCGTCGTCACCCGCGCGGGGCGGGTGTTCACGCTGATGCTCCCGCTCGGCGAGACCCTCGCCCCGGGCGCCATCCTGTACGTGGGACCCGGCTGGTACGTGACCGTGGCCGCGGCGTCCGAGGCGCTGCTCGCGGTCAGCCCGCGCAGCCCGCGCGAGGGAATCCGGGTGGCGCTCGAGATCGGCCGCCTCCATGCGTCGCTGGCCGTGGCGGGCAACCGCCTGCTCGTGCCCGACGAGCCCGCCCTCGAGCGGCTGCTGCGCCGCCTCGAGGTGGACTGGGCCCGCACCCACGAGCCGTTCGTTCCCGTCTCGACCGGCTCCCCCCATTGACCGGAAGTCGAGATCGGGCGTGACAAGCCCGCGCGGCTGGGGTATCTTCCCTCGTGCCGAATGCGGAACGGCATTCGGGAAATGACCATGGGCGCGACGCGAACCATCCGGGGGCAGGTCGCGGTCGTCGGGATCGGCGAGACCGCCTACTACAAGCACGGGCGCGCGCCCGAGGCCGAGTTCACGCTGGCCCTGCGCGCCATCCTGCGCGCGTGCGAGGATGCCGGGATCGACCCGCGCCGGGTCGACGGCTTCGCCTCCTACAGCAACGACCGCAACGATCCCTCGCGGCTGGCCGCCGCGCTCGGCCTGCCCGAGCTGCGCTTCTCGAACATGCAGTGGGGCGGGGGCGGCGGCGGGGGCTCGGCCGCGGTGGGCAACGCGGCCGCGGCGGTGGCGGCGGGCTACGCGGACTGCGTGGTGGTCTTCCGCGCGCTGGCCCAGGGCCAGTTCCAGCGCTTCGGGGCCGCCCCGCCGGGCGGGACGGTCACCGGTGAGGCGGCGCTGACCTTCCCCTACGGGCTCATCTCGCCGGCCCAGCGCTTCGCGATGCGGGTCATGCGCTTCATGCACGACCACCGCATCCGGCCGGAGGCGCAGCGGGCCATCGCGCTGGCCTCATATCATCATGCCCAAGCCAACCCTCGAGCCATCATGCACGGCCGGCCGCTCACCCCCGAGGCCTACGACGCCTCGCGCTGGATCGTGGAGCCCTTCCGGCTCTTCGACTGCTGCATGGAGAACGACGGGGCGGCGGCCCTCGTGCTGGTGTCGGCCGCGCGCGCGCGCGATCTGCGCCGCCCGCCCGCCTATCTGCTGGGCGTCGCGCAGGGCTCGGAGTATCGCAACGCGGCCCGCGGCCACAACGCGCCGACCTACGCCAGCTCGAGCTTCACCACGGTGGCGCCCCATCTGTGGGAGATGGCGGGGCTCGGCCCGAAGGACGTCGACGTGGTCCAGAGCTACGAGAACTTCACGGGCGGCGTCCTCATGAGCCTCGTGGAGCACGGCTTCTTCGCCCCCGAGGAGGCTAACGACTTCCTCACGCCGGGAAACTTGATCGCGCCCTCCGGCCGGCTGCCGCTCAACACGAGCGGCGGCAATCTCGCCGAGTGCTACATGCACGGGCTCGAGCTGCAGCTCGAGGCGGTGCGCCAGCTCCGCGGCGAATCGCCCAACCAGGTGCCGGGCGCCCGCGCGGCCCTGGTCATCTCCGGCCCGATGGTGACCCCCGTCTCCAGCCTGCTGCTGGGCACCGAGGCCATGCGGTGAGCGGCCTCACGTACCTGCCCGCGGGCATGCCGCGGCCCGTCCCGGAGCCGGACGGGCTCGACGCGTCCTACTGGGAGGGCACGCGCGCGGGGGAGCTCCGCGTGCAGCGCTGCCGCGGCTGCCGCGGCTTCCAGTGGGGGCCGGAGTGGATCTGCCACCGGTGCCTGGCCTTCGATCTGGAATGGGTGGCGGTGGCCCCGCGCGGGCGCATCTATTCGTGGGAGCGCGCCTGGCATCCGGTGCACCCCGCGCTGAAGGAGCACGGGCCGTACATCGTCGCGCTGGTGGAGCTGCCGGAGGCCGGGGGCGTCCGCATGCTCGGCAATCTGCTCGGGGATCCCAGGCAGGTGGTGGAGATCGGCGCATCGGTCGAGGCCGTGTTCGAGCCCCACCCCGACGCCACGCCGCCGTTCACGCTCGTCCAGTGGAGGATCGCGCCATGACTCCGACCGACGTCGTCGTCAACGAACCGAACCGGTGGCGGCTCGCGACCCCCGGCCACGCCGGATGCCGCGCAGCGCCCGGCCCGACGATCCACGGAAGTACTTCATGGTCTCGGCGGATTGCCACGCCAATGAGCCGGCCGACCTCTGGGCTGCGCGCATCGAGGAGCAGTACCGGGCGCGCGTGCCCAAGGTGATCACCGACGAGAACGGGGTGAAGTGGCGCGTCTCGGAGGGCCACCGCCCCGACCGCCTGCGCACGGAGGCGCTCGACGGGGAGGACGGCCTGCGGCAGCGGGTGGGCGCCGATCCGGTCGAGCGGCTGCGGGACATGGACCAGGACGGCATCGACATCGAGGTGATCTTCCCCAACAAGGGCCTGGCCATGTGGGCCACGCCCGACTCGGTCTTCGCGATGGCCCAGTGCCGCGTGTACAACGACTGGGCGCACGAGACGTTCGGCCGCTTCCGCGCCCGCATGGCGCCGGCGGCCGCCCTCGCCACCGGCGATCTTGAGGGCTCCATCGCCGAGGTGAAGCGCGCCGCCAAGCTCGGGTTCCGCCTGCTCACGCTGCCGTGCAAGCCCATCTGGGGCGGACACGACGTGGATCACCCGAACTACAACTTGCCGATGTTCGACCCGCTCTGGACGGTGATCCAGGACGTGAACCTGCCGGTGACCTTCCACGTCTCGACCGGACGCGATCCGCGGGCCGCGCGCGGCAACGGCGGCGCGGTGATCAACTACGTCTCGCATTCGCTCTCGCCCACCATCGAGCCGGTGGCGAATCTCTGCGCCTCCGGCGTGTTCGAGCGCTTCCCGCGCCTGCGCGTGGCCACCATCGAGGCGGGCATCGGCTGGATCGCATGGTTCCTGGGCGCCATGGACGAGGCCTACCGCAAGCACCACTTCTGGGTGCGGCCGAAGCTCAAGCGGCTGCCCAGCGAGTACTACCGCGAGCACTGCTGGGCGTCCTTCCAGGAGGATCCGGCCGGCCTCGCGCTGGCCGAGCCCATGAACCTGGCGGATCGCTTCATGTGGGGCAACGACTATCCGCATCACGAGGGCACGTGGCCGCATTCGGCGGAGGCCATCGAGCGGACCATGGGCCATCTGTCGGAGACCGCGCGGGCGAATGTGCTCGGCCTCAACGCGGCGCGCTTCTTCGGCTTCGAGGTGCCGGCGAGCCGCGGGCCGGCCGCGCGCGCGTGAGCCCGGCCGCGATCCGGGAGCGGCCGGGGCGCGGGGCGGGCGGGCGCGAGCGGAGTGGGCCGGCGGGCGCCCATCGCGCGACGGGCCGCGTGATGGACATCCTCGAGCTCGTCGTCTCGACCCGTGATGGCCTGGCTCTGCGCGAGCTGAGCGCCCAGCTCGAGGTTCCCAAGAGCAGCCTGCTCCCGCTGCTCCGCACCCTCGCCGCCCGCGGCTATCTCGAGCAGGGCGCGATGGGCGAGTACCGGCTCGGCGGGAAGGCGGTCGAGCTGGGCATGGGCTCGCCGGCCCACCGCGGGCTGCCGGAGCTCGCGCGCCCCGCGCTGCGCGAGCTCATGCAGCGCACCGGCGAGACCGTGTTCCTGGGCACGCTCGCGGGCGACGGCGCCGCCGTGGTCTTCGTGGACAAGGTCGAGAGCGAGCAGGTCATCCGCTACGCGGCGGGGGTCGGCGATCGCCGCGCGCTCCACGCCACCTCGAGCGGCAAGGTGATCCTCGCGTTCCTGCCGGCTCCGCAACGGGAGAAGATCCTGCGCGCGCTGCCGCTCAAGCGCTACACGGAGCGGACGGTGACGAGCCTATCCGCCCTGCGCGCGTCCCTCGAGGAGGTGCGCCGGACCGGCGTCTGTCTCAACCTCGACGAGCTCGCGGTGGGGGCCGCCGGTATCGCGGCCCCGATCTTCGACCGCGACGGCCGGGTGGCCGGGGCCTGCGCCATCGGCGGGCCCACCGATCGCGTCCGCCCGCGTCTCAAGGCGCTGGCCGCGGAGGTGAAGGCCACCGCGCGCGTGATCTCCGCCCTCCTCGGCCATCGGCCGCCCGGGCCCGTCGCGCCACGACCCGTCGCGCCACTGAAGGACCAGCCATGATCACCAAGTTCGCCACCGTCTATCCCGGCCACGTGGATCTCCCCGACATGGGCCAGATGGCCACCCCGGCCAACGAACGGCGCTACTCGAACGAGGTTCTTTCGACGGTTTTCCAGAAGACCGAGGACGTCGCCCGGCTCATGGACGAGTGCGGCTATCACTCGATCTGGCTGGCCGAGCACCACTTCCAGCACGAGGGCTACGAGTGCCTGCCCAATATCCTCATGGTGGCGGTGCACCTGGCCCACGTGACGTCGCGGATCAAGATCGGCTGCGGCTTCAACATCGCGCCGATGTGGCACCCGCTGCGCCTGGCCGAGGACTTCGCCACCGCCGACATCCTGACGCGCGGCCGCACGATCTTCGGCGTCGGCCGTGGCTACCACAGTCGCGAGGTGGAGACCTTCGGCGCCCCGATCCTGGACGGCGAGGCGAACCGTGAGCTGTTCGAGGAGCAGGTCGAGGTCATCCTCAAGGCCTTCGATCAGGAGTCGTTCTCTCACCAGGGCAAGCACTACACGCTGCCGCCCGCGGTGCCGTACCGTGGCTACGAGCTGCGCGAGATCACGCTGGTGCCGCGCCCCATCCACCGGCCGGTGGAGTGCTGGCAGCCCATCGTGAGCGCGAAGCCGCGGGCGCTCGACTTCATGGTGCGCCACCGGATCAAGGGCGTGATCGGGGGCGGGGCCGCGACGATGGCGGAGGGCCCGGTGCACGGCTACCGGGAGGCGGCGGCCCGCGCGGGGCGCGATCTCGCGCTGGGCGAGGATCTCTGCCTCGGGATCTTCTTCCACCTGGCCGAGACGCGGGAGAAGGCGATCCGCGAGATCACCCCGTACTACGAGGAGCACGTGAAGATGTTCGCGCCGCTCGGCTTCGTGCCCGGCATCACCCCGGCCCAGATGGAGGC
>JBGOVO010000036.1:0-17286 GCA_041478145.1 Methylomirabilia bacterium
GAGATCGGCGAGCTGATCACGCACCTGGCCTTCTACGCCGGCTGGCCCAGCGCGATGTCGGCGGCGCGCGTCGTCAAACAGGTCGTCGAGGAGAAAAAGGCATGAAGGTCGGATTCATCGGACTCGGCACCATGGGCGCCAGCATGGCGTCCAATCTGCAGGCGGCCGGCCACGAGCTGCAGGTGAGCGACGTGCGGCGCGAGGCGGCGGCCCCGCACCTGAAGGCGGGCGCGATCTGGAAGGACACGCCCCGCGCGGTGGCGGAGGGCGTGGAGGTCGTCTTCACTTCGCTCCCCGGGCCGAAGGAGGTGGAACAGGTCGCCCTCGGCCAGGACGGCCTCATCCACGGCATGAAGAAGGGCGCGGCGTACTTCGATCTCAGCACCAACTCGCCCGCGCTGATGCGGCGGCTCCATCCCGCCTTCAAGGAGAAGGGCTTCCACGTGCTCGACGCGCCGGTGAGCGGCGGGCCCAAGGGCGCCAAGTCGCGGAAGCTCGCGCTGTGGATCGGCGGCGACCGCGACGTCTACGATCGCTTCAAGCCGGTGCTGGACGCCATCGGCGACCAGCCCTACTACGTGGGCCCGATCGGCGCGGGCTCGGTGGCCAAGCTCGTGCACAACTGCGCGGGCTACGCGATCCAGACCGCGCTCGCCGAGGTGTTCACCATGGGCGTCAAGGGCGGGGTGGACGCGCTCACCCTCTGGAAGGCGGTGCGGCAGGGCGCGGGCGGGCGGCGGCGCACCTTCGACGGCCTCGCCGATCAGTTCCTGCCCGGCACCTTCGATCCGCCCGCGTTCAGCCTGCGGCTCAGCCACAAGGACGTCTCGCTGGCGGTGGCGCTCGGGCGGGAGCTGGGCGTGCCGATGCGGATGGCCAACCTGGCGCTCGAGGAGCTGACCGAGGCGATGAACCGCGGCTGGAGCGAGCGGGACTCGCGCGTGGCGATGCTGCTGCAGGAAGAGCGCGCGGGGGTGAAGATCGCCGTAGCGCCCGAGAAGATCCGCGAAGTGCTAGAAAATGATGGGCGCTGACGCGCGCGTGTAGTTCAGGACTTCCGGAAGAAGAGCGGCTCGATCTTGGAGAGATCCTTCGAGATCGCCATCGTGAGGAGGTCGGCGAAGCCCTGGAGGATGATGAGGGCGTTGAGGTCGGCGTCGTTCAGGACGACGCCCTTGATGCGCTCCAGGATGCCGTCGTTCACCTTCTGGATGTTCTCGTAGTGCGTCTCGAGGTGCTCGAGACCGAGATCGGGCTGCTCGCCGCGCTTGGCCACGAAGTACTGGTGCAGGAGGTACATGGAGACCGAGCGGACGATGGTCTCCTCCGCGGTCGAGAACGGCAGGTGGAAGCGGGCCATCGGCTTGAGGAAGTCCATGTAGGGACAGGCGCTGGTCGCCATGACGAGGCCGAAGATGCCGAAGATGCCACGCTGCAGCGGGAGCTGCTTGACGTAGGTCCGCTCCTCGGTGGTGACGGTCACGGTGGCCTCGGAGACCGAGGCCTTGTCCTTGAAGAACTCCACCAGCGCGGAGAGGTTGGTGGCCACCGGGCAGTAGGGGTGCTCGGCCGGCTTGAGCGGGCAGTGCCCGCACTGGTGGTTCTCGAGCCGGGCCCAGGCCGGGGGCCGCTCGGACCCGGCCGGGAGAAAGGACAGGCTGGCCCGGTCGAGCTCGACGGTATAGGACTTGGCGCCGCCGTCTGGAAACGCGAAGTGGTACACGATCTTGATGCGGCTCACGCTCACCCTAGAGGCGAGGGTAACGAGCCGGGGGCGGCCCCGTCAATGAATCAGTAGCGCCCGGCGCCGCCGGATCCGCGTGTTATCCTCGGGCGGTGGCGTCCGTTCCCGAGCCTCCGGCCGTCGGCCATCCGGCGCCGCTCTTCAGCCTCACCTCCGTGCAGGGTAGCCCCGTCGATCTGGCCACGTACCGGGGGCGCAATGTCGTGGTGTGGTTCTCGCGCGGCTTCACGTGCCCGTTCTGCCGGGTCTACATGGATGGCATGAGCGAAGGCTATGACGCGCTCCGGGCCGCCGGGACCGAGATCATCCAGGTCGGCCCGAATCTCCTCCAGTCCGCCCGCATCTTCTTCGGCCACAGCCCCACGCCGTATCCGTTCGTCTGCGATCCGGACAAGCGCCTGTATGCCGTCTACGGCCTGGGCGACCGCGGCGCGCTCGAGGCCACGCGCTCGGCGGTGGTGAGCTTCTCGTACGCCTTCACCCACGGTGACACCGGTCCGCAGCTGCGCGGGGCGTGGCTCGACGTGATGAACCGCAACTTCGTCCGCCGCCTGCACCACCACGCCATGACCGCGCTCGAGCAGGGCATCTTTCTGGTGGACCGGGAGGGGGTCATCCGGTACCGCACCGTGGTCGGGCCCATCGACCCGGTGCCCCGGGGCGATCGGCTGGCCGAGCTGATCCGGACCCACTGCCCGGATGGGCCCGGCGCGCTAGATCCGGTCCGGCCGGCCGGGCCGTAGTCAAGGCACGGGACCAACATATGGCGGAGTCATTGAATTCCAACCCACAGTGTCGTATGAGTTGACTCGACCGATGCCAGCTTTCGACCTCGACTCGTACGTCGGACGCTCGAGGGCAGTGGACCTGACGGCCATCGACTGGCCCGAGGTCCCCCGGCACCCGGTGCCCCCCGAGGTGGTTCGCACCCTCCGCTACATGGAGGATATCGAGAGCCACACCATCATCTACCTGCGGGCGCTGCTGGCCACGCGGGCGATCGACGATCCGGACGTGGCCACCTTCCTGGCCTGCTGGGTCTACGAGGAGACGTTCCACGGGCTCGCGCTGGCCCGCTTCCTGGAGGCCGCCGGCTCGCCGGTCGGGGAGCGCCCGGTGCCCCGGGGTCAGGAGCCGCTCGCGAAGCGGATCGAGGCGGCCGCGACCGCGATGGTGTCGAAGGCCTGGCCGGACTTCTGCGCGGTGCACATGACCTGGGGCGCGATCAACGAGCTGACCACACTGACCGGGTACCGGCGGCTGGCCGCTCGGTCCGACCACCCGGTGCTCACGGATCTGCTCGAGCGCATCATCCTCGACGAGTCGCGCCACTTCTTCTTCTACTATCGCCAGGCCGAGATCCGCATGCAGCGTCGCGCCGTCGCCCGGATCGCGCGGCTCCTGGTGGACCGCTTCTGGGCCCCGGTGGGCAGCGGGGTCCAGCCCGATGCCGAGCTCCGCTTCATGGCCACCTATCTCTTTGCCGGCCCCGAGGGACGGGCCGCGGCCCGCAAGGTTGACGACACGATACGGCGCCTACCCGGGTTCGAGACCGTACAGCTCCTGGAGTCGTGGATGGATCGACACGTGGGGAACAACGGCGATCGTTTCCACGCACAGCCGGAAGGAGAACGTAATGGCCACCGCAACCACTGAGCGCCCCACTGACCAGCGACCGGCGACCGGCCACTACCGGGCCTACACCCCGCGGCCCTTCACGCGGGCCGAGCGCGATTCGGTGACGATTCTTTTCGGCGGGCTGCACTGGCGCGTCGAGCGCATCCTCCAGGCGGTGCTGGAGAGTGGCGGTCACAAGGCGCAGGTCCTCCCCGTCGCCACCAGGGACGACCTGCTCACCGGGCGTGAGGTCGCCGACATCGGCCAGTGCTGCCCCACCAGCTTCACCACCGGCAACCTCGTCAATTTCCTCAAGAAGGAGGCGAAGGAGATCGGCGCCGAGGAGGTGAACAAGAAGTTCATCTATCTCACCGCGGGCTCCTGCGGCGCCTGCCGCTTCGGCCAGTACCACCAGAGTTACGAGCTGGCGCTGCGCAACTCCGGGCTCGACGCCTTCCGCATGTTCCTCCTGGCCCAGGACCAGCTCGATCAGAAGGCGGCGATGGGCGACGGGCTCGATCTCAACCTGCCCGTGACGCTCGGCTGCCTGTGGGCCATCTTCTGCACCGATCTCATCCAGGACCTCGAGTACCAGGTGCGGCCCTACGAAGTCGTGCCGGGGCAGACCGACGCGGTGGTCAAGGAATCGGTGGAGCTGCTGTACCAGGCGTTCCGAAACCGGCCGGCGCGCGGGCCCTGGCGGTCGGTGCTCTGGTTTCTCACCACCGGCTACTTCGCGAAGGCGATGCGCCAGGTGCGGCGGAAGTTCGATGCCGTCGAGGTGGACCGCCTCCGGGTGAAGCCGACGGTCAAGATCACCGGCGAGTTCTACCTGCAGACCGTCGAAGGGGATCCGAACTACAACATCCACCGGTGGCTCGAGGCCGAGGGCGCCGAGGTCTACCCGGCCGGCATCACGGTGTGGATGGACTACCTGCTGCGGCTGGGGCTGCAGCGCTTCGAGGACTACTCCGGGATCGAGAAGGGCGCGCGGCTCAAGCTCGGTCTCGGGCGGACGGTGCAGGCCATCTACCGGGCGGTGGTCAGCCGGCTCCGCCGGGCCATGGGGAACCTGCCCCGGGGCATCCCGCATCAGCTCGAGCTGCGGCGGCTGGCCGCGCCCTACTTCCACAGCCGCCTCGACGGCGGCGAGGGCGACATGCTGGTCGGCAAGGCGATCTGGGCCCATCAGAAGAAAAAGGCCCACATGATCTGCGAGCTCTCGCCCTATTCCTGCATGCCCAATACGATGTCCATCGGGGCCATGGCGGGCGTGATCGGCAAGTACCCCGATCTCCTCTACGCGCCGCTCGAGATCAAGGGCGACGCCGAGGTGCACGCGCTCTCGCGCTGCCAGATGATTCTCACCGAGGCCAAGAAGCGGGCGCAGCGCGAGTTCGACGAGGCGCTCGGCCGGAGCGGCATGACGCTGGACGAGATCCGCGCCTACCTCGACGCGCAGCCGAAGATGAAGCGGGCCACCTACCGGGTCCCCCACATGGGGTGCGCGGGCCAGGCCGCCAACCTGGTCCTGCACGTCGCTCAGCGGGCAAAGTAATGAAGCTGATCGGGATGGACGTCGGCTCCACCACGGTCAAGGCGGTGGTAGTGGATTGGCGAGCCGCAGCCGAAGGCGAGGCGAGCGGATATGAGGAGAAGCAAGGGTCGAAGGTGATCTGGCAGGACTACCAGCGGCACAACACGCGCCAGGCCGAGAAGGTGCTCGAGTTCCTCGGGCGCATGGAGGAGGAGGCGCAGGTGGTGCCGGGTCGCGACCGCGTCTTCTTCACCGGCTCCGGCTCGGGCCTGCTCGGACCGCTGGTCGGGGCCAAGATGATCCAGGAGGTCGTCGCGGTCGCGGCCTGCGTGGAGAAGCTCCACCCGGACGTGCGCTTCGTGTCGGAGATCGGCGGCGAGGACATGAAGACGATCTTCTTCACCGCCACCGGCACCGGGCGCTCCAAGCAGGTCTACATGCAGTCGGCGTGCAGCGGCGGGACCGGGACGTTCATCGAGAAGACGGCACGCAAGCTCCAGGTCGCGAGCGAGCAGCTGGCCGCGCTGCCCTACGCGGGCATGAGCCTCCACAAGGTCAGCAGCAAGTGCGGCATCTTTGCGGAAACGGACGCCAACTCCCTCGTGAAGACCGGCGTGCCCGTCGAGGAGATCATCGCGAGCCTCTTCGAGGCGGTGGTCTACCAGAACCTCGCCACGCTCACCAAGGGCAATACCCCCGCGCCCGAGGTCCTCCTGCTGGGCGGCCCGAATCTCTTCTTCAAGGGCTTGCAGGAAGCCTGGCGCCATCACCTGGCCAAGCTCTGGCAGCAGCGCAAGCTGGCGCTGCCCGAGGGCCGCGACGCCGCCTCGCTCATCACGGTGCCGGCGGAGGCGCTCTACTACGCCTGCCTCGGCTGCGTGGAGATCGGCGGGGGCGAGGCGGAGACGGTCGCGGTGTACGAGGGCCGCGACCGCCTGCGCTGGTGGGTGGAAGAAGGACAGCAGGAGGAGAAGGCGAAGGCGGGCGGGCGCGCGCTCGTCTCCTGCGCCGCCGATCTCAATTCATTCGTGGCCGAGTACGATCTCAAGCGCGCCGCGTCCGCTCGCCCCGAGGCGTCCACCGCGGGTCCCGTGCTGATCGGCTGCGACTTCGGCAGCACCACCGCCAAGGCGGTCGTGCTGTCACCGGCGCGCGAGCTGCTGTTCACCTGCTACGCGCTCTCGAAGGGCAATCCCATCGAGGATGCCCAGTCCCTCTTCCGCCAGGTCCGGGAGGCGGGCTACACCGAGGTCGGCGGCCTCGCCCTGACCGGGTATGGAAAGGACCTGCTGAGAGACGTCGTGGGCGCCGACGTGGCGGTGGTGGAGACGGTGGCGCACGCCACCGGCACGCTTCACTTCCATCCCGACGCCGACGTGATCTGCGACGTGGGCGGCACCGACGTCAAGATCATGATCCTCCGGCAGGGCACGGTGGCCGACTTCCGGCTGAACTCGCAGTGCTCCTCCGGCAACGGAGCGTTCCTCCAGGGGGTGGCCGAGCGCTACTCGATCCCGCTCGAAGCCTACGCGGACCGAGCCTTCGAGGCCAAGGCCATGCCGACGCTCGCCATGGGCTGCGGCGTGTTCCTCCAGTCGGACATCGTCAACCAGCAGCGCAAGGGCTGGGCCGCCGAGGAGATCATGGCCGCGCTGGCCGCGGTGCTCCCCATCAACGTCTGGATCTACGCCGGCCAGCTCCAGAATCTGAGGGCGGTCGGCCGCAAGTTCGTGCTCCAGGGCGGCACCCATCGCAACATGGCGGTGGTGAAGGCGCAGGTGGACTTCATCCGCGGCAAGGTGCCGGAGGCCGACGTGGTCCTGCATCCGTACTCGGGCGAGGCGGGCGCCATCGGCGCCGCGCTGTGCGCGGCGGACTGGCGGAAGGGGGAGGGTGGGCGCACGAGCCGCTTCCGCGGCTTCGAGGCGATCGCCGCGCTCACCTACACGAGCACCACCGCCCCCGACACCGTCTGCAAGTGGTGCCCGATCAACTGCACGCGCACCTTCATCGACGTGCAGCTCCCCGGCGCCAAGGGCCGCCCCTGGAGCAAGCTGCCGCTGGCCGCGGGCTGGGAGCGGGTGATCAGCGGCAACTCCTGCCCGAAGGGGCTGGTCGAGGACGTGAACGAGCTGCGCGAGGTGAAGTCGAAGCTGGAGGAGGTCAAGCGTGAGTACCCTAACGTTGCCGAGATGGTTCGGAAAGACGCGTTCCGCCGATCCCCAGCTTCCTCCGAGGCCGTCGCGGGCTAAGCTCCGGATCGGCATCCCGCGCGTCCTGAATCTGTGGTCCACCCACCAGTTCTGGGTGGGCTTCTTCACGGAGCTCGGGGTCGATTCGCGCAACCTCGTCTTCTCGTCCGACACCTCGGAGGAGCAGGGGCGGCAGTACGGCAAGGGCCGCGGCACGGTGGACTGCTGCTACCCGGTGAAGTGCATCGCGGGCCACTACGGCGAGCTGATCTTCGGCCAGCGCGAGAAGCTCGACGTGCTCTTCTCCCCCATGATCTACAACCTGCCGTCGTTCCTGTCCGGCCACGTGGCGCGCACGCTGACCTGCCCGCGGGTGATGGCCGCGCCCGAGAACATCAAGGCCGGCTTCATGAAGGAGCGCGACGTCTTCGCCGAGCAGGGCATCCGCTACGCGGCGCCGTTCGTGTCCCTCGACGAGCTCCGGCTGGTGCCCAAGCAGCTCTGGGAGGGGCTGCGGGGCGTGATCCCCGGGCTCACCGCCGAGGAGACGGCGCGCGCGGTAGAGGTCGCGTACCGCGCGCTGGCTGATTTCAGCGCGCGCCTCCGCAAGAAGGGTCGCGAGGTCCTCGAATGGTGCGCGCGCGAGAACCGCGCCTGCCTGATGGTCCTGGCCAGGCCCTATCACATGGATCCGGGCATCGGCCACGAGATCGAGGTGGATCTGCAGGCCTACGGCTACCCGGTGCTGTGGGCGCAGTACTTCCCGATCGATGCCGACATCATGGACTGGGCCTTCGGCGAGGACGTCCGGGCCGGCCACATCAAGTCACCATTCGACATTCGTGATGTCTGGCCCTCCTCTTATAGCAGCAACACCAACGAGATCCTGTGGGGCGCCAAGGCGGCCGCGCGCATGCCGTGGGTCGCCTGCGTGGTGCGGCTCGCCAGCTACGAGTGCGGCATGGATCAGCCGACCTACACGCCGGTGCAGCAGATCGTGGAGCGCTCCGGCACGCTCTTCTTCTCCTTCCAGGACCTCGATTCGACGAAGCCGTCGGGCTCCGTGAAGATCCGCGTCGAGACCATCACCCACTACCTCGAGAAGTACGCGGGCGAGATCATCGAGAAGAAGAAGGCGGCCATGGGGCCCGGCTGCCCGCTCCTGCCCCGGCCGGCCGCGGTACAGCCGGTCTGACCCGGCTCCCCCCGGCGCGGCGCCGCCGCGGTCTTTGACAGAGGGTTCCCGCCCCGCCTACACTCGCGGCCAGGATGGGGCGCCGGCGGCTGTTCTGGAAATACGTCGTTTTCTTCACGCTGCTCGTCACCGGCGCGCTGCTGGCGAGCGGGGCCATCGAGATCTACTTCTCCTACCAGGAGAACAAGGCGGCGCTCGCCGCGCTGCAGCGCGAGAAGGCTCTCGCCGCCGCGGCCCGGATCGAGGGGTTCATCACCGAGATCGAGCACCAGATGGGCTGGGTCACCCAGACGCGGGCGGCGGCCACCCTCGAGCAGCGCCGCTTCGACTTCTTCCGCCTGCAGCGCCAGGTTCCGGCCATCACCGAGAGCAGCTACATCGACGCGGCCGGCCGGGAACAGGTGCGCGTCTCTCGCGTGGCCATGGACATGGTGGGCGGCCAGACGGACCTGTCCGGCGATCCGCGGTTCACGGAGGCCCGCGCCCGCCGCCTCTATCGCGGGCCGGTGTACTTCCGCAAGGAGTCCGAGCCCTACATGGCCATCGCGATCGCCGACGGCCCGGGCGGCGGGGTGACCGCGGTGGAGGTGAACCTCAAATTCATCTGGGACGTGGTGTCCCAGATCAAGATCGGCAAGGCGGGCGAGGCCTTCGTGGTGGACGGCCGGGGGGCCCTCATCGCGCATCCCGACATCAGCCTGGTGCTCCAGAAGACCGATCTCGCGCGGCTCGAGCAGGTCAAGGCCGCGCTGGCCGCCCCCGCGGGCGCCGGTGACTCGTCGTCGGAGGTCACCCTCGCGCGCAATCTCCGGAATCAGCGTGTCCTGACCGCGCACGCCACGATCCCGTCGCTGCAGTGGACGGTCTTCGTCGAGCAGCCGCTGGAGGAGGCCTTCGCCCCGCTCGAATCGTCCATGCGGCGCACCGTGCTGCTCGAGCTGGTCGGTATCGCGCTGTCCGTGCTCGTGAGCCTCTTCCTGGCGCGCACCATGGTGAAGCCGATCCGCGCCCTCCAGACGGGGGCGGCGCGCTTCGGCGAGGGCCACCTCGGCGACCGCATCGCGGTGCGGACGGGCGACGAGCTGGAGGGGCTGGCCGATCAGTTCAACCGCATGGCGGCCCGGCTGCAGGAGTCGTACGCGGGCCTCGAGCGCAAGGTCGAGGAGCGCACCCACGAGCTGCAGGAAGCCCTGGAGCAGCAGACCGCGACTGCCGACGTGCTGCGGGTCATCAGCAGCTCCCCCACCGACCTCCAGCCCGTGCTTGACGTCGTGGCCAAGAACGCCGCGCGGGTCTGTGAGGCGACCGACGCCCTGGTCCTTCGGGTGGATGGAGAGTTCCTCCAGCTCGTTGCGAATTCTGGTGAGATTCGCGCCCGGACCACGAAGGTTCCGATCAGCCGGGACTGGGTGGGCGGGCGGGTTGTGCTCGAGCGTCGGGCCATACACGTGCACGATTTGGCGGCGGAGCTGGAGGAGTATCCGGATTCCCGAGATTTTCAGAAGCGCGCCGGCGCCCGCACTACCCTCGTAGCGCCGATGCTGCGAGAGGGCACGCCGATCGGGATTATCGTGATCCGCCGCCAGGAGGTGCGCCCCTTCACCGACCAGCAGATCGCGCTGCTCGAGACCTTCGCGGACCAGGCGGTGATCGCGATCGAGAACGTGCGCCTGTTCCAGGAGCTGCAGGCGCGGACCCAGGATCTCTCGCAGTCCCTGGAGGAGACCGGCGCCCTCAGCGAGGTCATCCGGGCGGTGAGCTCCTCGCTGGACCTCCGCGAAGTGCTCGACACGGTGGCGCGCCGGGCGATCGCCCTTTCCGGCGCGGATGGTTGCGGGATCTTCGAGCTCAGTCCGGGGCGGAAGGCGTTCGACGTGGTGGTGAGCCAGGGGCTCAGCCGGGAGTTCGTGAGTGCGGTGCAGGGCCTGTCGGTCGGTGCCGACCACGGCACGATCAGTCGGGCCGCCGAAACCGACGAGCCGGTGCAGATTCCCGATATAGAGGACGCGCACGGCTATCCCTTCCGCGCGCTCTTCCTTCAGGAGGGCCTCCGCTCCGTGCTCACGGTGCCGATGGGGGGCGGCGATGTCGCCCGCGGCATCGTGGTCGTCCGCCGCCGGCCTGGCCTGTTCGACGAGCGCGTCGTGAACCTCATGACGGCGCTGGCCAACCAGTCGAAGGTAGCCATCGCCAACGCGAACCTCTTCCGCGAGATCGAGGAGAAGAGCCATCTGCTCGAGGTCGCGAACCGGCACAAGTCGGAGTTCCTCGCCAACATGTCGCACGAGCTGCGCACCCCGCTGAACGCGATCATCGGCTTCTCGGAGGTTCTGCTGCAGCGGATGTTCGGCGAGCTCAACCCCAAGCAGGACGAGTACCTCCAGGACGTCCTGTCCTCCGGCCGGCACCTGCTCTCGCTCATCAACGACATCCTCGACCTCTCCAAGGTGGAGGCGGGGCGGATGGATCTCGAGCTGGCGCGCTTCGACGTGCCCCAGGCGCTGCAGGACACGCTGGTGCTCGTGCGGGAGCGGGCGGTCCGCCACGGCATCGACCTGCACCTGGAGGTGGACCGCCGCCTGGGCCCGCTGGTGGCCGACGAGCGGAAGATCAAGCAGGTCCTGCTGAACCTCCTCTCCAACGCGGTGAAGTTCACGCCGGAGGGCGGCCGGGTCGAGGTCGGCGCGGCGCCCGGCGACGGCGGGGTGGAGATCTCGGTGACCGACACCGGCATCGGGATCGCGCCCGAGAATCAGGAGCTGATCTTCGAGGAGTTCCGGCAGGTGGGCGGCGACTATGCGCACAAACGGGAGGGGACGGGACTCGGCCTGACCCTGGCCCGCAAGCTCGTGGAGCTGCACGGCGGCCGTCTCTGGGTGAAGAGCCAGCCCGGCCAGGGCTCCACGTTCACCTTCTCGATTCCGGAGCGACCATGGCCGGCGAGCTGATCCTGATCGTCGAGGACAACGAGAAGAACCGCAAGCTGGAGCGGGACATCCTCCAGTTCCACGGCTACCGGACCGCCGAGGCCGAGAACGGCGAGGACGGGGTCGCCCTCGCGCTGGCCACGCCGCCCGCGCTCATTCTCATGGACATCCAGCTCCCGCGCATGAACGGGATCGAGGCGCTGCGGCTCCTGCGCGCCGACGCCCGCACGCGCGCCATCCCGGTGATCGCGGTGACCGCGTCGGCGATGAGCCAGGACCGGCAGAAGATCATGGCCGCGGGGTTCGACGGCTACCAGGCCAAGCCGATCGACGTGACCCGGTTCGTGGCCGCGGTGCGCGAGATGCTGGATCGCCCCCCGAAGGGCGGGAGCGCCGCATGAGCCCCCCGGCCCGGATCCTGGTGGTCGACGACACCCCGATGAACGTGAAGCTGCTCGAGGGCGTGCTCACCGGCCACGGCTACGCGGTGACCACCGCGCCGTCCGGCCCGGTGGCCCTGGAGCGCGTGCGGGAGGAGCGGCCGGATCTGGTGCTGCTCGACGTCGTGATGCCCGAGATGAGCGGATACGAGGTGTGCCGCCGGCTGCGCGCGGAGGAGAGCACGCGCCTGCTGCCGATCGTCATGGTCACCGCGCTCGATCCCGGCCAGGAGCGGGTCAAGGGGATCGAGGCGGGCGCCGACGACTTCTTGACCAAGCCCATCAACCAGCCCGAGCTGCTGGCGCGTGTACGCTCGCTGCTGCGGATCAAGGCTCTCCACGACGAGCTGGGCGAGCTCAACCGGACCCTCGAGCAGCGCGTGGAGGACCAGGTGGCCCAGCTCGAGCGTCTCGGGCGCCTGCGCCGGTTCTTCTCGCCCCAGCTCGCCGAGCTGATCGTGGCCGGCGACGCCGAGGACCCGCTCAAGAGTCACCGTCGAGAAGTCACGGTGGTCTTCCTCGACCTGCGGGGCTTCACCGCCTTCGCGGAGACCGCGGAGCCGGAAGAGGTGATGGCGGTGCTGCGGGAATACCACACCGAGATGGGGCAGCTCATCCTGGCCGCGGAGGGCACTCTCGAGCGCTTCACCGGCGACGGCATGATGATCTTCTTCAACGACCCGGTGGAGGTGCCCGATCCCGCCGCGCGCGCGGTCCGCATGGCCGCCGTGATGCGGGAGCGCGTCGCCACCCTCACCGCCGCGTGGCGCAAGCGCGGGTTCGATCTCGACTTCGGGATCGGCATCGCCCAGGGCTACGCGACCATCGGGGCGATCGGTTTCGAGGGCCGCCTGGACTACGGCGCGATCGGCACCGTGACCAATCTCGCCTCGCGCCTCTGCGGCGAGGCCAAGCCGGGACAGATCCTGCTCTCCCAGCGGGTGGCGTCCGGGGTGGAAGGGATCGCGGCGGTGGAGGTGGTCGGCGACCTCACCCTGAAAGGCTTCCAGCGCCCCGTGAAGGCCTTCAACATGGTCCGGCTGGAGGCGCCCGCGGGGTGAAGGTCTGCGTCGTCGGCGCGGGCGCGATCGGCACGTTCATCGGCACCCATCTCGCGCGTACCGGCTGCGAGGTCGCCGTGCTCGCGCGCGGCGCGACGGCGGCCGCGCTCCGTGCTCACGGCTTCCGCCTCCGGCAGGACGGGGCGGTGCTGCAGGCGCCGGTGCGGGTGGCCGAGCGGGCCGATGCGCTCGGGCCGCAGGCGCTGGTCGTGGTCGCGGTGAAGAGCCCCGCGCTGCCCGGGGTGGCGGAGGCGGTGGGGGCGCTGCTCGGGCCAGAGACGATGGTGCTGCCCGCGATGAACGGGGTGCCGTGGTGGTTCTTCCACGGCCTGGGCGGTCCCCACGAGGGCGCCCCGGTGCGCGCCGTCGATCCCGAGGGCCGGGTCGCGGCGTCGATCCCGGTCCGCCACGTGATCGGCTGCGTGGTGCACGCCACCTGTTCGGTGGAGGAGCCCGGGCTCGTGCGTCACGGCTTCGGCCGGGGGCTGATCATCGGCGAGCCGAGCGGCGGCGTGTCCGACCGGGTGACCGCGCTCGGCGGCCGCCTGAGCACGGCGGGCTTCGAGACGACGGTCACGAAGCGAGTCCAGGCCGACGTGTGGTACAAGCTCTGGGGAAGCGCCAGAGGCGCGCGGCGCCTCGGTCCCGGGATAGCCGCGCCCGCCCCAGGCCGCGCCCGTCTGCGGGCGCGCGCGCGAATCCCGTCACTCGATAGCTGCTGGCGCCCGGCGGGCGCGAAGTTTCTGATATGGTCGAGCCTAATGGCGAGCAAGTTCCCGCACCCGCTCCGAGTCGAGCCCGGGAGACCACCAACCTTCAGCACCAAGCACCAGGCCTACGACTTCCTGGCTGACTACCAGGCGCGCGGCGCCACGGTGCGACCATGCGTGCGTCCTGGCGCAGGCGGGTGGAGCGGCTTTTGGGGCTGGTCATGGCCCTCGGATAGGCTCGCTGCATGAAAGGATGGCTGATCCTCAGCTTTACGCTCGCGATTGGGATTGTCCTCGGGGTGGGGGCTATGACAAAGGGGCCGGCGCTTGTGGCCCTCTACCTGCCGAAGTCGATCAGCGGGCAGAGTGAACGGATCGAAGGCGAAGTCGTGCGCAAGCAGCGTGAGGGGAATCGACTCCTTCTCAAGGTGGCGACGACCCAGGGGCCGATGCTTGTCACGTTCACTCAGAAGGTGGCGGAGTTGGATCTCCTTCTGGAGCCCGGGGATAGGGTGGAACTCATCACCCCCGGCTACGCGACCTTTGTGGAAGATCCAACCCTTGAACGAGTGAAGAGGCCAGCGGGAGCCGCGGTGGCCCCGCCACCGTCTTCCACCTCTTCGGGCAGCCCACAAGGCTCGCAGGAAAAGACGGGGCGATAGGGCGTTCGTGTCAGGCCCTAGTAGCGCGTCAGGGGAAGACGGTCCCAGCGGCCACGGCCACGGTCAGCACGACGTACTCGACCGGGCCGAAGGTCCGCAGGGGCGCCCTCTCGGCCACCGCCCTGAGCACGGCCAACTGTCATGCCGCCCGGCCGCGGGTTGTCGCCGCTTCACGGATCAACGAGGAGACCCAGGGACTGGCGCGGCCTGGGGCCGGCGCGCTTGCGCGCCATCGTGGGCGAGGAGAGGGCGCCAGATAGTCAGGGCGAGCAGCCAACCTTGCGCTAGGAGGTCCACCATGACCGGGCCCACGCTGGACGCGCCGAAGTTCCATTCGCTCGGTAGATGGTCAATCGTCTTGGTACTGGTGATGGTGGGCGTGTCCGGCTGCGCTTATCAACCGCTCAGCATCCCGCCGCCTAACGCTCCCGGCTTCTGGCTAGGCGTGTGGCACGGCTTCATCGCGCCGATCAGCCTCTTCGGTAGCTTCTTCGCAGATCACCGCATCTATTCCTTCCCGAACTTGGGGGTGTTATATGACCTCGGCTTTCTGCTCGGGCTCTCTGCGTGGGGTGGTGGAGGGGCGTACTCTGCACGAGGCTAGCGTCGCGCGATACACCAAAAGTGCCGGGCGCTCGCGGACGCGGGGCACGCGGGCCGGGTCGCCACCTGCGCGGCGCTCATTGTCGGCGGGTGGGATCGGGCAACGGTGACCGGGGGCACTTCGGCGTGAGGCTGGATATACCCGTCGTGTGACCCGGAGGAAGGTCTGCCGCGGTCAACTGGGCGTGACTCATCACGGGCAGCACATATGTTGCTGCCGCCGTGACTACAGCGCGATCAGGGGACTAAGTCAGCTACAGGCCAAGACTTACCCTGGCTAGTCGCAACAGCACGTCCTTGACAATATCGAGTGTCACCGCCCCGCCCTTGCCCTGAACGATCCCCATTGCCTTCCGCCATCGGGTCTCGTCTCGTGCCGCGTCGGCGAAGTCGTGGCCGTCCCACGTCAAGGTCGTGATCTGAGCGGACGGGCCGCTACCGGTGATATGGGTATTGATCGGGCCGGTAGCAAGGCCAGCTTGAATCAGCAAATGCGCGTGATAGGCGAGCTGCTCGGCCGTGTGCCCTTCGATCCGAAGATCGTCCGGTGCATACCCGTCCGGTCCTTCCTCAACCGCAAGGACCATCTTGCGAATCAACTCCATGTCTCGTTTCATGTCCCCTCCTATCTCGGTTTTGGCCCTGTCCGCAGGTGACCACATCGACCCGCTGAATTGCTACAAGGAAAAATCACCCACTCCCCGTGCTCGGCCGCGCCCAGACGGGTAGAAGTTAGCGAAAGTTGCCGCCGGGAGTCCAAACCGACCCCCATACCGCAGCAGGTAGTGTGGCGGCCGGCGCGAGCGCGGCTGGCAGCCCAAAGGTAGATCGTAGTCCACACGACTGCCCCACTGGTGTAAGGTCGACCCGCTGGCCGCCCCGCCCCGTCCCTCCTGCACATGGCCAGACGGAGGCTCGCTACGAACCGACGTGCGTTCCTGGGTAGCTTGACTGGCGCCGTCCTCGCTGCGCCGCTCCCCGCCGACGCGCAGCCGGCGGGGACTGTCTACCGGGTCGGCGTTCTGAGCGGCGGATCGGCCGCGAGTATCGATCCGCTTCGGTTGTCCGAGGACAAGCTTCGCGCACTCGGTTACATCGAGGGGCGGAACCTCATCGTTGAGCGGCGGTACGCGGATGGCAAGCTCGATGAGCTCCCCCGCCTCGTCGCTGAGCTGCTTCGAGCGAAAGTCGATTTGATCGCTACAGTTGGGACGCCAGCAGCCCGCGCGGCCAAACAAGCCACCGCTACAATTCCGATCATTTTTTCCCTCGCCGCCGATCCACTTGCGGCGGGCCTTGTAGCCAGCATGGCCCACCCAGGAGGGAATCTCACCGGGTTTGCTCAGGGAGTCTACGTCTACAAGCAGTTCGAGATCCTGAGGGAGGCCGTCCCAGAGCTCTCACGGGCCGCCTACCTGCACGACTCCAACTATCCTCAAATTGCCCCATCGCAATTCGACCCACTGCAGCGGATCGGCGTACGTGTCGAGATCCTCAACGTCAAAGCTCCAAAGGACTTCAATGGCGCGTTCGCAGCGGCGTCGAAGGCGGGGGTCAGGGGCCTCGTGGTCGAGAACAGCCCGATGTTCTACGGTCATTTCCAGCGAATTGCTCACCTCGGCGTCCAGTTCCGGCTGCCAACAATGGGCCACACACCAGAGTTTGCACAGGTCGGGGGGTTGTTAGCCTACGGCGCGGACTCTAGATACAGGGCGGATTTCGCGGCCCTAATGGACAAGATTCTCAAGGGCACGAAGCCCGCCGATGTCCCCGTCTGGCAGGCGACTAGGTTCGACCTCACCATCAACCTCAAGACCGCCAAGGCGCTCGGCCTGACGATCCCACTGTCGCTCCTGCAGCGGGCGGATCAGGTGATCGAGTGATCGCAGCGACCGGACGAACACATGTCGTGCGCTGCCGCCTTGGGGTTGCGCTTGCCATGGTCCTCCTTGCGGGCGTGCTGAGCCCCGTGCTCGCTGCCAAGCGCATTGACCTGTACGATGCCGAAGGCCGGCAGGTCGGCCACGCGATTGTGCACCATCGCGCAGGGCGCGTGGACTATTACGACCTCCGCGAGCGACGGATCGGATGGGGTCGCGTGAACCCGCTGAGCGAGCGCTACCGGGTGGACTTGTTCGCGGCCGATGGTCTGGCAACCGGATACGCCCTGGTGGATTCCGGCGCCGGGCGGATGGAGTTCTTCGACCACACCTCACGCCTGATTGGTTCGGGGTCGTTGGACAAGAGGGGTCGCGTGACGAGGTTCGATCTGTCCGGCCGGAGACGGGCCGATACTGTCCCGCCCGTCCAGAAGCTGCGCCCCGCCCAATGGGGCCAGCCGAGCGATTGACACGCCCGGCCCTCGCCCGAAGGGGAGGGGCCGCCCGCGAGAGGTCGCCCCTTCGGGCTCCGTGTCCACACTACGCGCATATAAGGTCATCGGTCTGACGGCGGCGATGGGTCGGACGGACGAAGCGGAGCCCACGAGTCATGTCCGCACACGGCGCAGTGTTCGCCACGACTGGCCATGCATTGCGACCACGGGTGCTCACACTTCTCGTCGCTCTTGCAGACCTCACACATGTGCATGCACTCCTC
>JBGOVO010000436.1:0-2990 GCA_041478145.1 Methylomirabilia bacterium
TGCTCGGGCCGGGCAGTATACTCGTCGAGTATGCCGGACGAGCTTGAGTTCGAGAAGCCGCTCCTTGAGCTCGAGAACCGCATCGCCGAGCTGCGCGCGTCCGAGGATGCCCTCGACGCCCGCGACGAGATCGCCAAGCTGGAGGAGCGGCTCGGCCGCCAGCAGCAGCGCATCTACTCGAGCCTGACCGCCTGGCAGCGCACCCAGATCGCCCGGCATCCCAAGCGCCCTCACACGCTCGACCTCGTCAACCTCCTGCTGGAGGACTGGGTCGAGCTGCACGGTGACCGCGTGTTCGGCGACGACAAGGCCATCGTGGGCGGTCTCGCGACCTTCGACGGCGAGCCGATCGTCGTCATCGGCCACCAGAAGGGGCGCGACACCCGCGAGAACATCGCGCGGAACTTCGGCATGCCGCATCCCGAAGGCTACCGCAAGGCCCTCCGCCTGATGCAACTCGCGGGCAAGTTCGGCAAGCCCATCATCGCGTTCATCGACACCCCCGGCGCCTACCCGGGGCTCGGCGCCGAGGAGCGGGGCCAGGCCGAGGCCATCGCGCGCAACCTGCGCGAGATGGCCGGGCTGCCCACGCCGATCATCTGCGTGGTCACCGGCGAGGGCGGCAGCGGCGGCGCCCTCGCCATCGGGGTCGGCAACCGCGTGCTGATGCTCGAGTACGCGATCTACTCGGTGATCTCTCCCGAGGGTTGCGCGGCCATCCTCTGGGGCGACGGCGCGAAGGCCCCCGAGGCGGCCGAGCTGATGCGCGTGACCGCGCCCGACCTCCTGAAGCTGGGCGTCATCGACGGCATCGTGCCCGAGCCGGTGGGGGGCGCCCACCGCAACTGGGAGGCGACGGCGGCCAGCCTGCGCGCCGCCCTCCGGGATCAGCTCTGGCAGCTCAAGTCCAAGTCCGGGGCCGAGCTGATCGAGGAGCGCCACGAGAAGTTCCGGCGCATCGGAGTCTTCGAGGAGACCGCCTGATCCGCACCCGGTTTGACATGCCGAGGGGCGGATGCTACCGTAAGTCCCGACCATTTATGCGGAAAATTCCTCCTCCGTCGTCGTCGCTCTGATGTCCAAGCTCCACCTGATCACCTACGGCTGCCAGATGAACGAGTACGACTCCGAGCGGGTGGCCGGCCTGCTCAAGCAGGAGCGCTACGAGCTGACGGACAGCCCCTAGGAGGCCGACCTGATCCTGCTCAACACCTGCTCGATCCGCGAGAAGGCGGAGGACAAGGTGTTCTCGCAGCTCGGCGCGCTCCGCCACCTCAAGCGCCGCCGTCCCGATCTCGTCATCGGCGTCATGGGCTGCATGGCCCAGCTCCAGAATGGGCGCATCCAGGAGCGCGCGCCCTACGTGGACCTGGTCTTCGGCTCGCCCGCCATCGCCCGGGTGGCCGAGCTGGTCGCGCGCGCCCGGCAGGGGCGGGGGCCCGTGCTGGAGACCGGCGAAGGGGCGCTGGTGAAGATCACCGCGCGGCCCGACGGCGGCCGGCGGCTCAAGGCGTTCGTCACGGTGATGGAGGGCTGCGAGAAGTACTGCACGTTCTGCGTCGTGCCCACCACGCGGGGACGCGAGCGCAGCCACGCGCCGGAGATCATCGTCGAGGAGATCCGGGGCCTGGCCGCGGCGGGCTGCCGCGAGGTCACGCTGCTCGGCCAGACCGTCAATGCCTACGGGCGGGATCTGAGCCCGCCCACGGACCTGGCGGCGCTGCTCGAGCGCGTCAACGACGTCGACGGCATCGAGCGCATCCGCTTCACGACCTCGAACCCCTACAACCTCACGCCCCGGCTGATCCGCGCCATCCGTGACGTCCCCAAGGTCTGCGAGTACCTGCACCTGCCGCTGCAGTCTGGGTCCGATCGCGTGCTGGAGCGGATGAATCGCGGCTACAGCCGGGCGCGCTATCTGGAGCTGATCGCGGAGCTGCAGGAGACGGTCCCGGACCTCGCCCTGTCCACCGACCTCATCGTAGGCTTCCCGGGCGAGACCGAGGACGACTTCGCCCGGACGGTAGAGATGGTAGAGCGGGTGGGCTACGACAACGCCTTCGTCTTCCGCTACTCGCGCCGGCCCGGCACGCCCGCGTCGGAGATGCCCGATCAGGTCCCGGACGAGGTGAAGGCCGAGCGCAACCACCGGCTCCTCGAGGCCACCGTCCGCGTGGCCGCCGAGCGCAGCCAGCGGCTCGAGGGCCGGACGCTGCCGGTGCTGGTGGACGGCGTCTCCCGCAAGAACGCGGGGGAGGCGGCCGGACGCACCCGCTGCAATCGTGTGGTGAACTTCGATGCCGGAGGCCGCGAGCTGCTGGGCCGGGTGGTGCCGGTGCGCATCGTCCGCGCCCTGCCGCACAGCCTTCGCGGCGAGCCGATCATGGATGGAGAAGCGGGCGCCCGGCTCCCGGTGGGCGAGACCGTTCCCGCGTTGCAGGCCTAGGAGGAGGCGCACCATGTGGCTGGAGATGAAAGTGAAGGGGCTGGCCCTCGATCCGCTCTCCAACATGCCCATGATCATCCTCCGCGACGAGGAAGAGAAGCGCTCCCTGCCCATCTGGGTCGGTCTCTTCGAGGCCAACGCCATCGCGCTGGAGCTGGAGAAGATCTCCACGCCGCGGCCGATGACGCACGACCTCATCAAGAACATCCTGGAGGCGGTCGCGGCCCGCGTGCAGAAGATCGTGGTCAACGACCTGCGGGACAACACCTTCTACGCGGAGATCCACCTCAAGCTCGGCAACGCCGACATCACGGTGGACTCGCGGCCGTCGGATGCGATCGCCCTCGCCCTGCGGGTCGGCGCGCCGATCTTCGTGGAGGAAGAGGTCGTGCACAAGGCCCGTACCGTCGAGGTCGCCAAGGAGACCGAGATCGGCACCGGCAAGGGCGACGACCAGGCCAAGATCAAGGAGTGGCTCGAGTCGCTGAAGCCGGGCGACTTCGACCGGCTCGAGCGCGACAAGGACCCGAAGCGCCCGGACGAA
>JBGOVO010000091.1:0-11455 GCA_041478145.1 Methylomirabilia bacterium
CGAGGTGCAGCCGAAGGCGAGCCGAGGAGACCATGAACCGCGCAGGGAGTGGTAGGTAGTCCAATGTTCGAGATAATCCCGGCGGTGGACCTGAAGGCGGGGCGCTGTGTGCGGCTCCTCCAGGGGCGCGCCGACGCGGAGACCGTGTTCTCCGACGACCCGGTCGCGATGGCCCGCCGCTGGCAGGATTCGCGCGCGCGGCGGCTGCACGTGGTGGATCTCGACGGGGCCTTCGCGGGCCGTCCCACCCAGACCGCGCTGGTGCGCGCCATGATCCAGGCCGTCGCGATACCCGTGCAGGTGGGCGGCGGGCTCCGCGAGATCGCTCACGTGGAGGCGGTGCTGGAGGCGGGCGCGCGCTGGGCCATCGTGGGCACCCGGGCCGCGCTCGACCCCGCGTTTCTCGGCGACGTGTGCGGGCAGTTCGGCGAGCGGATCATCATCGGCATCGACGCCTCCGACGGCCGCGTGGCGGTGGACGGCTGGACCCGCGTGCTCGAGCTCGACGCCATCGCCCTGGCCCGCGACGCGGGGGCGGCCGGCGCCGCGGGCATCATCTACACCGACATCGCGCGCGACGGCACGCAGAGCGGCCCCAACCTCCGGAGCACGGAGGCGGTGGCCCAGGCGGCCGGCATTCCCGTCTTCGCCTCGGGGGGCGTCGGCTCGCTGGAGGATATCCGTCAGCTCGCGACGGTGCCCGGGCTGGCGGGCGTGATCGTGGGGCGGGCGCTCTACAGCGGCGCGGTGGACCTCGCGACGGCCGTCGCGGACGTGCAGTAGCCGATCATGCTCTGCAAGCGATTGATCCCGTGCCTGGACGTGAAGGACGGCCGGGTGGTGAAGGGCGTCCGCTTCGTGGAGCTGCGCGACGCCGGGGATCCGGTGGCCGCGGCCCTCGCCTATGACGCCCAGGAGGCCGACGAGCTGGTCTTCCTCGACATCACCGCCTCCCACGAGGGGCGGGCGATCATGCTCGACGTGGTCCGGCGCACCGCCGAGGGCATCTACATGCCGCTCACGGTGGGGGGCGGGGTCCGGTCCCTCGAGGACATCCGGACGCTGCTGCGCGCCGGCGCCGACAAGGTGTCGGTGAACACCGCCGCGCTCGAGCGACCGGCGCTGGTGACGGAAGCCGCGCGGGCGTTCGGCAGCCAGTGCATCGTCGCGGCCATCGACGCCAAATCCGCGTCCGATGGCCGCTGGCAGGTCTTCACCCACGGCGGGCGCCGGCCCGTGGGCCGTGACGCCGTCGAGTGGGCCCGCGAAGTGGCGGAGCTGGGCGCGGGCGAGATCCTGCTCACCAGCATGGACCGCGACGGCACCGGCGCCGGCTACGATCTCGCCCTGACGCGGGCGGTGGCCGACGCGGTCTCCGTGCCCGTCATCGCCTCGGGGGGGGCCGGGCGCCTCGAGCATCTCCGGGACGGGGTGGTCGAGGGGCGGGCCGACGCGGTGCTCGTCGCCTCGCTCTTCCACTTCGGCCAGCACACCGTCGCGGAGGCCAAGCGCTATCTCGACGAGCGCGGCGTGCCGGTGAGGCTCGGGCCGTGAGCGCGCTCGACGAGCTCGCGTGGGACGCGCAGGGCCTGATCCCGGCGGTGGTGCAGGACACCGAGACCGGACAGCTCCTGATGGTGGCGTGGATGAGCCGCGAGTCTCTGGAGGCGACGCGACGCTCCGGCCTCACCCATTTCTGGTCGCGCGCGCGCCAGGCCCTCTGGCGCAAGGGCGAGACCTCGGGACACGCCCAGCACGTGGACGGCATCTACGCCGACTGCGACCGGGACACGCTCCTGGTCCAGGTGCACCAGGACGGCGTGGCCTGTCACACCGGGGCGCGGAGCTGCTTCTTCACGCGCCTGGATGGCGGCGCCGCGGCGCCGGTGTCCGGGAGCGCGGGGCCGGCCATGCTGGAGGTGCTGGAGCGCGTGCTCGAGTCGCGGAAGGTGGCGCCGCCCCCGGGGTCGTACGTGGCGGCGCTCCTCGAGAAGGGCGAGCCGCAGATCTGCCGGAAGATCGGGGAAGAGGCCACCGAGGTCGTGACGGCGGCGCTGGGCGGTGAGGGCGACGCGCGGGTCGTCTCCGAGATCGCGGACCTGTGGTTCCACACCATGGTGCTGCTCACGGCCCGGGGCATCCCTCTGCGGCGCGTGTTCCAGGAACTCGCGCGCCGGCACACGAAGGATCAGTGACGCCTCGGCAAGGTCCGCGGCCGGGGGGAGTGCGGGGGCCATTTCGGGGCCCCCGCAGATGAACAAGCTGCCACGGTTGCGTGCAGCACTTGCGACGCTCGTCCTGCTCGCGAGCGGAGGCTGCGCGACGAGCGCGGGACGCATCGAGAACGGGGTCTTCTACTCCACGAAGGGCTACCGGGTGACGCTGCCGGCGAACGGCTGGACGGTGGATCACGGCACGCGGGCCGATCTCGCGCTGCAGGGCGAGGCGGCGTCGGGCGGCATGCTGGTGGATGCCACCTGCCGCGGCCGCGAGTCGTCGCGCCCGCTCGACGTGCTCGCGCGCCATCTGACCTTCGGGCTCACCAAGCGCGACGTGGTGGAGAATGGGACGACCACGGTGGCCGGCCGCGAGGCCGCCCACTCGGTGGTGCGCGGGCGCACCGACGGCCGTGAGGTCACGGTGGAGGCGCTGGTGGTGCGGGCCGAGCCGTGCGTGCACGACTTCCTCTACGTGGCGCCGACCGGCCTCTTCGACTCGGGACGGCCCGCGTTCCGGGCGCTGGTCGAGAGCTTCGCGGTGGAGCGGCGATGATGGTGGCAAAGGATCTGCGAGGGCATCTCCGGGAGGCGGCCATCTGGTACGGCGGCCTCGGGCTGCTCACCGTCCGGGTGGCCCGCAACCTGACGCTGCCCGCATCCTACCTCTGGCTCGTCGCCCGTGAGATCGACATCATCGGCGTGCGCTCCCTGACCGTCGCGCTCACCGCGGCCCTCTTCACCGGGATGGTGCTCGCGCTGCAGACCGCGGTGAACATGGCCCGCTTCGGCGCCGAGAACTACGTGGGCCCGGTGGTGGCGCTCTCCATCCTCCGCGAGCTGGGGCCGGTGCTCACCGCCATCCTGGTCGGCGGCAAGGTGGCCTCGGGCATCACCGCCGAGCTGGGCTCCATGAAGGTCACCGAGCAGATCGACGCGCTCCGCGCGCTCGGGGTCAACTACATCAAGAAGCTGGTCGTCCCCCGGCTCCTGGCCGCCCTCCTGGTCTTCCCGGTGGTCACCATCCTGGCCGACGGGATGGGCCTCCTCGGGGGTATGCTGATCGCTGTGTTCGACCGCAACGTCGACGCGTATCTCTACTGGAACACCATCGCCTACTGGGTGGTCCTGAAGGACTTCCTGACCGGCATCGGCAAGAGCGTGATCTTCGGCGGCCTGGTTACCCTGATCGGCTGCTACAACGGCCTCGCGACCGAGGGCGGCACTGAGGGGCTCGGCCGCTCCACGACGGCCACGGTGGTGCAGGTGGCCATGGGGGTGATCATCTCCGATTTCTTCATCACCAAGCTGTTCCTCTTCATGTTCTGGTGAGCCCTGTGCCCCCCGCGCCGCCGCTCGTCGAGGTCCGGAACGTCTGGAAGGCGTTCGGAGACAAGCGCGTCCTGCGCGGCGTGAGCCTGGCCCTGCTCAAGGGGACGATCCTCGCGGTGATGGGCGGCAGCGGCACCGGCAAGACCGTGCTCCTGCGCATCGCCTCCGGCCTCGCGCGGCCCGACGCGGGGGAGGTCTACCTCTTCGGCACCCGCACCGACCGGATGCGGGAAGAAGCCATGCTTCCCCTGCGGCGCCGGAGCGGGTTCGTGTTCCAGGGCGCGGCCCTCTTCGATTCGCTCTCGGTCTTCGAGAACGTGGCCTACCCGCTCCGCGAGCACACCCGGATGTCGCTCGGGGCGATCACGGAGCGGGTCCACCACTTCCTCGCGCTGGTGGGACTGCCCGGCACGGACGACCTGCTGCCCGCCGAGCTGAGCGGCGGCATGCGCAAGCGCGTGGGCATCGCGCGGGCGCTCGTGACGGAGCCGGAGGTGGTGTTCTTCGACGAGCCCACCGCGGGGCTCGATCCCACCAACGCGCGGCTGGTGGCCCAGCTCATCGCCCAGCTCCGGAGCGGGGTGTGCGACACCGCCATCGTGGTGACCCACGACGTGGAGTTCGCCGAGCTGGTGGCGGATCAGATGGCGATCCTGGTTCAGGGGCGGTTCGCCGACGTGGGCACGCCCGCCGAGATCCACCGCTCCGACAATCCCGACGTACGCCGGTTCCTGGCCGGCGAGCTGCGGGAGAGCTAGCCATGGCCGACGGCCGCCTCAGCCTGCAGGTGCGCATCGGCGCCTTCATCCTGTCCGGCCTGCTCGTGTTCTTCGTCATCATCTACCTGCTCGGGGCCCAGGCGCGCTACTTCGAGCGCAAGTACGACCTGGTGGCCGAGTTCACCGAGGTGGGCGGGCTCATCGAAGGCGCCACCGTGCGGCTGGCCGGCGTGCAGATCGGGCGCGTCACCGCGGTCGCCCTGTCCGAGAAGCCGGGCGGCAAGGTGCGGGTGACGCTCACGATCGCCCGGCGCTTCTCGGAGCGGATCCGCGGCGACTCGGAGGCGCGCATCGCCACCCAGGGCCTGCTCGGCGACAGGATCGTGGAGATCAGTCTCGGCTCGGCGACGGCTCCCGCTCTCAAGCCGGGGGAGGCGGTGGTCTCGACGGAGCCCTTCGAGATGCAGCAGATGTTCAAGGCCGGAGCCGAGACGATGCAGACGGTGAAGGATCTGGCCTCGGGGCTCAAGAGCACCGTGGAGCGCGTGGACCGCATCGCCAAGGAGGTGGAGACCGGGAAGGGCTTGGTCCACGCCCTCGTGTACGACGAGCCGGAGTCGCTGAACCGACTCAACGCGATCCTGACGCGAACCCAGCAGCTCCTGGCCCGGGCCGAGCAGGGCGACAACGCGGTGGGCGTGCTCCTCTCGCCCGAGAGCGGCAAGTCGGTCCGCTCGCTGCTGGCCGCGATGGAGGCGCTCGGGCGCGGCGCGGAGAAGCTGGAGGCGCGCGACAACCTGCTCTCCGCCCTGCTCTACGACCCGCAGTACAAGGCGGTGGCCGACGATCTCCAGGCGGTGGCCCACAACTTCCGCGACGTCTCCGAGCGGGTGGCGCAAGGGCAAGGCCTGCTGGGCCAGCTCACGCGCGACGGCGGCGACGGCTCGCTGGGCTCTCTGGGGGATGCCACCGCCGATTTCCGCGCCGCGATGGCCAACCTCCGCGCGGTCACCGAGCGTCTCAAGGCCGGAGAAGGCACGGTGGGGGCGCTGCTGGAGGATCCGACCGTCTACGAGAACCTCGTGCAGTTCCTCGAGGGCGCCCGGCGCAGCTTCCTCCTGCGTACCCTGATCCGATCGACGATCAGCTCCGGCAGCTCGGGCCAGTCGGCGACCACCGGGGGCCAGTGATGGCGCGCGACCGGTCCGTCTACCGCTGCCAGGAGTGCGGTCTCGCCGCGCCCAAGCCCGGCACCTGTCCGGACTGCGCGCGGGTCGGGACCTATGTGCCGCTCGTGGAGGAGCGCGCGGCCCCCGCCGCGCGCGGCGGCGCGCGCCCCGGCGTCGCCTCGAGCCGGCCGCAGCCGATCGGCGAGATCCACGTGGACGGCGACGGCCATCGCGTATCCAGCGGCATGGCCGAGCTGGACCGCGTGCTGGGCGGGGGCGTGGTGACGGGCTCGCTGGTGCTGATCGGCGGCGATCCCGGCATCGGCAAGTCCACGCTCCTGCTCCAGGTGAGCCGGCTGCTCGCCGAGCGCGCGGGTCCGGTGCTGTACGTCTCGGGCGAGGAGTCCGCGGGGCAGGTGAAGCTCCGGGCGGATCGTCTCGGCCCGGCCCCGAAGGGTCTCTATTTCGTGGCCGAGACCGATCTGCTGGCGGTGGAGGCCCACGTGGCCGCCATCCTGCCTCGCGTGCTGATCGTGGACTCGATCCAGACCGTGTACCTGCCCGGGCTCGAGTCGGCTCCGGGGAGTGTGAGCCAGGTACGCGAGTGCGGGGCCCGGCTCATGACCCTGGCCAAGGGCCGGGGCATCGCCACCTTCCTGGTGGGTCACGTCACCAAGGAGGGCGCGATCGCCGGGCCGCGGGTGCTCGAGCACCTGGTCGACACGGTGCTCTACTTCGAGGGCGAGCCGCACCACGCCTACCGGGTGCTGCGGGGGGTCAAGAACCGCTTCGGGTCCACGAACGAGATCGGGGTCTTCGAGATGGGGGAGCGGGGGCTCACGGAGGTCAAGAACCCCTCCCGCTTCTTCCTGGCCGAGCGCCCGAAGGACGCTGCCGGCTCGGTGGTGGTGGCCAGCCTGGAGGGGACCCGACCCCTGCTGGTGGAGATCCAGGCGCTGGTCACCCCGGCCGGCTTCGGGACGCCGCGTCGTACAGTGCTGGGAGCCGACTACAATCGCGTATGCTTGCTGCTGGCGGTGCTGGAGAAGCGCGTGGGGTTCCCCCTGCAGTCGCAGGACGCCTTCGTCAACGTCGCCGGCGGCGCGCGGGTCTCCGAGCCCGCCGCCGACCTGGGGCTGGTGCTCGCGGCGGCGTCGAGCTATCTCGACCGCCCGCTCAGGGGAGATCTGGTGGTGGTGGGCGAGGTGGGGCTGGCCGGGGAGGTGCGCGCGGTGACCGGACTCGAGGCACGGCTCAAGGAGGCGGCGGCACTGGGATTCACCGCTGCGGTCGTGCCCCAGAGCAGCCTGACCGGCCGGGGCGGCCACCCCCTGGACGTGCAGGGCGTGGGATCGGTGGACGAGGCAGTGAAAATCCTGTTGGGGCCGTGAGGGCGGAATGCAGATAGGTCTCCTCATCGTCCGGGTCCTCGTGTTGATGACGGCCACCGCCGCCGGCTTCGCGCTGGGGCATGCGCTCGGGCTCCACCCCCCCAACAACTTCTTCCTCGGCGGCGCCGGCTTCCTGGCCGGCGTGCTGGTGGTGCTGCTCGAGTGGCAGGCCCGCCGCATCCCGGTCGACCGGCTCTTCTGGGGGGCCACCGGCGCCATGCTGGGCGTCGTCCTCGGTCTGGGCCTGGGCACCGCGGTCGAGGCGGTCGTGCCCGGCGCGGGCGCCCTCGGACGCGGGCTCTTCGCGATGCTGCTGGGCTACCTGGGCGCGATGGTGACCCTGGCCAAGCGGGACGATCTCGAGGAGATGTCGGTCAAGCTCTTCCCCAAGACGGCGGTGCGCCAGGAGGGCGACAAGATCCTCGACACCTCCGTCATCATCGACGGGCGCATCGTGGACGTCTGCCAGACCGGGTTCCTGGCCGGCACGCTCCTGGTGCCCCAGTTCGTGCTGCGCGAGCTGCAGCAGATCGCCGACTCCGCCGACGCGCTCAAGCGCAACCGCGGCAAGCGCGGCTTCGACGTGCTGCAGCGGCTGCAGCGGGTGCCCCGCGTGACCGTGCGCATCGACGAGATGGATTTCCTCCAGGTGCGCGAGGTGGATCGCAAGCTCATCGAGCTGGCCCGGGTGACCGGGGGCAAGATCGTCACCAACGACTACAACCTGAACCGGGTGGCGGAGCTGTCGGGCGTGGCGGTGCTCAACATCAACGAGCTGGCCAATGCCCTCAAGCCGGTCGTGCTGCCCGGCGAGCCGCTGCACGTGCACATCGTCAAGGAGGGCAAGGAGGCCAACCAGGGCGTGGCCTACCTGGACGACGGCACCATGGTGGTGGTGGAGCACGGCAAGCGTCTCATCGGTCAGACGGTGGACGTGACGGTGACCACGATCTACCAGACCGCGGCCGGCCGCATGATCTTCGCCCGCCAGCGCGAAGAGGAGAACGCGTCGCGGTGACCTACGCGATCGTGCCGGGGGGGGGCCTGGGCGCGCGCATGGGCTCCCGCCGGCCCAAGCAGTACCTCCGTCTGGGGGCCACGCCCATCCTCGTCGCCACGCTCCGCGCCCTGGGGCGCGCGCGCGGCCTGGAGGGCATCGTGGTGGCGGTGCCCGACGGGCAGGTGGCGGCGACCCGCCGGCTGCTCGCGCGCCTGCGGGTGCCGAAGATCCTCGACGTGGTGGCCGGCGGCCCCGACCGGCAGGAGTCGGTCTGGCAGGGGCTGCAGCGGGTGCCCGCCGACGCCCGGTGGGTCGTGGTGCACGATGCGGTGCGCCCCTTCATCGACGCGGCACTCGTGGAGCGGGTGCGGGCCGCGGCGGCGGCGCAGGGCGCCGCCACCTGCGGCATGCCGGTGCGGGAGACGGTCAAGCGGGTGCGGGACGGCTCCATCGAGGCCACCGTCGAGCGCCAGGGGCTCTGGCTGACCCAGACCCCGCAGGCGTTCGCGCGCGATCTGCTCTGGGAGGCCCACGAGAAAGCGCGCCGCGACGGCTTCGCCGGGACCGACGACGCGGTCCTGGTGGAGCGGCTCGGAATGGCGGTGGCAATGGTCCGCGGTCTGGCGCAGAATCTCAAGATCACGACGCGGGAGGATCTTCAGACGGCCCGGGCCTGGGCGAGGCCCCGCCGCCGGGCATGACGGTATTCCGGTCCGGACTCGGCTTCGACCTGCACCCGCTGGTCGACGGCCGGCCGCTCGTGCTGGGCGGCGTGACGGTGCCGGCGGAGCGTGGCCTGGGCGGGCACTCGGACGCCGACGTGCTCACCCACGCGGTGTGCGAGGCGCTCCTCGGATCGCTCGCGCTCGGTGATCTGGGACGGCTCTTCCCGGACACGGATCCACGCTACAAGGGAGCGTCGAGCCTCGGGCTGCTGCGGTCGGTCGTGGATCTGATCTCCAGCAAGGGAGCGCGTGTGATCAACGTGGACGCCACCGTGATCTGCCAGGCGCCGCGGCTCGCGTCTTTTCTGCCCGAGATGGCCACGCGGCTCGCCGCCACGATGGATTTGGGTCCGGAGCAGGTGAGCGTCAAGGCCAAGAGCCCGGAGCACCTGGGCCTGCTCGGCCGCGGGGAAGGCATCGCCTCGATGGCGGTGGTCGCGGTCGAGGTCAACTCAGCGCGCTAGGAGACCCGAGTGCCGATCCGGATCCAGAACACGATGACACGGCGGAAAGAGGAGTTCGTCCCGCTCATCCGCGGCGAGGTGCGGATGTACGTCTGCGGGGTGACGGTGTACGACCTCTCGCACATCGGGCACGCGCGCAGCTCGCTGGTCTTCGACGTGATCCGGCGGTACCTGCGGCACCGCGGCTACGCGGTCAAGTTCGTCAAGAACTACACCGACGTGGACGACCGGATCATCCGCAAGGCGAACGAGGAGGGTGTGAGCGCGCGGGAGATCTCCGAGCGCTACATCGCCGAGGACCGGCGCGACATGGCCTCCCTCGGCGTGCTCGAGCCGGACGTCCAGCCGAAGGCCACCGAGTACATCGACCCGATGATCGAGCTCATCGAGGGCCTCATCCGCAAGGGGATGGCCTACCCGATCGACGGCGACGTGTATTTCGAGGTGCGACGCTTCCCCGCCTACGGGAAGCTCTCCGGCAAGAATCTGGACGAGCTCCTGGCGGGCGCGCGGGTCGACGTGGACGAGCGGAAGCGCGACCCGCGGGACTTCGCCCTGTGGAAATCGGCGAAGCCCGGCGAGCCGTCGTGGGCGAGCCCGTGGGGCGAGGGGCGCCCCGGCTGGCACATCGAGTGCTCCGCGATGGCGATGGCGCATCTCGGCGAGACGCTCGACATCCACGGCGGCGGCGAGGATCTCATCTTCCCGCACCACGAGTGCGAGATCGCCCAGTCGGAGGGCGCCACCGGCAAGACCTTCTCGCGCTACTGGATCCACAACGGGTTCGTGAACCTGGCGGCCGAGAAGATGTCGAAGTCCCTCGGGAATACCCTCACGATCCGCGACCTGGTCAAGCGCCACGATCCGGAGGCGCTCCGTCTCTATCTCCTCGGGACGCACTACCGTCACCCGCTGGAGTGGAGCGACGAGCGAGTCGGGGAATCGGCGCGGGCGCTCAGCCGGCTCCGATCGCTGAAGGACGAGGCGGACCGCCTCGCCGCCCGGGGCACCCCCGCGCCGGGGCCGGACGGGGGGCTGTTCGACCAGGTGGCCGCCCACCGCGCCCGCTTCGAGGCCGCGATGGACGACGACTTCAACACCCCGCAGGCGCTCGGCGCGCTCTTCGACCTGGCACGGCTGCTCCATACCGCCAAGGATCAGGTCGCCCAGGGGAGCGCGGGCGCCGGCGCCTTCCTGCTCGGCGTGGGTGAGCTGGTCATCCTGGGGCGGGCGCTCGGCCTGCTCGAGACCGGGGGGCGCCGGGAGCCCGCGATCGATCCCCAGGCGAAGGCGAAGATCGACTCCCTCGTCTATCTGCGGCAGGAGGCGCGACGGCTGCGCGACTTCCGGGAGGCCGACCGGCTTCGGGACGAGCTCGCGCGCATGGGCGTCATCCTGGAGGACACGCGGGACGGGACGACCTGGAAGCTTCAGTCATGACCCGCGAGCGGTCCGGGGAGTCCCGCGAGAGCCCGCCGAGCGCGAGCCAGGACGACGAGGGGCGCCCCCTCTTCGGCCGGAACCCGGTGCTCGAGCTGTTGCGCGCGGAGAGCCGTCGCGTGGAAGAGATCGCGATCCTCTCCGAAGGGCGCGGGCCGGCTCTTCACGAGCTGCTGGGCCTGGCCAAGCGGCAGGGCGTGAAGATCTCCTATCGCACTCGCGACCAGCTCACGGCCATGGCGGGCGATCCCCATCATCAGGGCGTGGTGGCCCGGGTGGCCGGCGCGAGCTATGCCTCCCTGGCCGACCTGCTGGGGATCCCCGGAAGCCGGGGGGAGGCCGCCTTTTTCCTCGCGCTCGACCAGGTCCAGGATCCCCGCAACCTGGGCGCGGTGCTCCGATCGGCCGAGGCCACCGGCGTCCACGGGCTGATCGTGCCCAAGCACCATGCGGCCGGGCTCACGGGGGCGGCCGCGAAGTCGGCGATGGGAGCGGCGGAGCTGATCCCGGTGGCCCGAGAGACCAACCTGGTCAACTCTCTCGAAGTATTGAAGAAAGAAGGGATCTGGACCATGGGAGCGGTGCCGACCGGGGGCAAGCTTCCGTGGGAGACCGACCTGACCGGGCCGCTCTGCCTCGTGCTGGGGGGGGAGGGGGAGGGGCTTCGACCCCTGGTCACCCGAAGCTGTGACTTCCTGGTGAGCCTGCCGATGCGCGGACGGCTGGGCTCGCTGAACGTTTCCGCGGCCGCGGCCGTCCTGTGCTACGAGGTGCTCCGCCAGCGGGGCCGCGGAGAAAGATCTTGACAGAAAAGTCTTGACTTGCTGGGGGCCCAAACATAAAGTGAAGTTTTGCGACTGCTGGCGTAGCTCAGGGGTAGAGCAACTGCCTTGTAAGCAGTGGGTCGGGGGTTCAAATCCTCCCGCCAGCGCCAGTAATATCAGAGGGTTGCGATCAGGGGAGTAGGCGGGGAGATACCCAAGTGGCCAAAGGGGGCAG
>JBGOVO010000275.1:0-5560 GCA_041478145.1 Methylomirabilia bacterium
CGACACGATCACCGCGAAGAGCAGCGCGGCGAGGAGGCCGGGACGCAAGAGTGGCAGCGTGACCCGCCGGAACGCGCGCCAGGGCGTGGCCCCCAGGCTGGCCGCCGCCCGCTCCAGGGTGGGATCCAGGTTGCTCACGCTTACCCAGACGGAGCGCACCACGAACGGCAGCACGAGGGCGACGTGGGCCGCGATCAGCACGCTCCGGCTGCGCAGCAGGCCGAGCCCGGCCCCCAGGATCAGGAATCCCAGGCCCGCTGCGACGCCGGGGACGACGAGGGGGGAGAGCAGGAGCGTGGCCCAGAGGGCCCGGCCGCGGACCCGCCCTCGCGCCAGGGCCAGCGCCGCCGCGGTGCCGATGGGCATGGCCAGGGCCACCGCGCCCGCCGTGACCAGCAGGCTGTTCCACGCCGCGCGCTGGAACTGGGGATAGGTGACGACGTTGACGTACCAGCGCCACGAGAAGCCCGCCGGCGGGAACGAGAGAATGGCGGTCGGGTTGAACGAGACCGCGACGACCACCACGGTGGGGAGCGTCATGAACGCGAGCAGCGCGACCACCGCGAGTCGCAGCATCAGGCGCCCCGATCGGAGACCGCGGTGAGCCGCCCGGTCGCGGCCAGCAGCCCGAGCGTCACGACCAGCGCGACCAGCGCGAAGGCCGCCCCGCCCGGCCAGTTGAAGGAGTCGAGCGCCAGGTCGCGGACGACGTTGGCGATCATCTTGACCTTGCCGCCGCCGAGCAGCTCCGGCGTGGCGAAGGCGCTGAGCGTCCAGGCGAAGACGATGACGGAGCCGGAGACGATGCCGGGCAGGGAGAGCGGCAGCGTCACGCGGCGGAACACCCGCGCCGGGGAGGCGCCCAGGCTCGCCGCCGCCCGCTCGTACAGCGGATCGACATGGCTGATGGCGGCGGCCAGCAGCAGGATCATGGTCGGCATCGAGAAGTGCACGAGGCCGACCAGCACCCCGCGCGGCGTGAAGAGCATGGGCACGGGCCAGGTGACCACGGTGTTGCCGAGCACGAGCATCCAGGCATAGGTGCGCACGATGGCGCCGGTGAAGAACGGGGCGAGGGTGAGCACCAGCAGCGCCGAGCGCGCCCGGCGCGAGCGCGTGCGGGCCAGCATGTAGGCGACCGGGTAGGAGGCCACCAAAGTGAGCGCGGTGGTAGCCGCGCTCAGGAGCAGCGTGTCCCACACCGCGCCCAGGTACTGCCGGCTCAGGATGCCGGTGAAGTTGGCCGCGGTCAGACCGCCGGTCTGGAGCGAGCCCGGGATGAACTCGAGCACGCTGTAGCGCAGCAGCGCGAACAGGGCGGCCGCGAACACCGCCGCCACCACCAGGGCCGGCGCGAGCAGCGGGGGCACTATTTCACGATATTGGCCGTGAACCACTCGCGCCAGGCCGGCAGCGTCCTGGCCCGCGCCTCGTCGTTCACGATGTAGCCGCGCTCCTTCCACTCGGCCGGGGTCAGGAAGATCCCCGGCTGGCCGCGGAAGGCAGCCGGCACGGTGGCGCCGCCGTTGACCGGCCCGGCCTTCAGCGCCTTCGCCAGCTCGGTCTGGATGTCCCGCGACAGGGCCAGGTTGATGAACTGGTGGGCGGCGTCCGCCTTCGCGCTGCCCGCCATGACCGACATGCAGTCGATCCCCACGACGCCCGGGAAGTCCTGCGGCTGGACCAGCTTGACCGCGATGCCCTGCTCCTGCAGATGGTACGCGTTGACGGATAGCATCACCTGCACCGGCGCCTGTCCCGTCTTCATCAGGTCCTGGCTCTGGGCGTCGGTGGAGAAGAAGGCCACGATGCTCGGCTTGAGCGCCTTGAGCCGCTCCTGCCCCTTCTGCCACGTCATCTCGTTGCCACCCTCCATGAGGGCCGCGATCGTGATGATGTGCGAGGGGTCGAAGTCCGGCATCGCGATCTTGCCCTTGAGGGACGGCTTCCAGAGATCCGACCACTTCGTGATCTCCTCCTTCACCAGGTCCGGCCGGTACACGATGGTGTAGACGTAGCTCCAGCCGCCGACCTGGTACTCGCTCCGCACCGCTTCCCGCGCGATCTCCTTGACGTTGGGGAGCTTGGCCATGTCGAGCGGGGCGAAGAGGCCGTCGGAGATGTAGAGGCGCCCCACGTGGCTCGTGGTGAAGGTGATGTCCACGAGCGGATTGCCCTTGGCCACGCGGGCCTTCGCCAGCCGGTCGATCGTCCCGCCCACCTCGAACTCGACCGGGATGCCGGTCCTGGCCGTGAACGCCTTGCCCACGACCCGGTCGACGGTGTCCTTCCAGTTACCGCCCCAGACGCTGACCACCAGCGAGTTCTGGGCGTGGGCGACCGAGACGGGCCCGAGCAGGGCGAGCAGCGATGCGATGACGAGGCGAACGAGCATGTGGCGTCTCCTATGGCTTGCGGGTGTGAGCGGCCAGCGCCTGCGCGGCCGTCTCGATGGCCTCGACGATGAAGTGGTAGCCGGTGCAGCGGCAGAGGTGCCCGGCGAGCATCTCGCGAATCTCCTCCCGCGAGGGCGCGGGCTGCTCCCGGAGAAACGCGCAGGCGCTCATGATGATCCCCGGCGTGCAGTAGCCGCACTGCAGCCCGTGCTTGGCCCAGAAGGCCTCCTGGATCGGGTGGAGACCGTCGGCGGGGGCGAGCCCCTCGATGGTCGCGATGCGCTCGCCGTCGGCCTGCACCGCCAGCATCAGGCAGCTGCGCACCGGCTCGCCGTCGAGCAGCACCGTGCACGCCCCGCACACCCCGTGCTCGCAGCCCACGTGGGTGCCGGTCAGATCGAGGTCCTCCCTCAGGAAGTCGGCGAGCGTGGCCCGCACCTCGACGGCCCGCTCGTGCTCCTGGCCGTTGACCGTCACCCGGATCGTCCTCGTCACGCAGCGCCTCCGCACCGCGCCAGCGCGGCGGTGAGCGTGCGCTCGGCCAGGGTGGCCGCGACCCGCCGGCGGTATGCCGCCGTCGCGTGGATGTCGCCGTCGGGCGAGAGCGCGGCCGCCGCCGCCCGCGCCGCGTCGGCCAGGAGCGTGGCCGAGGGCGCGCGGCCCTCCAGCGCCCGCTCCGCGGCCAGGCCGCGCACCGGGGTGCCGCCCGCGCCGAAGAAGGCGAGGCGCGCCCGCGCCACGGTCCCGTCGGCTCCGCGCGCGAGCACGGCCACCGCGCCCACCAGCGCGAAGTCGCCATGGCGGCGCGACACCTCGGCGAAGCCCCACCCGGCGCCGGCTTTCGGCAGCGTGAACCGGACGGCGGTGGCCAGCTCAGCCGCTTCGAGCGCCGTGGTCAGCGGGGCGCGATAGAAGCGATCGGCGGGAATCATGCGCTCGCCCCTGGGCCCGCGCGCCACCACCACCCCTTCGAGGCAGAGGAGCAGCGCGGGCAGCTCGGAGGCCGGATCGGCGTGGACGACATTGCCCACCACGGTGCCGCGGTTGCGGATGGGCGGGTGCGCCACCGCGCGGAGCACCTCGGTGAAGAGCGGCGCGCGCCCGGCCGCCCAGCGCTCGAGCGCGCGCTGGCGCACCAGCGCGCCGATCTCGAGCATGCCCGAGGCCTCGCGGATGGCGTCGAGCCCCGGCAGGCGGTTGATGTCCACCAGCACCGCGGGGCGCGCCAGCCGGAGCGCCATCATCGGGATGAGGCTCTGGCCCCCGGCCAGCACCTTGGCGTCGCCGCCCGCCGTGGCGAGCGCGCCGACCGCGTCGTCCAGGGTGGCCGGCGCCAGGTACTCGAACGGCGCCGGCTTCATGCCGGTCTCGCGCCGGCGGCCGCGGCCTGCTCGAGCAAGCCCAGCACCACCGACGGCCCGAGTGGCGTGCGGGTCACGCGCACGCCCCAGGGCGCGAGCGCGTCCTCCACCGCGTTGCCGATCGCGGCGGGCGGTGAGATGGCGCCCCCTTCGCCGATGCCCTTCATGCCGAGCGGGTTGCGCGGCGACGGGTATTCCAGATGCACGGTCTCGATGGGCGGCAGCTCCATCGCCGTCGGCACGAGGTAGTCCATCAAGGTGCCGGTCAGGAGCTGGGCCTGCTCGTCGTAGACCATCTCCTCGAGCAGCCCGCCGCCCACGCCCTGGGCCACCCCGCCGTGGATCTGCCCCTCCACGATCACCGGATTGATGATGCGCCCGCAGTCGTGCGCCACCAGATACCGCAGCAGCTTCACCGCGCCGGTTCCCGGATCCACGTCCACCACCGCGACGTGCACCGCGCTCGTGTAGGTCACGGTGGGCTGATGGTGATAGACGGTCGCCTCGAAGTCGAGCGAGGCGACGCCCGGCTTGGCGAACGTGGGGATCGCGGCCCGGATGACCGCGGCGATCGGGGTGGCGGACCCCGGCGCGCCGCGCACCGTGACCATGCCGTCGGCCACCTCGATGTCGCCGGGCGCGGCTTCGAGCAGGGCCGCCGCCGCGGTGACGATCTTGTCCTTCACGCGGCCCGACGCCTCGTGGATGGAGCTGCCCGCGTTGACCGCGCTGCGCGAGGCGAAGGTACCGATGCCGAACGGGATGGCCGCGGTGTCGCCCCCCACGATGGTCACCCACTCGAGCGGGATGCCGAGGGCGTCGGCCGCGATCTGGGCGAAGGAGGTCTCGTGCCCCTGCCCCTGGCAACAGGCGCCGGTGGCGACCACCGCGCGCCCGGAGGCGTCGAGCCGCACCGTCGCGCCTTCATACGGCCCGATGGCGGTGCCTTCCACATAGCCCGAGATCCCGAGGCCGCGGTAGATCCCCTGCTCCCGCAGCCGCGCCTGCTCCGCGCGCAGGGCCTCGTAGCCCACCGCGCGCAGCGCCGCCTCGAGCCCGGCCTTGAAGTCGCCGCTGTCGTAGACGAGCGGGTTGCCGTCGCGATACGGGATGTGCAGCTCGTAGGGCATGTCGGCGTCCGACAGGTAGTTGCGCCGCCGCAGCTCGGCCGGGTCCATGGAAAGCTCCCGGGCCAGGCAGTCCACGATGCGGTCCATGGCGAAGACGGCCTCGGGGCGGCCCGCGCCCCGGTAGGGCGCGTTCGGCGTCTTGTTCGTCACCACCCCGCGGCACTCGACGTCGAGGCTCGGCACGCGATGCGGGCCCAGCAGGTGCGCCACCGTGTTGTACGGCAGCACGATGCCCCAGGAGTTGTAGGCGCCGAGGTCCACCCAGATGCGATCGCGGACGGCGAGCATGGTGCCGTCGCGCCACGCCGCGATCTCGATCTCGTGCACCTGCGCGCGGGCGTGCGCCGAGCCCATCATGTGCTCGCGCCGATCCTCGGTCCACTTCACGGGCCGGCGCGCCGCGATCGCGGCGGCGGGGATCAGCAGATCCTCCGGGTAGCCGTTGGCCTTGGTGCCGAAGCCGCCGCCGACGTCGGGCGCGATCACGCGGATCTTGTGGGGCGGCAGCTCGAGCGCGGCCACGAGACCCTGCTGGACGAAGTGGACCACCTGGGTGCCGTTCCACGTGGTCAGCGTGCCGTCGCGCGCATCCCACTGGGCCACGACCCCGCGCGTCTCGATCGGCATGCCGACGTAGCGCGGGATCACGAAGCGCTCGCGCACCCGCGCGTCG
>JBGOVO010000038.1:0-17039 GCA_041478145.1 Methylomirabilia bacterium
CATCGGCCTGCTGGGTTTCACGCGTGCGCTCGCCACCGGCGGCCTCGTTCTGCTCGTGGTCCTGCTGGCCATCGCGGGGGGTGTCATGCGGAGGGGGCCCGCGGAGCTCGGCCTCGGCCCCGACGGCGATCCCGGTCCTCGCGGCCGCGCTGAGCCTTCGGTGAGCCGCGCGCGACAGCGGCGCGGCGACGCGCTGCGCACGTGGCGGTTCTGGAGCGTGTCCGCTCCCTTCGCGCTCGGCCTCGCGGCACAGGTCGGCGTGCTCACGCATCTGGTGGCGATCGTGATGCCGACGCTCGGAGCGGGCGGCGCCGCGCGGGCCGTGAGCGTGACGACGGCAGCGGCGGTGATCGGCCGGGTGGGGACGGGCGTGGTCGTCGATCGCTTGAACCGGCGACTTGTATCGAGCGTGACGCTTGCCGTGCAGATCGGAGGCCTGGCCCTGCTGGCGTGGGCGCCGTCGACGGCGACGGTCTATGCCGGGTGCGCGCTGTTCGGCCTGGGCGTCGGGAACCTGACGACGCTGCCCGGCCTCATCCTCACCGTCGAGTGGCCGCCAGAGCGCTTCAGCTCGCTCGTCGGCCTCGTGGTGGGGATCAATCAGTTCACGTTCGCGTTCGGCCCGTCGCTCGTCGGCGTCGTCCGCGACTGGGCCGGGGCCTACGGGCCGGCGCTCGGCGCCTGCACGGTGCTCCAGGCGGTGGCGGCCGTCATGATCCTGCTCGGGCCCGGGCGCGCGCGGCCGACGGGGTGAGCTCGGCGCGACCCTGGGGCGAACTCGGCACCGGGCTCGTCCCACCTTGACCGCGGTGGGCATGGGCCCGTATGCTGAGGCACCCTCAGGGAGGTCATCGTGGACCGGACCGCGCTCTCGACCCGCGACGAACAGCTCCCCGCCGCGTACTCCGAGCGGCTGGAAGCACTGTCGCTCGCGCCGCTCTGGACCGCGCTCCACGCCCTGCTCCCCCACGAGCGGGTCACCCGGGTGGTCCCGCACCGCTGGCGCTGGAGCGATCTGCGCGGGCCGCTGCTGGAGGCGGCGCGGCTCGTCCCCATCGAGCAGGCGGAGCGCCGGGTGCTCGTCCTGTGCAACCCGGGTCTCCCGGGCAACTTCTCGGCGACCGCCACCCTCTACGCCGGGTTTCAGATCATCCGCCCGGGCGAGTCGGCGCCGAGCCACCATCACACCGCGGCCGCGCTGCGGCTGATCGTGGAGGGCGACGGCGCCTACACCACCGTGGATGGCGTGAAGTGCGTCATGGAGCCGGGCGATCTCATCATCACCCCGCCGATGCGGTGGCACGACCACGGCCACGAGGGCCGCGAGCCCGTGATCTGGCTCGACGGCCTCGACATCCCGCTGGTGCGCAGCATCGAGGCGAACTGGGCGTCGGCCATGAAGCCCGCCTCGGCCCCCACGACCGACACCGACTCCTCTCAGGACGAGTTCACCGCGGCCGGCCTGGTCCCGCGCACGTCGCGCTACGAGGAGACCGGGTACCCGCAGGTGCGCTGGCCGTGGCGCGCGGTGCGGGCCGCGCTCGGCTCGCTGGCCGCGACCGCGTCCACGCGCGCCTCGGTGGTGCTGCGGCACGTGAACCCGCGGACGGGCGAGTATCCGCTCAAGACGATGGGCTCGGAGGCGCGCTGGCTGCGGCCCGGGGAAGCGACGCGCGCCGAGCGGCGAACCGGCAGCGAGGTGGTCTACGTGATCGAGGGGCAGGGCGAGAGCCGCATCGGCGATCAGGTGGTCGACTGGCAAGCCGGCGACACCTTCGTGGTCCCGCCGTGGCACTGGACCGAGCACCGCAACCGCTCGGGCTCGGCACCCGCCTGCCTCTTCCACCTTAACGACGAGCCCGCCCTTCGCGCGCTCGGGCTCTGGCAGTGCGAGGCGCAGCCGTAGGCGAGCCGAGCGGATACTGAAGAGTAGTCTACGGATGAATTCACGTTACGACGCCCTGATGGACGTGGTCCGCGCCCGCATGACCAACCGGGCCTTCGCGCCCTGCGACGTCCCGCGGGAGCACTTCGAGATGATCCTGGAGGCGGCGCGGCACGCCCCGTCCGGGGCCAACGCCCAGCCGTGGCACTACGTGATCGTCACCGACCCCGCGGTCAAGCAGGCCATCGGCCAGTGCTTCGTGGACGAGCAGCAGCACCGCGCGCGCCTGCGCATGGGCTTTCCCACCCCGAACTACAACGGGGTGAAGACGGCGCCGGGCCTCATCGTCATCGTGGCCGACTTCCGCTTCGTCCGGGCCTTCCCGGTGCTCAACGACGGCTCCGCGCTCGACCGGCTCTACCACCAGAACGCGGAGCGCATCCTGCTCCAGTCGGTGGCGGCCTCGACCATGTCGGCGCACCTCGCCGCGGCGGCGCTCGGCTACGCGGTGTGGTGGATCACCGCCATCGGCCAGGAGGAGATCCAGCAGAAGGTCAAGCCACTCCTCGGGGTGCCGGAGCCGCTGTCCATCATCGACGTGATGTGCTTCGGCCCGCCGCTCAAGCCCTCCTACAAGCGCTGGAAGAAGCGGCTCGACGAGATCGTGAGCTGGGATCGGCTCGACGCCGCCCGCGTGATGACCGACGCGCAGATCGACGAGTGGGTGAAGACCACGCGGCACAAGGTGATGTACCGCGACGAGACGCGGGTGGACTGATGCTCTCGCTCACCGAGGTCGACCGCGTCCGCGTCACCACCGTGGTGGACAATTACATCGACGTGCTCCGGCAGGACGAGAAGGTCGCCCGGCGCTTCAGCCCCTTCGTGGCCCGCCAGATGCCGGACCTGCGCGCCGAGCACGGGCTCGCCCACTACGTCGAGATCACCCGCGGCGCGGAGACGGTGCGAATCGCCTTCGACTTCGGCCCGTCCGAGACCGCGCTGACCCACAACTTTCGCGTGCTCGGCCTCGACGCGGGCGCCATCGACGTGCTCGCGCTGAGCCACGGCCACTGGGACCACTGGGGCGGGCTCGGCGGGTTCCTCCGCACCTACCGGCGCGCGATGAAGAAGGACCTGACCTTCTACGGGGGCGAGGACCACTACCTGATGCGCTGGAACCAGCGGGGCGCCGACCGCGTGTGCATGGGGCGGCTCCACCGCGAGGAGATCGAGCGCTACGACGTCCGGGTGGAGTCGGTGCGGGCTCCCCTCCTCGTCGCGGACGGCGTGCTGCTGAGCGGGGAGATGCACGAGCAGGAGGCATTCGAGCCCATTCCCGACAACCTGCGGGTGGAGCGGGACGGCGCCATCGTCGCGGATTCGTTCCTCGGCGAGCAGACCCTGATCGCCCACGTCAAGGGCCGAGGCCTCGTGGTGGTGACCTCGTGCTCGCACCGCGGCATCGTCGGCATCTGCCGGCACGCGGCGCGGATCACCGGCGTGCCCAAGGTCCACGCGGTCATCGGCGGCTTCCACCTGAGCGGGCTCAAGGAGGAGCGGGTGACGCGCGTGGTGGACGCCTTCCGTGATCTCGAGGTGGACTGGGTGGTGCCGCAGCACTGCACCGGGCTCGAGGCCATGGCCACCTTCCTCCACCGCCTGCCCGCGGAGATGGTGCCGAGCTCGGTGGGCTCGGTCTTCAGCTTCGGGAAGTAGCGCGCGCTATTCGAGATCGCGCGCGGCGGGCAGCCCGGCCGCCGCGGTCGCGGCGCGCACGCCCCGCACGATCGCGCGGGCCACCAGCTCGGCGGCGGCCCGCCCGAGGACGTCGACGTCGGCGCGCGCGGAGCCCACCGAGAGGCAGAAGAGCGCGTCGCCGTCCGTGGTCAGGTGCGGGGGCGAGAGCGCCCGCGCGAAGCCCTCCATGGCGAGCCGGGCGACCCGCGCCGCCTGCGGCTTGTCCAGCGCGGCGGTGGTGGCCACGAGCCCGATGGTGGTGTTCACGGGCCTGAACGCGGGCCGGGGTGCCCCCGCGGCCAGGGCGGCCGCGGTGTCGACGAGCCGCCGGCCGTCCGCGACGTCGCGCGCGCCCGCGATGAGACGGCCCGTCTCCGGATCGCGCACGTCGCCCACCGCGTTGACCGCCATGATCGCGCCCAGGTGGACGCCGTCGCGCTCCATCACCGCGCAGCCGAGCCCGCCCTTGGTCGCGCACGCCACCCCGTTGAGCTTGCCGACGGTGGCGCCGGTGCCCGCGCCCACATTGCCCTCCGCGACCGGCCCGGGCTGCGCGGCGGCGGCGGCGCGGTAGCCCATGGCGCGGTCGGGCCGCGCGGCGGCGTCGCCCACCGCGAGGTCGTAGAGGATGGCGCCGGCCACGTGGGGGACCACGGTCTGGCTGGTGCGGAAGCCGACGCCGCGCTCCTCCAGGTACTGCATGACGCCCCAGATCGCCTCGAGGCCGAAGGCGCTGCCGCCGGCCAGCACGACGCCGTCGAGCGTGGGCACGAGATGGCGCGGGTCGAGGAACTCGAGGCCGTGCACGCCCGCCGCCCAGCCGCGGATCTCCACGCCGCCGACCGCGGGCGCGTCGCTCAGGATCACGGTGCAGCCGGTGAGCCGGTCCGCATCCGTGACGTGGCCGACCCGCAGCCCCGGGATCATGCGCGGGTACGGCGCGCGGGCGCGCGGCTCACGTCGTCGAGGCGGGCGCGTCCCAGCGCGACCTCGGCCGCCATCTCGAGCCCGCGCGCGGCCAGCGCGCGCACGAAGTGGATGCCGGTGGCGGGCTGCTCGAGATCGGCGAGCGCGGCGGCAACCTCCTGCGCCATCGCCGCCGGCTCCGCCCGCCCGGTCATCCGGAAGATGTCGGCCATCTCGCGCAGCCGCCCCGCCCAGCGCTGCCGCGCCGCCGGCGGGAACTGCGCCTCGATGACGCCGTCCACGATGCTGGCCTCGCGCTCCGCCTTGACGTGGTCGGACACCACCAGCCGGCTCTCGCGCAGCTGCAGCAGCGCGAGCGCCTCGTGCGGCACGCGCGCGGGATCCACGAACCAGCCCATCAGCTCCGGCAGATCCAGAAGCGCCGCCGAGCGCTCGAGCAACGCACGGCCCAGCCCGCCGGACGGCTGCTCGCCAAACGGTTGTCCGCCAGACGTTTGCCCGCGGTTGGGGGAGTGCGGGGGCCATTCGAGCGTCCGCGGATTGGGGGAGTGCGGGGGCCATTTCTGGGCCCCCGCAGATGAAAGAGCCGTTAGAAAGTTCTTGCGCCAGCGGGCGAACTCGGGCGGCGGCACGGTGCCGAGGCGCTCGTGCAGCGCGAGCGCCTCGGCCACCAGCGCGCAGGCGCGGCGGCCGTCCACCTCCACCCACGGCAGCTTCTGGCTCTCGCGCAGCCCGCGAAGCTCGGCCGCGAGCCGCTTGCGCGCGATCGGACCGCCCGCCGCGTCCATGATGCCGGCCTCGTCGTTCAGGATCAGCGAGCAGAGGCGCAACCCGCCGCCGAGGCCCCCTTCGAAGAGGATCCACGCGGCGCGCGAGCCACTGCCGTCGATGCCCGAGAGCCAGGCGCGCACCGGCTGCTCGGCTTCACGCGTGACCACCGGCCGGGCCGGCACCGCGGCGGGCGCCCGCGCGGGGCGGAGCCCCGACTGCTCCAGCCGATAGAGCGCGCGGCGGGCGGCGCGCCGCTGCTCCTTGTCGGGCGCCGCACCGGCCAGCCGCTCGAGCAGCGGCACCGCGGCGGCGCCACGCTGCTTGGCGAGGGCGCGCAGGGCCAGGTCGAGCGCGGCGGGGCTCACGCGCGCGAGCCCCGGGAGGTCGCCACCCGCGAGGGCGGCTTCGAGGGCGCCCAGGCAGGCCGCCGCCCCGTCGTGCGGAGCGGGCGCGGTCATTCGGCGAGCAGTGCGCGAAAGAAGGGATCGGCGGGCCAGGCGCCCGCGGGCACCGCGTCCGCCCGGAAGTACACCTTGCGGGCGTAGGTGAGCGCGCCGGCGTACATCTCGAAGCGATCGGAGAGCCGGCGATAGAGCGGCGCCTCCGCCTCCGCCCGTCCGCGCGCCACCTCCGCCACGAAGCGATAGGCGCGGCGGCCTTCGTGCTCGTAGTAGCCGGTCACCGCGAGGCGGTCCACGTGGTCGCGGAAGATCCCGGTCATGAACAGGGTATAGTCGCCGATCTGCCGCCGCAGCACCCGCTCCGCGCCCGGGTTGAAGTCGGGCGAGCCCCACTCCCACACGTGCTGGATCGCGAGCAGGGAGTCGGTCACCGAGTCGAGGCGCGGCCCGGGCAGCTCGCGGATCGCGCCGAGGGCCTCGGAGCGGACGAAGCGGCTCAGGAGGTCGGTCAGGTAGCGCAGGGCGGGCGCGTCGTCGATCGCCAGATCACCGAAGGCCTGCCGGGTCACGCTCTCGAAGAAGCGCGGGAGCAGTCCCGTCTGCACGCCGCTCACTCTAGCAGATCGATCGGCTCAGGGACGATCCCGCGTGAACTCCACGTTGACGGGCAGGTTGTTCGAGCCGCGCGAGGTCCCGCGCAGGACGGCGCCGTCCCACGCGAGCGAGAACACGAGGGTCGGCGTCGCGCCGAGACTGGAGGCGGCGGCCAGGCGGCCGGTCAGCGATACCTGGCTTCCGGTGGCCGATCCGGTGCCGGTGGCGCGCGAGGTCCCGCGATCGCCGGAGATCTCCCAGTCCCACTCGAGCTGCCTCCCATCCGAGGTCCGGATGTCGAGGATCGATCCGGTCCGCCCGTACCAACGGCCGGCCAGCGGCGGCGGCGCCGCGGTCACGGCCGGGGCGGGAGTGAGCGCGGCGGGGGTGGCGCCTTCCACCAGGCGGCGCCGCATCGTGGCGTACTCGTCGTCGGTGATCCGGCCGCGCGCCTTGAGATCGTCGAGCTGGGCGAGCTGTTGCTCGAAGCTCTGCCGCGGCGCCTGTCCGGCGCGCGCGGCTGCCGCGAACGCCTCGCTGCTCTCGATGCCCCGATACGAGCCGAGCGGCGGCGGATCGATCTGCTTGTCCCGGACATAGCCGCGGCCGTTCAGACAGGCTCGGTAGACTTGCTCGACCGCCTCGACCGCCGCGCCGGGCGGCAGGCTGGCCGCGGCTTGCTGCACGCACTCGCGATTGTCGCCGGTGAACTGCTCCGCGGTGGCTCCGGGCTTCGACCAGTAGTAGCGGCTGCAGCCGCTCGTGGTCGCGAGCAGCACGAGCAAGCACGCTGAGGCGAGAAGGGCATGGTTCATGATCGGCTCCTCTCGGTGTCCGGTCGGTCGGAACGGCGTGATCATAGCGCAAACCTTTGGCTTCGTGATGACCCGGGTGGTAGGCTTCCCGGCATGAAGCCCGATGGGGTAGCGCTCCCGGCGACCGCCGCGCCGCCGTCCCGCCTCGCGCGACGGATCCGCCCGCGGCGGCCGTGGCTCCTGGTCGGCGCCTGCCTGCTGCTGGTGGTGCTGAGCGTGGCCCTCTGGGGGAAGTGGGTCGAGAACCGCGACCGGGCCGACCGGCTCTCCGCCGAGCTGAAGAAGGTCTACGGGGAGGCCGAGAAGCTCCGGACCGAGGGCGCCGCGGCCAAGCAGCGCATTGCGCAGCTCGAGCGCCAGCTCCGCGGGCGCTCCGCCCAGCCCCGCTAGGCCCGAGTCCGGTCCCACACCTCCAGCAGCCGGCGGTTGTGCTCCGCCGCGCCCACCGCGATGCGCAGGTGGCCGGGGAAGCCCACTCCCGCGCCGTCCCGCACGAGAATACCCGCCTTGAACAAGGCCAGGCGCAGCGCGTCCGCCTGATCGCCCGCCTTCACCAGGATGAAGTTGGCCTGTGAGGGTGGCGACGGCGCGCCGCGCGCGGCCAGCGCCGCCTGAAGCCGCGGCCGCTCCTCCAGCACCACCCGCCGCGTCCGCGCGAGGTGCTCGGTGTCGGCCAGCGCCGCGACCGCCGCGGTCTGGGCCAGGCGGTTGACGTTGTAGGGCGCGCGCACCCGGTTCAGCCGCTCGATGTGCTCCGGTCGCGCGACGGCGTAGCCCACCCGCATGCCGGCGAGCCCCGCGATCTTGGAGAACGTCCGCAGCGAGATCAGCGTCGGGTGGCGCCGCTGCAGCGCCACGCCGTCCGGCGTGTCGGGGTCGTCGCAGAAGTCGCGGTAGGCCTCGTCCAGGATCACCAGCGGCGGATCGCCGCCCAGCGCGTCCAGGAAGCGCTCGAGCGGCGCCCGCCGCACGATGGTCGCCGCCGGGTTGTGCGGGGTGCAGAGGATCACGCACTTCGTCCGGGGGGTGACGCGACCGAGCATGTCGTCGAGATCCTGCTCGTAGCCGCGGAGCGGGTTCGCCACGACGGTGGCGCCCGAGAGCGTCGCCTCGGTGCCGTAGGGCTCGAAGGCCGGGTGCGGGACCACGACCTCGTCGCCCGGGTCGAACGCGGCGCGCGCCAGCATGGCGAGGAGCTCGTCGGCGCCGTTGCCGACCACGATGGACTCGGCGGAGACCCCGAGCCGGCCCGCGAGCGCCTGCCGCACCTCGGTGCACCCGCCGTCGGGATAGAGATGCACGCGCGGGGCTTCGCGCCGGATGGCTTCGACCACGCGCGGCGAGGGGCCGATCGGGTTCTCGTTCGCAGACAGCCGGAGCACCGCGTCCACGCCGAGCTCGCGCGCCACCGCTTCGAGCGATTTGCCGGCGTCGTACACCGCCACGCGATCCAGCACGCTCCGCCAGAGCCGCCGCATAGGGCGCCATTGTAACTGCGATACAAGTTCGCGCCAAGTTTGACTTTCTTTTCGCTCCAGGCTACCGTTTCGCCATGTCTGCGGAACTGCTTCGACAGGTCCGCCGGGTCGAGGCGCAGGCCGAGAAGGGATTCGACGGCAGCGCTGCCGAGCTTTCCGAGCGACGGCGCCGGTTGAGGCTCGAGGTGCTGCGCCAGCACCTCACCTCCAACGTGGAGTTCCTGCGGGCCGCGCACCTGGGCGGGGCCTCCGGCCAGCAGTCGGTGCAGGCGTACGCCGGCTTCATGGACGGCTTCCTCACCACGCTCTACCGCCTGGCCGTGGACGACGCCCGCCGCGAGGGCTTGGCCCCGAGCGCGCTCGTGCTGGTGGCCCTCGGCGGCTACGGCCGGGGCGAGCTGCACCCCCTGTCCGATCTCGACCTGATGCTGATCTACGACGGCGAGATGGGGCCCTTCGTGCAGCGGACCACCCAGGGGCTGCTCTACGCGCTCTGGGACCTGGGCCTCCAGGTCGGCCACGCGGTGCGCAGCCTGCCCGACTGCCTGGCCATGGCCCGCACCGACTTCCCGAGCCGCACCTCCATGCAGCAGGCGCGCTTCCTGGTGGGCGACCGCCGGCTCTTCAACCGCTTCCGGAAGGTGCTGGCCGAGAACGTCTACCAGAAGGACTTCGCCCAGTTCCTCGAGACCACGCTGACCGAGCGGGACCAGCGCTACCGCAAGTTCGGCGGGTCGCCCTACATGGGCGAGCCCAACGTCAAGGAGTCGGCGGGCGGGCTGCGCGACATCCACACCGCGATGTGGCTGACCTCCACCAAGTTCGGCACGCGGACTCTACGAGAGCTTGCGGACAAGCGGCTCATCACCGAGCGCGAGCAGAAGGCCACCGACGAGGCGCTCACCTTCCTGTGGCGGGTGCGGAACGAGCTGCACTTCCTCTCCGGGCACAAGAACGACGTGCTCTCGCGCGACATCCAGCCGCAGATCGCCAAGAACTTCGGCTACGCGGCCGACGAGCTGGCCCTGGGCGTCGAGAAGTTCATGCGCGACTACTATCTCCACGCGCGGGTGATCCACCGCGTGTCGCGGCGCCTCATCGCGCGCTGCCGCGAGACGCTCTCGCGCCGCGCCACCGTGCAGCGCCGCCTGCGGCAGGAGGCGCTCGCCGACGGGCTCATCGTCATCGACGAGCACATCCGCCTCGCCCACCCGGACGGGCGCGCCTTCCGGGAAGAGCCGCTCCGGCTGCTGAAGGTCTTCTGGCACAGCCACCAGCTCGGCTTCGAGCTGGGCATCGACGTGGAGCGAGCCATCGAGGACTCGCTCGAGCTCGTCGACGACGCCTTCCGCGCCTCGCCCGCCGCCCGCGACCTGTTCCTCGGCATCTGCCGCAACTGGGGCCGCGCCGCCCAGACCCTCCGCGAGATGCACGAGCTGGGCGTGCTGGGCCGCTACCTGCCGGAGTGGGGCGCGCTCACCTGCCTCGTGCAGTACGACGTCTATCACAAGTTCACCGCCGACCAGCACTCGCTGATCGCGGTGCAGAACCTGGAGGCGCTCGCCCCGGGCCAGTCGGCGGACTCCGAGGGCAATGCCCAGGTGGTGAGCGAGCTGGAGCGCCCGGGCATCCTGATGCTGGGCATGCTCCTGCACGACATCGGCAAGGGCAAGGGGCACGGGCACGTGGCCAAGGGCATCCCGCTGATCGAGGCCTTGACCGCGCGGATCGGCCTGCCGCCCGAGGACGCGGACAAGGCCATCTTCCTGGTGGCCCACCACCTGACGATGTCGCACATCGCGCAGCGCCGCGACATCGACGACCCCAAGACGGTGGAGTCGCTCGCCGAGGTGTGCCGGACGCCCGAGCGGCTGCGCATGCTCTACCTGCTCACGTGCGCGGACATGCGCGCGGTGGGCCCCGGGGTGATGACGGGCTGGCAGGCCCAGATCCTCTGGGATCTCTACGCGCGCACGCTGACGCGGCTCACCGGGGGCCAGCGCGAGCGGCCGACCCGCGAGACGGTGGTGCAGCGGGTGACCGAGACCATGCGGGGGGAAGTGGCGCGCACCGCGGTGGCCGCGCACCTGGCGCTGCTCTCGGACCGCTACCTCGCCACCACGTCACCTCAGCGGATCGCCGCCCACCTCCGCCTCCTGGACCGGCTCGCGGAGGAAGGCGTGCTCGCCACCGAGCTGTTCCACCATCCCGACCTCGGCTCCTCCGAGCTGGTCGTGGCCACCCGCGACGTGCCGGGGCTCTTCTCGCTCATCGCGGGCACGCTCGCGGCCCAGGGGATCAACATCCTCTCCGCCCAGATCCACACCCGCGCCGACGGCATCGTCATCGACACCTTCCAGGTGAACGATCCCTTCGGGGAGGCGGTGACCGAGGATGCGCGCTGGCGCCGCACGCTCGAGGCGCTGCGGCGGGTGCTTCGCGGCGAGGTGAGCGTGGAGGACCTGCTCGCGCGGCGCCGCGCCGTGCATCCGACCGGCGAAGGCGTGGCGGGGCCGCCCAAGATCTCGGTGGACAACCAGCTCTCCGACAGCCGCACGGTGGTGGAGGTCAAGTGTCCGGACCGCGTGGGGCTGCTCTACGTCATCACCCGCACGCTCTCGGGGCAGGGGCTCGACATCGCCAGCGCGCGGATCGCCACCGAGATCGATCAGGCCTACGACACCTTCTACGTCACCGACCGGCAGGGCCGGCGCCTCGAGGACGAGCCGGCCATGGCCCGCGTGCGCGAGAGCCTGGAAGATGCCTTGCTGAAGCCGCTCTAGATGCTGAGTCACTACAAGACGCCGTTCCGGCGGCTCGGCGATCCGGTGGCGCGCGTGCTCCTCCGGGCCCACGTGAGGCCGAATCACCTGACGGTGGTGGGGCTCGGCGTCAGCATCGTGGCCGCCTGCGCCATCGCCCAGGGCCGGCTGCGGGTGGCCGCGCTGCTGCTGGCGGTGGCTGGGCTCTGCGATTTCTTCGACGGCTCGCTCGCCCGCCTGGCCAACCGGGTGAGCGCCTTCGGCGCCTTCCTCGACTCGGTGGTGGATCGCTACTCCGACCTGGTGGTCCTGCTGGGCGTGGTGCTCTACTACGAGCGCGGCCCCGACACCCGGGGCGTCCTCGTCACGCTGCTCACCCTGGTGGGCACCATCATGGTCAGCTACACGAAGGCGCGCGCCCAGTCCATCGGGGTGGCGTGCGAGATCGGGCTGATGGAGCGTCCCGAGCGCCTCATCGTGCTGATCGCGGGAGCGACCTTCAACGTGCTGACGCCCGCGATGGTCGTGCTGGCCATCCTCACCAACGTCACCGCGCTCCAGCGCATCTTCCACACCCGCCGCGCCGCCGCGGCCCCCGCCCCCGAGGACGCGCTGCGGTAGCCGGCCGACCGCGACGCGGGAGCGGGGCCGGGAGGGGGCCCGCGGACCCGTTCCTGCCATGCTCAATGAGTACGGCACCCACCTGGATTGGGAACTCCTGACCGGGTAGCCGGAGAACAGCGCCTCGTGGTCAAGCGGGCCCCCTCCCGGCCCCGCTCCCGCGTCGCGGTCGGCGCCGGCGGTCGCTGGTACACTGGCGGCGTGAGGCGGCTGACGGCGGCGGCGTGTCTGGTCTCCATCGTGCTGGTCGGCGCGGCGCCGGCGGGGTTGACGCCGGATCTGCGCGAGCGGTTCGTGGCGGGGCTGGCGGCCTACAAGGCGGGGGATTGGAGCGCGGCGGCCCGGGAGTTCGCCGATCCCGAATTCGCGGTCACGCCGCTCCAGGACTATGCGCTGCTCTATCAGGCGGAGAGCGTGCTGCGCGAGGGCGATGGAGCGGCGGCCCGCGCGCTCGCGGCCCAGGCGGCCGACCGGCCCGACGGCGGGCTCACGCCCTCGGCGCTGATGCGCGCGGCTGCCGTGCTCGGCGCGGGGGGCGACCCGGCCGCCGCGGCCACGCTGCTGCAGCGCGTGCTCGCGAGCCATCCCGATCACCCGGAGGCGATGCGCGGCCGCTACGCGCTCGGCGAGGCGCTGCTCGCCGCCGGCGACCAGCCGGAAGCGGCCCGGGTCTTCTCGACCCTCTGGCTGCAGGCTCCCGCTTCCTTCGGCGACGCGGCCGAGCGCCAGCTCAAGGCCCTGTCGGACACCGGGATGCCGGTGCCGTCGCCCACGCCGGGGGAGCGGGCCGCGCGCGCCGAGCGGCTGCTCGCCACCGGCCTGATCGAGCGCGCCCGCCTCGAGGCGGAGGCCCTCGTGGCCGAGCGGCCCGCGCCCGACGTCCGCGAGCGCGCGCTGCGCGTGGTGATGAACGCCGCGCGCCGGCTCGGCCGCGACGAGGTGGCGCTGGCCGCCGCCAACGACGCGCTCTCGGTCGCGCCGGTGGAGCGCCGCCCCGCCTGGCTGCTCGAGCTGGGGCGGCTCCGGCAGCGCCGCGATCGCGAGACGGCGCTGGCCACGCTGGACCGCCTGGTGCGCGATCACCCGAAGAGCAGCGATGCGCCGGACGCGCTCTTGCTCAAGGCCGAGGTGCTCGAGGCCGCGAACCGGCCGGCCGAAGCCGAGAAGACCTACGTCAAGCTGGCCGCCGACTATCCCGACGAGGAGGAGGCCGCCACCGCGCTCTGGCGCCTCGGCTGGATGGCGTGGTTCCGCGGCAACCACGTGGAGACCACCTCGCGGTGGGGCCGGCTCCGGGTCTCGCGCGGCGGCCAGCGGCTGCGCGACTCCGGGACCTACTGGCTGGGGCGCGCGTGGGAGCGCCGCGGCGACCGCGAGCAGGCCGCGCGCCAGTTCGCCCAGCTCGTCAAGGACGCGCCGCGCAGCTACTACGGCCTCCTCGCGGCCAAGCGGGCGCCGGGCGCTCCCGCGGGCGGAGAGCCGACGCGGTTCGCGTTCCCGTCCGATCCGCTCGCGCCGCTCCTGGGTGACGCGCGCTGCGCGCGCGCGGCCGCGCTGCGCGAGGTGGGGCTGCTCGAGTTCGCGGACGAGGAGCTGGACGAGCTGACCCGCCGCTCGGTGGGCGAGCCCCGCCGCCTCTATGCGCTGTCGGCCGCCTACGTGGCCGACGAGCGCTACCACATGGCGCTGCGCATCCTGCGGCGGAGCTTCCTGGGCGTCGCGCGCTACGGGGCGGCTTCGCCCCGGGAGTTCTGGGAGATGTTCTATCCGCTCGGCTGGCGCGAGGCGCTCACCGCCGCGGCCGGCCGCGCCGCGATCGATCCGTTCCTGGTCGCGGCGGTGGTGCGCGAGGAGTCGTCGTTCTATCCGGCGGCGCGCTCGCGCGTGGGGGCTCGCGGGCTGATGCAGCTCATGCCGGATACCGGACGCGCGGTGGCCCAGTCCCGCCAGATCCCGTTCCCCGACGCGGACGTGCTCGATCAGCCGGCCGTCAACCTGGAGCTCGGTACCACGTTCTTCGCGGGGCTCTTGCGGGAGTTCGGCGACGCGCGGCTCGCCGCCGCCGCGTACAACGCCGGCCCCACCCGCGTGCGCGAGTGGTGGGCCGCGCGCCGCTCCGACGACCTGGAGGTGTGGGTCGACCAGATCCCCTACAACGAGACGCGCGCCTTCGTGAAGCGCGTGATGCTCTCGTGGGAGGAGTACCGGCGCGTGTACGGAGAGAAGCCGGGCGAGACGCCGCCCAAGGAGAGCTCGTCGTGATGGGCGGGCTGCCCGCCACGCGCTGGCGCCTCGCCGCCGCCGCGCTGGCCGACGCCCTCCTGGGCGTGATCGCCTGGAGCCTGGCCGCGATGTGGCTGATGGTGGCGGTGCTCGTGGTCCGGCGGCGTCCGATGGACGCGCTCGACAGCCTGCTCCTGGCCCTGGCGATCATGCTGCTGGGCGTGGCGCTCCATGTCGTGTATCACACGGTGCTGGTCGGGGGCTGCGGGCAGACGGTCGGGAGGATGCTGCTGGGTATCGCGGTGGTGCGCCGCGACGGCGCGCCCGCCGGCTACGGCCGGGCGCTGCTGCGTTGCTTGGGCGGCGGCCTGTGCGTGCTGACGCTGGGGCTCGGGCGGCTGCCCGTGCTGTTCACGCGCGAGCGGCGTGGCCTCTCGGACCTCGTCGCCGGCACCCGCCCCATCTCCACGACCAACCACCCCTCCACGACCAACCACCCCTCCACGACCAACCACCCCTCCACGACTAACCACCCCTCACCCTACCCTCTCCCCTGAGGGGAGAGGGATTCACGACTCCCCTCGCCCCCCTGGGGAGAGGGCAGGGTGAGGGGCCGGATGGTGAGGGGCCGGAGGGTGAGGGGCCGGAGGGTGAGGGGCCGGTCCTACTTCGGCGGCTTGGCCCGCGCGACCGGGTTGACCGGTGGCGCCGGCGCTTCGAGCGGCTCGAGCGCGGCCAGCCGATCGTCGAGTTCGGGGTGCGTGGCCAGGAGCCCTCCGAGCCCCTCCTTCTCCTTGGGCGTGTACTCCGCCAGCGTCTGCAGCGCCCTGGCCAGCGCGCGGCGGGGCGAGCGGTGCCCCATCGCGCGCAGGATCTCGATGGCCTTCTGGTCGGCCTGCAGCTCCTGATATCGGCCGAAGGCCCGCACCACGAGGGGGTTGACCACGAGATCGAGCAGTCCCGCGCCCGGCGCGAAGAGGCCCAGCGCCGCGAAGCTGGCGGTGAGCGACAGCGACAGCTTGCGTCGCGTGCCCACGTGCCCGAGCACCTCGTGGGCTACCTCGTGCGCGACCACCGCCTCGATGATCGGGTCGGGCTGCCGCAAGAGCCCGTCGGTGAAATAGAACGTGGCGTCCTCGTCGCTGTAGGCGGCGGCCGTCGGGCTCTTGATGAACGCGAAGCCGTAGCGCTGCGGGTCGTCCCCGCCCGCGATGGCCGCGCGGTGGAGGATGTGCCCGATCCGGGCCGTGCTCGGGTCGGTGGGCCGCGCGAAGTAGGTGCCCTCGGGCGCCGTCGCGCAGGCCGTGAGCAGCAGCCCTGCCGCGAGCGCGGTAACGCAGCTCCGAATCCCCATGGTCGGCGCCATCATCTTAGGAGGCGGCCCGGGCCGGGCCGGCAGAAATAAGGAGGGCCAGGGCTGGGGGACCCGCGCCCGCCGGCCTCTCCCGGTTGTGGGCGAGGGTTGACACCCCCGTGACATCCCCGCCTCGGCCGCTGATACACTCGGCTCCACACAGGAGGGCGACATGCTCATCAAGCGGGGCGGAGACATCAAGAGCGGGGAGATCACGGACGAGGCGCTGTACCTGAACCGGCGCGCCTTCATGATGGGCGCGGCCGCCCTGGCCCTGGCGCCGGGCGCCGCCCGGGCCGCCGCCCCGGCCGGGCAGGCCCTGCCGGCCACCCGCAACACGGCCTTCGACCTCCCGGACGCGCTCACCAAGCTCCAGGACGCGTCCACCTACAACAACTTCTACGAGTTCGGCATGAACAAGGATGATCCGGCCCGGCTGGCGAGCACGCTCAAGCCGCGCCCGTGGAAGGTGCAGGTGGACGGGCTCGTGCAGAAGCCCAAGACCTTCGACGTCGACGACGTGCTCAAGATGGCCCCGCTCGAGGAGCGCGTCTATCGCCTGCGCTGCGTCGAGGGCTGGTCCATGGTGATCCCGTGGATCGGCTTCCCGCTGTCCACCCTGCTCAAGCGCGTGGAGCCGACCGGCTCCGCCAAGTACGTGGAGTTCTCCACGCTCGTGGATCCGGAGCAGTTCCCGGCGCAGAAGAAGGGCTTCTTCAACTTCGGCGGCCTCGACTGGCCGTACACGGAGGGGCTGCGCCTCGACGAGGCGCTCCACCCGCTGACGCTCCTCACGGTCGGGATGTACGGGCAGGTGCTGCCGAACCAGAACGGCGCGCCGATCCGCGTGGTGATCCCGTGGAAGTACGGTTTCAAGAGCGCCAAGTCCCTCGTGCGCATCCGCCTCACGAGCGACGAGCCGAAGACGGCGTGGAACAAGGCGGCGCCGCAGGAGTACGGCTTCTACTCCAACGTCAACCCGAAGGTGGACCACCCGCGATGGAGCCAGGCGACCGAGCGGCGCATCGGCGAGTTCCGTCGGCGCGAGACCTTGATGTTCAACGGCTACGACCAGGTGGCGTCGCTCTACTCGGGCATGGACCTCAAGAAGCAGTACTAGTGACCCGGCGGGGCCGCGTCGCGCTGAAGGTCGCCGTCTGGGCCGCGTGCCTCGCCCCGCTGGCGGTGCTGGGCTACCGCGCGACCACCGGCGATCTAACCGCCAACCCGATCAGCTTCATCACCCACTGGCTGGGCGACTGGACGCTGCGCATCCTGCTCACGAGCCTGGCCATGACGCCGCTGCGCATCCTGTTCCGCTGGTCGTGGCCGGTGGCGCTGCGCCGGCTGCTGGGCCTGTTCGCGTTCTCCTACGCCGCGCTGCACTTCTCGGTCTGGCTCGTGCTCGACCACTTCTTCGCCTGGCGGCAGATGGGCGCGGACATCGTCAAGCGGCCGTACATCACGG
>JBGOVO010000090.1:0-11467 GCA_041478145.1 Methylomirabilia bacterium
AGGCGTACGCCAAGCTGCGCAACGAGGCGGCGGCGGCCGAGCTGCTGCGCGCGCGCTTTCCGTAGGCCCCTCACCCTGCCCTCTCCCCTGAGGGGCGAGGGTTCGCGTTCTCCCTCTCCCCGCTGGGGGCCAGGGTTCGCGTTCTCCCTCTCCCCGCTGGGGAGAGGGCAGGGTGAGGGGCTGCATTCCGGGAAGAGGGCGCGCCCACGCTCCAGCAGGCTCTTGAGGCCCGAGAGGATGGGCCCTGTGAGTCGACTCCTGCGTCTTCCCTCACGAGCCGCACCGGAGAAGGCAGACCACCCCTCACGCTGCCCTCTCCCCTGAGGGGAGAGGGTTCTTACGTCAGGCGGATGGACGAGAGGTCGTAGGGGGGTTGAGCGAGCAGGATGAGGCGGTCGATGCCAAGGCGGTCGAGGCGGGCGCGCTCGGGCGCGTCGGCGCGCAGCCACCGCGCGCTGAGGCCCGCGAACACGCTCAGGCTGAAGCGCGCGGGATCGCGGCCCGACGCGGCGTGGGCCTCGCGGGCCACGCGGCCCAGCTCCGCCAGATTCGGGTGCATGGCCTGGGTGTTGAAGCCGTCGGCATACCGGCCCGCGATGGCGGCCATGCGCGGGCCGAAGCCCCCGACGATGATGGGCGGCGGGAGATCGGGCCGCAGATAGCCGGACGGGCGATCGAGCGTGAACTGAGTCCCGGCGAAGGGCGACGGGTCACCGCTCCAGAGGCGGCGCAGCACCTGCGCCGTCTCGGCCACGCGCTCGGCCCGCACCCGGTCCGACGCCACCGTCATGCCGAGCGCGACCTGCTCGCGCGCGTAGGCCATCGAGGGCGTGGCGCCGGCGCCGAGGCCGAGCAGGAGCCGGCCGCCGGAGACCTGCTGGAGCGTGGCGGCCATGTTGGCGAGGAGACCCGGATGCCGCAGGCCGGTGTTCAGCACGAGCGGCCCGAGGGTCATGCGCCGCGTCGCCTCGGCCAGCCCGGTGAGTACCGTCCAGGCCTCGGGAACGCCCGCCTCGGCGGCCTCGTCGGGATCGCGCAGGTGGTCCCAGGTCCACACGCCGTCGAAGCCGGCTTCCTCCGCCGCGAAGGCGGCGGTGCGCATCTCGGGGTAACGGGCGCCGACGGGAATGAGCAGGAGATCTATCTTCACTTGATGGCGATGATCGGCACCACCGACATGCCGGGCACGAGCAGGTGCTGCGCGTTCTCGCCGCGCTCGAACACGAGCTTCACGGGCACGCGCTGCACCACCTTGACGAAGTTGCCGGTGGCATTCTCCGGCGGCAGCAGGGAGAACACGGCTCCGGAGCCGGCCTGGATGGAGTCGACGCGCGCCCGGAAGCTCTTGCCCGGATAGGTGTCCACCGTGACGGTGGCGCGCTGGCCCGCGCGCACGTGGGTCAGCTCGGTCTCCTTGTAGTTCGCCACGACCCAGACGTCGTCGAGATCCACCACCGCCAGGAGCGACTGGCCCGCGGTCACGACCTGCCCGACCTCGACCGACTTCCGGCTCACGCGGCCCGCCATCGGCGCCCGGATCGTGCAGTAGACCAGGTTCAGCTCCGCCTGCTGCAGATTCGCCAGGGCCTGGGCGAGGCGGCCCTGCGCGGCCTCCGCCAGCGCCTGGCGCTGCCGGACCTGCTGGCGCTGGCTGCGCGCGTTGTCGAGCGAGGCGCGGCTCTCGTCCACGCGGCGCACGGACTGCGACACCGCGGCCTGCTGCGTCCGCAGCGACGCTTCCGCCTGGAACACCTCGCTGCGCGCCTGGTCGAGCCGCTTGCGGGCGGCGTCCAGCGTGGCGTCGGCGGTCTTGAAGGTGGCGTCGGCGTGATCCCAGTCCTGCTCGGCGACGAGATGCGCCTTCACGAGCGCGGCCATGCGGTCGCGATCGGCCTTGCTGCGCTCGTAGTCGGCCTGCGCGGCGCGGACCGCCGCGTCCGCCGCCGCCACCGCCGCCTGCTTGGCCTGGAGCTGGCCGCGGCGCTCCTCGAGATCGTGCCGCGCCATCTCGGTGCCGAACTGAGTGGCGCCGAGCACCGCGTCCGCCTGCTGGACCAGGCTCCGGGTGGATTCGTCGGTCAGGGGCACGCCCGCGACCGCGTTCTCGAGATCGCCCTTGGCGCCCGCGACCGCCGCGCGCGCCTGCGCCACCGCGACTTCGTAGTCGCGCGGATCGAGGCGCACCAGGACCTCGTCGACCTTCACGTCCTGGTTGTCGTTGACCGGCACGTCGATCACGATGCCCGGGACGCGCGCGCTCATCGGCGCGATGTGCGCGGCGATGTAGGCGTCGTCGGTTGCGATGTGGTGGCGCCAGTAGGTCCAGAGGTAGAGGCCGTACCCGAGCGCGGCCAGGACCGCCAGCGCGATGCCGAGCAGCGCGAGGCGCCGGCGGGGCGGCGCTTCCTGATAGGTGGAGAAGCGGGACCGCAGTCGCCCGGAGATCCCCTCCTGATCGAGGTCCGTCATTAGGATTCGCGATTATAATGGCGGGCGACACCGAACCCGTCAAGCACATGGCAGACGAAACCCCGCCGCCGACCACGTCCGCCGCGGACGCCGAGGCCGAGTGGCGTCCGCGGACGAGCCCGGTCCTCATCGCCCTCTCCGTGATGCTCGGCACCTTCATGGAGGTGCTGGACACCTCGGTGGCCAACGTGGCCCTGCCGCACATCGCGGGCAGTCTCTCCGCCACGCCCGAGCAGGCCACGTGGGTGCTCACGAGCTACCTGATCTCGAACGCCATCGTGCTGCCCGTCACCGCGTGGCTCAGCGCGGTCTTCGGGCGCAAGCGCTTCCTGCTCGTGTGCATCGTGATCTTCACGCTCGCCTCCGCCGCGTGCGGGGCCGCCACCAGCCTCGGCATGCTGATCCTCGCGCGCGTCGTGCAGGGCATCGGGGGCGGGGCGCTCCAGCCGATCGCCCAGGCCATCCTGCTCGAAAGCTTCGCGCCGGCGCGGCGCGGCCGCGCCATGGCCGCCTACTCGATGGGCGTGATCGTGGCGCCCATCCTGGGCCCCACGCTCGGCGGCTGGATCACCGACAGCTACTCCTGGCGCTGGATCTTCTACATCAACCTGCCGGTGGGCTTCCTCGCCCTCCTGATGACGCAGACCTTCATCGAGGATCCGCCGTACCTGCAGCGCAGCGCGCTGCGCCGGATCGACTACTGGGGACTCGGCTTCATGGCGATCGGCCTGGCCACCCTGCAGGTCGTGCTCGACAAGGGGCAGCAGGACGACTGGCTCGCGGCGGAATGGATTCGCTGGACCCTCACGATCTCGTGCCTGACCCTCGTGGCCTTCATCGTGCGCGAGCTGGTGACCGACGAGCCGATCGTCAACCTGCGCATCCTGGCCGATCGCAACTTCGCGCTCGGCACCACGCTCATCACCGCCATGGGCGTCGTCCTCTACGCCACCACCGCCCTGCTCCCCCTCTTTCTCCAGACCCTGCTCGGCTACCCGGCGCTCGAGGCCGGGCTCGCCACCAGCCCGCGAGGCGTGGGCGCGCTCCTGTCGGCCATCGTGGCGGGGCGCCTCATCGGCGTCGTGGACTCGCGCGTCCTGATCGTGGGCGGCTTCGGCTTGCTCGCCCTCTCCGGCCTCTGGCTCAGCCAGCTCACCTTCGACGTGGCGTGGTCGAACATCGCGACGGTCACGTTCCTGAACGGCCTCGCCAACCCGCTCATCTTCATCGCGCTCTCGACGCTATCGTTCGGGACCCTGCGCCGCGAGCAGATGGGCGGCGCCACCGGCATCTACAACCTCATGCGCAATCTCGGTGGCAGCGTGGGCATCTCGATGGCCACCACCATCGTGTCCCGGCGCGCGCAGGTGCACCAGAACATCATGGTGGGCCGGATGACCCCCTACGATCCGGCGTACCAGCAGCGGCTCGAGTCGATCCGGCGCGCGCTGACCCCCAAGGTGGGGCCCACCGCCGCCGCCCAGCAGGCGGTGGGCATTCTCTACAAGACGCTGGTGGCGCAGGCGACGCTGCTGGCTTTCGTCGACAACTTCCGGCTGATCACGGTGCTGGCCATCTGCAGCATGCCGGTGGCGCTGCTGCTCAAGCGGGTGCGCGCGCGGGGCGCGCCGGGGGCGCACTGAGGGGAAAACCGCCCCTCACCCTGCCCTCTCCCCGGAGGGGAGAGGGTTATTGGGGGGGCTTCGCCAGCTCTTGAAACTTCGAGAAGTCGGCGAGGGCCTGCGTGGACTGGACGCCCTCGCGGCGCTGGTCGCCCATCACCCAGGTGGGGAAGGACTTCACCCCGGCCTGCGCGCAGAGGTCGGGACGCGCGTTCACCCCGCCCGGATCGCACTCGACGTAGGGCAGGTCCTTGGCCGCGTCGCCGAAGAGCGCCTTCTGCTCGGTGCAGTGCGGGCACCAGTAGGCCCCGTACATCACCGCGCCCTTCTCGCGCAGGTGCCGGGCCAGCGCCGCCTCGAACCCGGCGCCGCCGCCCGCCGGCATCGCGAAGATGAAGGCGGCCCCGAGCGGGGCCAGCACCGCCGCGGCCACGCCGCCGGCGAGCAGCGGCGCGAGGCGCGGCCGCCGGCCCGCCAGGGAGGCGCGGCGCCACCAGAGCACGAGCAGGATGGCCCCGGTGAGCCCGGCCGAGGCCAGGCAGTAGGCGCACGTGGCGTGGATGACGAGCAGCGAGAGCGCGGTGAGATACGCGGAGGCGCCGACGCCGGCCGCGGCCAGGTAGAAGGCCCAGGCCCAGCGCCGCGGGGTGAGCCCGAGCACCGCCAGCACGCCGATGATCGCGTAGAGGAGCGCGCCCCACAGGGCGGTCGGCACGCCCAGGAGCGTCGCGTAGCGGCTCGACTGCACGATGTCGCAGCCGCTGCCCGACACGCAGAACGCGGCGGCGGCACCCGCCCACTTGAGCCAGGCGAGGTAGACGGCGATGGCGAAGCCGGCGGCCGCGAGCGCGGCGACGAGGAGATCGGGCCGCGCGGGGGCGGCCTCGCTATCGCGCTTGGGCGACGCCATGGCAGCGTTCACAGTACCACAGGGGTCGCGGCCCGCCGTGGTTGCGCCGGCCCACGCCGGGGCGCTAGGCTAGCGGGACCCCTAGCACCCAGGAGGATCACCGCCGTGTTCCCGCTCCCGCCCCTCACGGACGAGCAGCGCCGCGTGGTGGAGCGCGTGGCCGCGCTCTCGCGCGAGCGCTTCGTGGCCCGCGCCGCCACCTACGACGCCGACTCCACGTTCCCCTACGAGAACTACGCCGACCTGCACGCGGCCGGCCTGCACGCGCTCACGGTGCCGCGCGAGTACGGCGGGGTGGGGGCGGATCCCGTCACCTACGTGCACGCCCTCCGCGAGATCGCCAAGGGCTGCTCGGCCACCGGGCTCACCTTCAACATGCACTCGACGGTGACCACGTTCCTGGCCGAGCTCGGCACCGAGGAGCAGAAGCGCCGCTACTTCGGCGAGGTCGTCGGCCGCGGGGCCCGCGTCGCCTCCATCACGAGCGAGCCCGAGCAGAGCTTCCGCGACAAGTTCGTGCTCAACACCGTGTTCCGCCCGACCGGCGACGGCGGCTACCGGGTGGCGGGCGTGAAGCAGTTCTGCTCGCTCGGCGACGCCGCCGACTACTTCTTCGTCACCGGCATCCTGGAGGGCCAGACCGCCGCCCGCGAGGGAGTGGTCTCCGCGATGATCCCGAGCCGGGACGCGGGGGTGAAGATCGAGGGCACCTGGAACGCCACCGGCATGCGCGGCACCATCAGCCACACGATCCGGTACGACTGCGCGGTGGATCGCGCCAATGTCGTGGGCCGCCCGGGCGAGTACCTCACCATCGACCTGCAGGGCTTTGCCCTCGGCTACGCCGCCGTCTACCTGGGCATCGGCGAGGCCGCCTTCGAGTACATGACCGAGTACGCGCGCACCCGGACCCAGCGGCCCTCCACCCTCCCCATGAGCCATCACCCGCTGGTGCAGCGCACGGTGGCCGAGGTGGGCACCCAGATCCGCGCGGCGCGGCTCCTGCTGCACGAGGCGGCCTGCGTGAAGATGGCGGGCGACCGCGAGGCCACCATGCTGGCCGTCAACCAGGCGAAGACCTATTGCTCCGACGTCGGGCTGATGGCCACCGAGCGCGCCCTGCGCCTGGCGGGCGGGCGGGGCATCCTCAAGGAGCTGCCGCTCGAGCGCTGGCACCGCGACGCGCTCGCGGGCCCGGTGATGCCGCCCTCCAACGACCGCTGTCTCGAGACGGCGGGCAAGTTGCTCTGCGGCCTGCGCGCCGCCACCCTCGAGTTCCAGTAAGCCGAGCACCCCCGGGAGGGCCCATGGCCAGTCTCCGCACGTACCTCGATGCCGGCTCGCTTCTCGTCATCCTCCTCACCTTCGTCCTCTTCCTGGTCGCGCTGTTCCTGAAGGGCTTCACCCACGACATGCTGCTCGAGGCGGGGGTCTTCCTGGTGTCGGTGAAGCTGATCATCATGTCCTACAAGAACGGCCTCGTCGCCGATCGGCTGAAGGACCGGCTCGACGAGATCCAGTCCGCCCTGCGTCGGTGAGCCGACCGCGATGCAGCTCGACGTGCTACGGCGGGAGCTGGCCCAGGGCGCGGAGACCATCCGCGGCCTCGTGACGGGCATCTCCCCGGACGAGGCGCGCGCGCGACCCGCTCCGGAGGCCTGGTCACTGATCGAGGTCGCCTGCCACCTCCACGACGAAGAGCGGGAAGACTTCCGCCCGCGCCTCGACGTGGTCCTGCATCGGCCCGAGGAAGCGTGGGCGCGGATCGATCCCGCCGGCTGGGTGACCGCGCGGCAGTACACCGTACGCGACCACGGGGAGTCGCGGGCCGCCTTCCTCGCCGAGCGCGCGCGCTCGCTCGCCTGGCTCGCGAGCCTGGCCGCGCCCGACTGGACCCGCGAGTATCGCGCCCCCTTCGGCCCGATCACCGCGGGGGACCTGCTCGCCTCCTGGGTGGCGCACGATCTCCTGCACACGCGCCAGCTCGTGGAGCTGCGCCGCGCCCGGCTCCTCACCCTGACCGCTCCCCACCGCACCCAGTACGCGGGTGACTGGTAGAGAGCCGCTCGCGCTCCTGATCGGCGGCGAGGCCACCGACGCCTTCCTGGGCACGCAGGGCGATCAGTGGGACACTCAGTGGGACATGCTCATGGCCCTCGTCGGGGCGGTGACGGCCCTCTGGCTGCGCGCGCGCGTCCACGACCGCCAGATCCGCGAGACTCGAGGAGACGAGCCATGGCTGAGCACAAGGCGACGGTCCGGTGGGCGCTGCCGGAAGGCGGCGATTTTCTCAAGGGCCGCTACTCCCGCGAGCACACGTGGACGTTCGACGGCGGCGTGACCGTCCCCGCCTCCCCGTCGCCCAGCGTGGTGCCCGTGCCCTACTCCAACCCCGCGGGCGTCGATCCCGAGGAGGCCTACGTCGCCTCGATCGCGAGCTGCCACATGCTCACCTTTCTCTTCGTGGCCATGCGCCAGGGCTTCCTGGTCGAGCGTTACGAGGACGAGGCGGTGGGGGTGCTGCGCAAGAACGAGCGGGGGGCCATCTGGGTGAGCGCGGTGACGCTCAACCCGACGATCGTCTACGGCGGCGAGAAGCGCCCGCCGGCCGACGAAGAGGAGCGGCTACACCACCTGGCCCACGAGCAGTGCTTCATCGCCAACTCCGTGAAGACGGAGATCCTGATGAGCCGGAAGAAGCCTCTATCTGCCCCTTGAGGACCGCTTTCACACTCCCGAAGCTGGACCGCCACCGGCCTCTCGTCGGCCGCGGCTTCCTGCTGGTTCGACTTGCGCACGAGTACGGCGGCTCTCATCTCTCCTGTCCTCACGCCGGCACAGCCCTCGGCGTAAACGCTTGGTCGGAATTCTCCGCGACTTGGTGAGACAGAACTCGAAGGAGCAGCCTCTCAACTAACCTCCGGACGGGTTGGCACGCCGAGCGTTGGACGGTGCCTTGCTCGCCTCGACGTAGCCAAGGAAGCCGGCCAGCAAGCCCAAGATGCGCGATGCGACGAAGTAAGCGCCATACCGACGCTCCCCTATGACAAAGAACCGTTCAGGGACAAGTTCTGCCAACCATCCCGTCTTCGTGACTGGTTCAAACTGATACTCTTGTTCTTCGACCCGGATTCCGCGGCCGTGTGTTTCCAAATCGCGTTGCCCGAGCACGGCAAGGAGGAAATCTTGGTCCTCCGCCGACAACGTGTCCCGCCATGTCTTGAGGGGCGTGCCGTCTTGCAGTTCCACCGTTGCGACACTGAAAACGCTCTTTGCGGTGCTCAAGAATGCGCTGAGGTGAAAACGGTGTACTTGTCCGGCGGTAAACAGTGTATCCACGGGAGGCTTCCGCCCGAGCCTCGAGAAAAAGAACTGTGCCTCTTGCATCTTGCGATGCGCCGCCGGAATCCGACTGGATGCCGCGTTGGGTGGAGCGCCGCCGCGCCCTCGGCTGGACATAGACATTGGCCTCAGCGTAGGCTCCGCCGCGCGGCCCGTCAATCAGCCTGCGCGACAGGCGCGCGCCCCGGTAGCCAACTTTGTATTCATAGGGGTAACGACCAACTCCTATACTTTCGCCCACTTCTGGCCTACATCGTGTGAATTCCATCCCGAATTCACACATACTCCTAGCCTTCCCGAAGCTGCGCCTCGTGCCAGCTCAGAAACCGCTGGACCGTGCCTGTTCCAACCTGTAAAGGCCACCCTACCTTGAGACCCAGCTCGTCCTTGAGCCGCTGCGCCAACGCTTCGTATCCGGGTGGGTACATCTGGTACTCGAAGAGCAACGTAAAGCCACCGGCTTGGCGGACCATTTCGATGTAATTCTTAGGCGCAAACCGCATAATGAAGAGGGGCCGCAATCCAAGCATCGCGCACATTTCCACTTTCGTGACCAGCTCGACACGTTCGATGTAGTCCAACGCATTCTTAATCTCTACTCCGTAGAACACGCCATCGCGTTCGATCACTCGGTCCAAGTCATGGCCGGTCTTCTCCCATCGACGGCCTGCCCATTCCTGTACGTCCTCCCCCCGTGGCATGAATCCAACCTTTGGCAGCGCGGCATCGAACATCATTTCTCCGTGGTTGCCCAGGGCTCGCCCGACCCTATCCTCCGCGTACTCACGCACTAGTTCCCCGATCCGCGCCGCCGCCCGTCGCCAGTAACGGTTTCTCTTCGACCAGTAGAAGCGCACAACCAACCCCTCTCGGATCTCCCTTACCCTCGAATCGATCCTGCCTTCTGCCGCTAACTCCCCAAGCGCCCTTGTCGTGATCCAGTGGAAGAACCGACGCTCCACCAATAGTTCGATCTGCCGACTGTAGAAAACACGGTCAGGTTGCACGGCGAAGATGTCCCGCAACAGAACATCCTTCGCCTCGTCAATTTCCCGATCCCGAGGCCGACCGATTGGCTCTTCAAAATCGGTCTCGGGCTCGTCAGGGTACCACCCGTCGGTCACAACGCGAGTAGTCTAACAACTGGATCACCCAAAGCCCGACAAGTATACGTACGGTGAACAAACGTCCGGCCCGTGTCAACGTCTACGCCGGCACCATCTCCCGCCGCGCCTCGGTCCGCCCTCCGGCTTCGCCGGCCGGCTCCGTCTCTTCCTGCTCCGCCCGCTCACGCGCGGCCCCCCGCTGCTCAGCCTCGTCGTCTGAGTGCCGTCAAAGTTCATGGCGGCCGTGTGCTGCACGTTGAGATGGATCCGTAGGGCGCGGGCTTTCGGGTTGTAGACGAACCGTCCTCCCTTGATTTAAAATAAGTTGTTCCGTTGGAGTGCATCGTTGACCTTCGGATCCTCGAGGAGTTGTCGGACTTTCTCGCGCTGCACCTTCTTGTTTATCGTGGTCACCCCTCTCCACTCGACCGTAGATGTTTTGCTCTGCTATCACGCCAAGTCTTGCGTGAACGCGCGCCCACGTTCAAGACCGAAAGAGTTGCGCGACGGATAACGGTGGTTAGGCAACGCGCTGGCTCCGAACCTTCGAGCACTGAAACCCGTTGATCGAGCGGCCCCGCCGCGGCATGATGGCGTCTATGCCGACAGTCGACCGGCGAGCTCGAATGTCATCATCGTTCCTGCTTGTGGGACGCTCCGTGAAGACGGAGATCACCGTGAAGCGGCGAGAGGCATGAGCGGCCTCACCGTCCTGTTCGACCTCGACGGCACGCTGACCGACTCGCGCGCGGGCATCATCGGATCCATCCGCCACGCGCTCGACCGGCTCGGGCGCCCCTGCCCCGCCGACGACGTGCTCGCGGCCTACATCGGGCCGCCCCTGCGCGGGACGTTCTCGACCCTGCTGGGCACCCCGGACCCGGCCCTGATCGAGACGGCGCTGGCGCACTACCGCGCCCGCTACGACGACGTGGGCCTCTACGAGAACCGGGTGTACGACGGCGTCCCCGAGATGCTGGACGGGACCGCGCGGCTCGCGGGCGCCCTGTTCGTGGCCACCGCGAAGACCCGGCACGCCGCCACCCGCATCGTCGCCCACTTCGACCTGGGGCGGCATTTCACCGCCGTCTACGGGGCCGAGCCCGGCGGGCGCTTCGATCGCAAGATCGACCTGCTCGCGCATCTCCTGGAGACGGGCGTCATCCGGGCCGAGACCTCCGTCATGGTCGGCGACCGCGGCCTCGACATCACGGCCGCGAAGCTCCACGGCATCCGGTCCATCGGCGCGCGGTGGGGATTCGGGGACGACCGCGAGCTGGCCGACGCGGGCGCGGACGCGCTCTGCGAGAGCCCGCGCGCGCTCCCCGCCTGCCTCGCGCGCCTCGCCGGCTAGACGCGCCGCCGCCCTCCCGCGTTGCCCCGGGCCGACGCACCGCGCAATCCGCGCAAAGGTGCGGCATCGCGACGCGATTGACACGAACCGGACGGGCTCCTATGATACCGGCCACCTGTCCCCCCGAGAGGCGCGCTCACTCGACGCAGAGGAGGCAATCCATGGATCGGCGCTCATTCCTGGCAACCACCGCGGCCGGCGCCGCGGCCCTGTCGTTCCCGACCATTCTTCGGGCTCAGTCCAAGGATCCGATCCGGATCGGCTTCCCTCTCCCGCTCACCGGGCCCTTCGGCGCTCTGGCCGCCGACCAGCAGAGCGGCGCCACGCTCGCCATGGATGAGCTGAACGCCAAGGGCGGCGTCCTGGGCCGCAAGGTCGAGGTCCTCTTCCGCGACGACCAGCTCAAGCCCGCGGTCGGGGCCCAGCGGACCAAGGAGCTGATCGAGAACGACAAGGTCCAGTTCGTCGTGGGCGGGCTGGCGGCTCACGTGCAGATGGCCATCAACGAGCAGACCAAGAAGTCCAAGGTGCTCTTCATCTCGGTGAGCCAGTCCGACGAGATCAGCGCCAAGCCGGACACGAGCCCGTTGACCTTCCACGAGGCCCTGAACCCCACGATCACCAGCCGCGCGGTCGGGACGTGGATCGCCCAGAACCTCGGCAA